>DATJVS010000176.1:0-9041 GCA_035501715.1 Usitatibacter sp.
CGCCGCCGCGAAGGTGCGCGAGGCCTACCTCGCCTACAGCCGCACGAAGGTGATCGCGCCGGTGAACGGCATCGTCACCAAGCGCAGCGTCCAGCTCGGGCAGCGCGCCACGCCCGGCACGCCGCTCATGGCGATCATTCCCACCGACCAGATGTGGGTGAACGCCAATTTCAAGGAAGCGCAGCTCGCCAACATCCACATCGGCCAGCCCGTGCGGCTCACGAGCGACGTGTACGGCAGCAAGGTCGAGTACGACGGCAAGGTGGTCGGCCTCGACGCGGGAACCGGCGCCGCATTCTCGCTGCTGCCCGCGCAGAACGCGACGGGCAACTGGATCAAGGTGGTGCAGCGCGTTCCCGTGCGCGTCGAGATCGATCCGGAGCAGCTGAAGGCGCATCCCCTTCGCATCGGCCTTTCCATGGAAGCCACCGTCGACATCCACGACCGCAGCGGCCCCGTCATCGCCACGGTGCCCCGCTCCGCGCCCGCGTACTCGACGCCCGTGTTCGATGCGGACGCGCGCGATGCCGAGGCGCTCATCACGAAGATCGTGCGCGCCAACACGAGCGGCACGCCCGCCTCGACCGCGCACCTCGCCAACCGCCGCGACTCGGGCGTCCGCCCGGCCGCCTACTCGGGAACCTGACCGTGTACGGCAAGCCCGTCGAGGGCGCCGACCGCTGGCTGCTCACCGTGGCGCTCGCCGCGGCGAGCTTCATGGTGGTGCTGGACACCTCGATCGCCAACGTCTCGATCCCCGGCATCTCCGGAGAGCTGGGCGTCTCGCCTTCGCAGGGCACGTGGGTCATCACCTCGTTCGCGGTGAGCAACGCGATCGCGGTTCCGCTCACCGGCTGGCTCGCGCGGCGCGTGGGCGAAGTGAAGCTCTTCGTGCTCTCGATGCTGCTCTTCTCGATCGCGTCCTTCGGCTGCGGCATCTCGACCAGCATGCCGATGCTCCTCTTCTTCCGCGTGATGCAAGGCGCCGTGGCCGGCCCGATGATGCCGCTGTCGCAGACGCTGCTCCTGGGCATCTATCCCCCGGAAAAGCGCGGCATGGGGCTTTCGATCTGGGCGCTCACCACGCTCGTCGCCCCCGTGATGGGCCCGATCCTGGGCGGCTGGATCACCGACAACCTGCGCTGGCCGTGGATCTTCTACATCAACGTGCCCATCGGGATCATCTGCATGTACGTGATCTGGATGCGCATGAAGGAGCGCGAGAGCAAGATCGTGAAGCTGCCCATCGACGCGGTGGGCCTGGCGCTCCTCGCCATCGGCGTGGGGAGCCTGCAGATCATGCTCGACAAGGGCGGCGAGCTCGACTGGTTCCACTCCAGCACCATCGTCACGCTCGCCATCGTGGCGGCGCTGTGCCTGTCGCTGCTCATCGCGTGGGAGCTCACCGAGGAGCACCCGGTGGTGGACCTGCACCTCTTCCAGAACCGCAACTTCGCCGCCTCGGCCATCGCCGTGAGCCTCGCCTACATGCTCTTCTTCGGCACCGTCGTGCTGCTGCCGCTGTGGCTGCAGACGCAGATGTCGTACACGCCGACGTGGGCGGGCCTGGTGATGGCGCCCACGGGAGTGCTCGCGATCTTCGTCACGCCGATCATCGGCAGGAACATCAACCGGCTCGATCCGCGCATGCTCGCCTCCGTGGGCTTCGCGATCTTCGGGCTGACCGCCTTCATGCGCGCGCACTTCGAGCCCGGCGCGGATTTCTTCTCGCTCGCGCTCCCGCAGCTGGTGCAGGGCGTGGCGGTGGCGCTCTTCTTCGTGCCGCTCACGAGCATCGCGCTTTCGGGCATGCCGGTGGAGCAGATCGCGAGCGCCTCGGGCCTGTACAACTTCCTGCGCATCCTCGCGGGCGGCGCGGGCACGTCCATCGCCACCACGCTCTGGGAGCGGCGCGAGGCGCTGCACCACGCGCAGCTCACCGAGCAGATCACCGCTTTCAGCCCGGCCACGACGCAGTACCTTTCGCAGCTGCCCACGAGCGATCCCACCGCCGCGCTCGCGGCCATCGACCGCACCATCGGCGGGCAGGCCTACTCCATGGCGACCTCGGACCTGTCGTGGGCCGCCGCGTGGATCTTCCTCGCGCTGATCCCGCTGCTGTGGGTCGCGCGCCCGCCCTTCGGCTCTTCGGGGCCCGCCGCCGCAGAGTAGAATGCGGGCGCCATGCCCCGCGCCCGAGCGAAGCTCTTCCCCACGCCCGACGATGCCGAGACCGCGTTCTACGACGCGTTCGAGCGCGCCGACCTCGCCGCGATGATGGCGGTGTGGGCCGAGGCCGACGACGTGGTGTGCATCCATCCCCAGGGCCCGCGCCTCGTGGGCTTCGAGGCGGTGCGCGAGAGCTGGGTGCAGATCTTCGCCGGCGGCGCGCAGCTTCGCGTGCGCACCACCGAGCATCGCTCCTTCGACGGCCAGTCGCTCGCCGTGCACAACGTCGTGGAGCTCGTGGCGCCGCCGGGCGAGAACGCGCCGGTGACCTCCATCTTCGCGACCAACGTCTTCGTGCTCACCGAGGGCGGCTGGCGCATGGCGATGCACCACGCCAACGTGTCGGCCGAAGCCCAGGCCCAGGCGCGCGAAGAGGCGCCGCCTCCGCACACGCTGCACTGAGGCCGTGACGCGATTCATCGCATGCCTCGCCGCCGCGGCGTTCCTCGCGACGGCGCAGGCGGCCGACATGCGCAAGGTCGTGCGCACGGCGTTCACGAGCTCCGAGAACCGGATGGATCCCCAATCGGACAGCGACGAGGGCAGCGACTCGCTCACCAACGAGATCTTCGATCCGCTGCTGCAGTACGACTACCTCGCGCGGCCCGCGAAGCTCGTGCCGCGGACGGCCGCCGCGATGCCCGACGTGAGCGCCGACGGGCGCGTCTTCACCGTGAAGGTGAAGCCCGGCATCTACTTCACGCCCGATCCCGCGTTCAAGGGCGTGAAGCGCGAGCTCACCGCGCAGGACTACGTCTATTCAATCGAGCGCCTCTACGATCCGCGCATCAAGAGCCAGTGGCTCTGGCTCGTCGAAGGCAAGATCAAGGGCGGCGCGGCGTGGGCCGCCGAGTCGAAGAGGACCAACAGGCTCGACTACGACAAGCCGCTCGAGGGCCTGCGCGCGCTCGACCGCTACACGCTGCGCATCGAGCTCGAGAACACCGATTTCGGATTCGTCCACGCGCTCGCGATGCCCGCCACGGGCGCGGTGGCGCGGGAAGTCGCGGAGTACTACGGCGACGACTTCTCGTCGCACCCGGTGGGCACCGGCCCCTTCTTCCTCAAGCGCTGGGTGCGCGGCTCGCTCGTGGTGCTCGAGGCCAATCCCGGCTACCGCGAGGAGCACTTCGACTCCGTGGGCCACGACGATCCGCTTTCGCGGCAGATCCTCGCGCGCCTGGAGGGCAAGCGCATCCCGATCGTCGGGCGCATCGAGATCTACATGATCGACGAGGCGCAGCCGCGCTGGCTCGCGTTCCTGAACGGCGAGCACGACTACATCCGGCCGCTGCCCGAGGAGTTCGCCGAGCTCGCGATGCCCAACGGCGAGCTGGCGCCCAACCTGCGCAAGCGCGGCATGACCAGCACGCCCGACGAGATCGCCTACATCACCTACACGACGTTCAACATGAACGCGACGATCGACGGCAAGCCCAATCCCCTGGGCGGATACACGCCCGAACGGATCGCGCTGCGCCGCGCGATCAGCCTCGGTTACCGCATCGACGAGCAGGTCTCGATCCTCGACAAGCACCAGTCGACGCGCGCGACGTCGCTCTTCCCGCCCTCGGTGTTCGGCTACGACCCCGCCTTCTCGAGCCCGACGCTCGAGTACGACCCCGCGAAGGCGAAGGCGCTCCTCGACATGTACGGCTACGTGGACCGCGACGGCGACGGCTACCGGGAGAACCCCGACGGCACGCCGCTCGTGATCGACCACGCATCGATCCCGACGCAGCGCGAGCGCCAGAGGAACGAGCTGTGGAAGAAGTCCATGGACGGCATCGGCATCCGCATGACGTTCGGCAAGGTGGAGAAGCTGCCGGAGCTGCGCAAGCAGGCGCGCGTGGGCCGCGTGCAGTCGTTCAGCTATGGATGGATCGCCGACTATCCCGATGCGGAGAACTTCCTGCAGCTCTTCTGGAAGGGATCCCTCGAGCAGGCCAACTACGCCATGTTCGACCTTCCGGAATACAACGAGCTCTACGAGCGCGCGAAGCGCCTGCCCCTGGGGCCCGAGCGCGCGGCCCTCTATGAACGGATGATGAAGATCGTGATGGTGTACGCGCCGTGGCGGGTGGAGACGTTCAAGGCCCAGAACATCCTGATCCAGCCGTGGCTGCTCAACTACAAGAAGCACCCCTTCGCGCGCGAGCCCTGGCGCTACCTCGACATCGACCTCGCGCGCGCACCGAAGCGTTAGCGCGATAACATCGCGGCATGGCCACCGCTCCCCAGTCCCCGCAAGCCCGGCCCGAGGGCGCCTTCGGCACGATCGCGGTCGTGGCGCTGGTGCTCGTGCTCGCGTACCAGCTCGCCCACTGGACCTGGGTCTTCCTCGCGCCCTCGACGGCGGCCGCATCCCGGGACGAAGCCGGCGGCGTGAACCTCGCGGCCATCGCGCGCCTCTTCGGCGCCGCCGCTCCCGACACGCCCATGGCCACCTCGGGGAGCCTGAGGCTCAAGGGCGTGATCGCGCCGTACTCGGGGCCCATGGCCTCGGCGATCTTCTCCACCGGATCGGGCCGCGACATCACGGTGATGGTGGACCACGACGTGCAGCAGGGCGTGAGGCTCGCGGAGGTGAAGCCGGAGTACGTGGTGGTCTCGCGCTCGGGCGTGCGCGAGCGCATCGACCTCGAGCTGCCGCGCAGCAGCGCGGCCGCGAGGGGCGGGCCGGGCGCGGCGCGAAACGGCGGATTCAGGATCAACGTGGCGCGCAGCGGCGAGAACAACTTCACGCTCTCGCGCAAGGAGCTCGACAACGCGCTGCGCGACCCGAACCAGCTCTCGTATCTCGGCGCCATCGGCGTGCCGCCCGGCGGCGGCGTGCGCATGGATGCCGCGCCCGACGGAAGCCTCGCGCAGAAGCTGGGATTGAAGCCCGGCGACGTGATCAAGCGACTGAACGGGCAGCCCGTGCTCTCGACGGGCGACCTCGCCCGCCTCTACCAGCAGTTCGCGACGACTTCACTCATCCAGGCCGACGTGCAACGCGGCGCAACGACTGTCCAGCTTTCCTACGCAATTCAGCCATAAACCCGCCTTAGAATTCGTTTTTCCTGCCGAAACTGTCAGTAGCCACTGACCTGCCTTCCGAAAATGGGGTCGGCGCTCCGTTTTCGTCTTACAATGCCCGTTAAATCAATGCAGAAGCCACACTACGTGACAACGTTTCGAAGTGTCCGGCGCACCCTCGCTCACGCCGCTCTCGCCGCGGCGGCAGGGCTTTCCTGGCCCGCGATCGCGCAATCGCCGGCGCCGGGCGCGGCCGCGCAGCCCGCGGCGCCGCTGCCGTCGTCGAACACCGACGACCTCGTCACCGTCAACTTCGTCAACGCCGACATCCAGTCGGTGATCAAGACGGTGGGCCAGCACACCGGCCGCAACTTCATCATCGATCCGCGCGTGACGGGCACGGTGAACATCGTCTCCGACAAGCCCGTCTCGAAGGAGCTGCTCTACCAGATCTTCCTCTCTGCGCTGCGCGTGCAGGGCTTCGCCGCCGTCGAGGAAGGCAGCTTCGTGAAGATCATTCCCGAAGCCGAGGCCAAGGCGAGCGCGGGCCCCGTGGGCGAGCAGGCCGCGAAGGCCTCGGGCGACCGCGTCGTCACGCAGGTCTTCGTGCTGCAGAACGAGTCGGCGGTGCAGCTGGTGCCGGTGCTTCGCCCGCTCGTGACCGCGAACAACTTCATCGGCGCGTACCCGCCGAACAACGCGATCATCATCACCGACTACGCGGAGAACGTGCGCAAGATCGAGCGCATCGTCCGCGCCATCGACCTTCCCACCGCGGGCGACGTGCAGGTGATCCGGCTCGCGAACGCTTCGGCCATCGACATCGCGCAGATCCTGCAGCGCGTGATCCCCGAGACCAGCACGAATCCCACGACGCCCGGGCAGCCCGCGAAGGTGTCGATCGCCGTGGACCCGCGCACCAACAGCCTCATCCTGCGTGCCGACAACCCGGCGCTCATGACGCGCGTGAAGACGCTCGCCGCGAGCCTGGACACGCCCGGCGCCGGCGCGGGCAACATCTTCGTGGTGCCGCTTCGCAACGCCGAGGCCGGAAAGATCGCCGAGACGCTGCGCGCGCTGCTCGCGGGCGGCGAAGCGTCCACGCGCTCTTCCACGCCCAGCGCGCCGCCCTCCGCGCCGGGAGCCAGCACTCCCGGATCTTCGACGGCGCCGCCCGCGCAAAGCGCGCCGGTGGCTTCCTCGATCCAGCCCTACTCTCCCACCAACTCCGTCATCATCACCGCGCCCGAGCCCGTGTACCGGAACCTGCGCGCCGTGATCGACAAGCTGGACGAGCGCCGTGCGCAGGTCTACGTCGAGGCGCTCGTGGTGGAGATCTCGCTCAACCGCGCCTCGGAATTCGGCGTGCAGTGGCAGGGGCTCACGAACCTCGGCCGCAACGGCCAGGGCGCCATCGGCGGCACCAACTTCTCGACGAGCCCCTCGGGCGCGACCGGTTCCAACATCCTCGGCGCCACGGGCATCCTCGGATCGCTCGCGAACCTCACGCAGCTGGGGCCGGGCCTGAACCTCGGCCTCGTGAACGGCACCATCACGGTCCCGCAGGCCGACGGAACGTTCCTCACGGTGGCCAACCTCCAGGTGCTCGCCCGCGCCTTCGAGGGCGACAACAGCGCCAACGTGCTCTCGACGCCCAACATCCTCACGCTCGACAACGAGGAGGCGAAGCTGCTCGTGGGGCAGAACGTGCCCTTCATCACCGGCAGCTACACGCCCACGGCCGGCAGCTCCACCACGCCCTTCCAGACCATCGAGCGCAAGGACGTGGGCCTCACCCTCAAGGTGCGGCCGCAGATCACCGAGGCGGGCACGGTGAAGCTCACCATCTTCGAGGAAGTGTCGTCCGTCACCACGGACAAGACGCTGGTGCAGTCGGCCGACATCATCACCAACAAGCGCTCGCTCGAGTCCACGGTCCTGTGCGACGACGGGCAGATCGTGGTGCTGGGCGGCTTGATCCAGGACGACAAGGAGACCAATATCGACAAGGTCCCGTTCCTGGGCAACATTCCCGTGATCGGCTCGCTCTTCAAGTACGAGTCGCGCAGCCGCAAGCGCACCAACCTCATGGTGTTCCTGCGCCCCGTGGTGCTGAAGACCGCGGACGGCGCGAAGAGCCTCACCACCGACCGCTACGAGTACATCCGCAACCTCCAGGAAGAGACCAAGCTTCCGGCCAACTGGGTGCTGCCGGCCGAACCGGCGGTGAAGCTGCCGCCCATGGACGAGACCAAGGACAAGCAGCTCATCGGCAAATGACCGCTCCCCTCGAACGCACCGTGAATCCCCAGGACCTCGATCCGCAGGCGGCGAGGCTGCTGCCGTATCCCTTCGCCAAGTCGAAGGGCGTGATCGCCGCGCGCGTCGTGGCGGGCACGCTGGAGGTGTGGATCCGCCCGTATCCGCAGGCCTCCACGCTCGCCGAAGTGCGCCGCATGGCGGGGAAGCCCTTGCGCGAGGTGCTCCTCACGCCCGAGGAGTTCGAGCACTGCCTCGCCCTCGCCTACACGCGCGAGCCGTCGGCGGCCGAGACGATCGTGGACGACATCGGCGAGTCGGTGGACCTCGCGAAGCTCACGGAGCAATTGCCGGAAGTCGCGGACCTGCTGGAAGCCGAGAACGACGCGCCCATCATCCGCCTCATCAACGCGCTGCTCACGCAGGCCGTTCGCGAAGGCGCTTCCGACGTCCACCTGGAGATCTTCGAGTCGCGCGCGCTCGTGCGCTTCCGCGTGGACGGCGCGCTTCGCGACGTGGTCGAGCCGCGGCGCGGCCTGCATCCGGCGATGGTGTCGCGCATCAAGGTGATGGCTTCCCTCGACATCGCGGAAAAGCGCCTGCCGCAGGACGGGCGCATCGCCCTTCGCATCGCGGGCCGTCCCATCGACGTGCGCGTCTCCACCATTCCCACCGGCAGCGGCGAGCGCGTGGTGCTGCGCCTTCTCGACAAGCAGGCCAACCGCCTCACGCTCGATGCGCTCGGCATGGCGCCCGGCGCGCGCGACCGGATCGACGAGCTGATCCACGAGCCCCACGGCATCTTCCTCGTGACCGGGCCCACGGGCTCAGGCAAGACCACGACGCTCTACTCGGCGCTCTCGCGCCTCGACCGCAAGACGCGCAACATCCTCACCGTCGAGGACCCGATCGAGTACGAGCTGGACGGCGTCGGGCAGACGCAGGTGAATCCGCGCATCGAGATGACTTTCGCGCGGGCGCTTCGCGCAATCCTGCGCCAGGACCCGGACATCGTGATGATCGGCGAGATCCGCGACCTGGAGACCGCGCAGATCGCGGTGCAGGCCTCGCTCACCGGCCACCTCGTGCTCGCCACGCTGCACACCAACGACGCGCCCGGCGCAGTCACGCGCCTCATCGACATGGGCATCGAGCCGTACCTGCTCGCCTCCACGCTGAACGGCGTGCTCGCGCAGCGCCTCGTGCGCAAGCTCTGCCCCGAGTGCAAGGTGCCGTACGAGCCGGGCGAAGCGGAACGCGGCGTCTTCGGCAACAACGTGCCCGAGCGCCTCTATCGCGCCGTGGGCTGCGGCGCGTGCAACTTCTCCGGCTACCGCGGGCGCACCGGCATCCACGAGCTGCTGGTGGCCGACGACGAGCTTCGCCACCGCATCCACGACGGCGTGGCCGAGAGCGAGCTTCGCGAATACGCGGTGCGCCACGGCATGACCCGCCTTCGCGACGACGGCCTTCGCTGGGTCCGCCAGGGCGAGACGTCGCTCGACGAAGTGCTTCGAGTGACGCGAACGTAA
>DATJVS010000177.1:0-24743 GCA_035501715.1 Usitatibacter sp.
TGATGGTGATCCGCGGCCACGGGCAGTGCCTCGTCGGCGACAAGGCGTGGGACATCGGGCTGCACGACCTCGTGCGCGTGCCGCCGATGACGTGGCACCAGTTCCGCGCCGCGTCCGACGAACCCCTTGGTTTCCTCTGCATGGTCGCCTCCGACCGCGACCGCCCGCAGCTTCCGTCCGCCGACGACGTCGCCGCGATCTCGCGCCCGCTGAAGAAATGAACCGGGGTCTGTCCCACATTTATTTTTCTCCTTAGGGGTAACAATCTGTAAGCGCTGACCACCGGGCGACCTGTCGCGCGTTTCAGGGAACAGGAACACCCGAAACGACGACAAGGAGACTCGCATGACACGCAAACCCCTGGTGATCGCAACGATGGTGGCCGGTCTCGCGACGGCGACGATGTCGATGAACGCCTCGGCCGATCCCCTGCTGGGCGCGATCATCGGCAGCGGCATCGGCGCCGTCATCGGACACAACACGGGGCAGCACAACGGCGGCGCCATCGGCGCGGCTGCAGGCGCCATCATCGGCACCGCGATCGGCGCGAGCACGGGGCCCGCTTACTACGGCCCGGCGCCCGAGCCCGCCTATGCCGAGCCCGCACCCGTGTACGCAGCGCCTTCGCCCGTGTACGTGGCACCGGCTCCCGTGTACTACGGCTACGGCCCGCGCGTCGTGGTGCGCCCGGCGCCCGTGGTGTACCACCCGCACTACACGTACTCGCACGGGTACTGGCACCACCACTGAGCACGTGGAAGAAGGGGCTACTTCGCTCCGGTGATGACCACCAGCACGCTGCAGTGGGCGTGCTCGATGAGCGACTTGGAGATGGATCCGCGCCACCAGCGCCTCGCCCAGCCCTCGAGGTGCCGGTGGCCCACCACGATGAGGTCGGCGCCCACCTTCTTGCCGTAGGTGACGATCTCGTCGACCGCGTCGCCCACGAGGACCTCGCCCTTCGGTGAATGCCCCGCCTCGCCGAGGCGCTTCAGGCCGTCGTCCAGGATCTCGCGGTAAGCCTGCTCCTCTTCCTTCTCGCGCTCCGCGTCGTAGATCCCGCCCTCGCCCCCGATGAAGGCCGCCGGCGGCGGCATCACCGCGACGAGGAAGAGCTCCGACTTGGTCCAGCTCGCCACCTCGCGGCAGTCGAGCAGCGCCTTTTGCCCCGATTCCGATCCGTCGTACGCCAGGAGGATGCGCTTGTACATTGGCCGGCTCCCACGGTGGTCCGCGTTGTGCGCACCATACTACGCTCCCGGGGCTTGCTGGTGCCTTGCCTGGTAGTTGCGGGGGCTCATGCCGAAGGACCGGTGGAAGGCGCGCCGCAGGCGTTCCTCGCTGCCCAGGCCGCAGCGCCGGGCGATTGTCTCCACTCGCATGTCGCTTTCCTCGAGCAGCCGGCGGGCGAGGTCCACTCGCGCCTGCTCGATGAATCGCGCGGGCGGCATGCCGACCTCGCGCACGAAGAGCCGGTACATGGAGCGCTCGCTCATGGCGCCCTGCTCCGCGATCATGTCCGTGGTGATGTCGCGCGCGAGGTTGGCGAGGATCCACGAGACCAGCTTCGCGATGCGCTCGTGGCCCACCATCTGCGCCGCGAGATGCGCGCTCACCTGGCGCTCCTCGCCGCTGCGGCGCATGAACAGGACCTTGCGGTGCGCCACCGCCATGGCGACGTCGCGCCCGAGGTCCTCCTGCACGAGGGCGAGCGTCTGGTCGATCGCCGCGGTCGCGCCGGCCGAGGTGTGGAACTTCCCGTCGCGGATGAAGAGGCGTTCGGCATCGACCTCGATCCCCGGGAATCCCTTCGCGAGCTCGTTGCACGCGCGCCAGTGGGTGGTGGCGCGCCGGCCCTCGAGCAGTCCCGCCACCGCGAGCACGAAGACGCCCGTGCCGATGGCCACGACGCGGCGCGCCCGGGCCGAGCGGGCGCGGACGAACGCCACGAGGTCCGCGTCGGCGACCGCGCCTTCGACGATGCCGCCCGCGACGATCAGCGTGTCGATGTCGCGGTGGGCGTCGCGGAAGGAGTGCGTGGCGACGATGGAAAGGCCGCACGAGGTCTGCACGGCGCCTTCGCGGCGCGCCACGATCTCGGTCGCGTACGCGAGCTTCGCGCCCCGCGCGGCTTTCTGCACGGCGAGGTTCGCGCCGCGGATGATCTCCATGGGCCCGGCCACGTCCAGGACCTGGGCGTTCGGAAAGACGACGATGGCGATGCGCCGCATCGCCACCGCTTCAGCCATCGGCGGCCAGTCGCTCGAGCTCGCGGCGGATGCGGTCGCGCTCCTCGAGCAGGCCCGCCAGCTGCGCGTCGCACCGTGCGATGGGCTGCGGATAGGACTTGATCTCGTCGTTCACGCGGGCGAGCCGGTCGGCAAGCTCGCTTCGCGCCCCGGGTGATCGGTCCATGCGAACTCTCCCCTGGCTCAATGGCCGCATATTAGCCCGGCGCGGCCCGGCCCCGCTTGTCGGCTTTCCCACGCTTTCCGCCACCCGATCTCGTTGTATGTGCAACCAAAAATGGGGTAACATTCAGTCATGTCCCAGAAGGTCCTCGATACGTACCGTAAACGCGGGTTCGACTGCATCTGCGGGAACCTGCGCATGGCCACGCGCGCCATCACCGCCGTGTACGACGAGCACCTCAAGGCTTCGGGGCTCACCTCCAACCAGCTCGCGGTGCTCTGGCCCATCGTGGCCATGGAACCCACGCCCATGAGCGAGATCGCCAAGGCCGTGGTGATGGACAAGACCACGGTGTCGCGCAACGTGGCCGGCCTCGAGGCCCTGGGCCTCGTGCAGATCCAGCCTGGAGAGGACGCGCGGCTTCGCCTGGTCTCCACCACCGCCAAGGGGCGCCACGCCTTCGCGCTCGCGATGCCCGCGTGGGAAGCCGCGCAGGAAGCCGTCGCGAAGACCTTCGGCAAGGCGCGCTTCACGAGCCTCGTGAAGGAATCCAAGAAGCTCGCCCGCGTCATCGCGGACGGCTAGCGCATCGCCCCCGGCGGCTTCCTCAGCACCTCGTCGGCGACCACGCCGGCCAGCACGCCGCGGCTGTCCTGGGATATCTCCCAGTACATCATCCCGCGCAGGCCCTTGGCCATCGCGTAGCGCGCCTTCTCGCGGATTGAAGCCTCGTCGTCGTAGGCGATGAATACCCGCGAGCGCGGTTCGTAGAGCCAGGGCGCCTTCGCCGCCGCGTTCCAATAGCGCTCGAAGCCGCGCCCGGTGCCCGTGAACCGGCCGCCCGCATCGCGAACGAGATAGCCTTCGCTTACGAGGTAGGCGAACTCGTAGGTCGCCTCGTGATCCTCGCGCGCGAGCGCCTTGCACGGCTTGTAGAGCACTTCGCCCCGCGCGCAACCGGACCAGCCCTTCCCGTAGAACGGGACGCCCAACGCGAGCCGGGACGGCGCGATGCCCTGCGCGAGGAAGAGCTCCACGCTCGCCTCGACGTTCGCGCCGCCGGGATCGGCCGGGTCGCGCGACAAAGGCGCCACGAAGAGCGCCGCCCGCTCCCACGTGCCGTGATAGTCGTACGTCATGAGGTTGATCCAGTCGGTGCTCGCGGCGAGCTCGGCGAGCCACGCGCTGCTCTTGTCGGCGTCGAACACGTACTTCGCGTCCGCGCCCGCCGCGACCGTGAACAGATAGTGCCTGCCGTCGGACGCGCCGGCCCGGTCGAGCGCGGCGCGCAGCTCGCGCCCGAGCGCCGCGAAGCTTCGCTTGTCGCCGGGTCGGTCGCAGGTCGCTTGCCCCGCCGCGCAGGGGATGCCGATCGAGCCCGGATACTCCCAGTCGATGTCGATGCCGTCGAAGTCGTGGTCGCGCAGGAATCGGACCGCCGACGACACGAAAGCCTCGCGCGACCGGTCCCCGCTCGCCATGTCGGAGAAACGGTTGGACCAGCTCCATCCGCCGACGGAGGCCACGAGCCTGAGCCCCGGATCGGCGTGCTTTACCTTCGCGAGCGCCTCCAGGTTCGCCGCATCGAGTGCCGGATGCCCGAGGACGATCGATCCGTTCTCGCCTGCGCACTCCTCGAGCGGTGCCACCGCGCCGTTGCCGTGCCTTCCGTCCCAGCAGATGTCGAGGAAGGCGTAGTTCACGACGGTCAGGCGCGTGGGATCGAATTCGAACACGCCTTTCCACGCGGGGTAGTAGCCCACGACCTCGCGCGCCGGCTGGGGCGCGAGGCTTGCGCAACCCGCGGCCGCGAGGACGAAGAGGAGCGCGGCAAGGCGCGCCATCAGCGCTTCACCACGGGAGCGGCGACGCCGTCGATCATCACGTTCAGCACCGACGGAAGGTTCGATGCGATCGCGCGTTGCGCGGCAGCGAGCACCTGGGCGGGGTCGGTGACCAGCTCGCCATGGCCGCCGAATCCTTCCGCGACCTTGTCGTAGCGCGTGGCGAGCAGCTCCGTGCCGACGGTGCGCCCCGGACCGTAATCGCGAAGCTGGATCTGGTACTCGGCATTCCAGCGCGCGTCGTTGCCGACGATGGCCACGAAGGAAAGCCCGTAACGCACTGCGGTGTCGATCTCCGCCGGATGGAAACCGAATGTGCCGTCGCCCATCACGGCGATCACGGGCACGCCGGGCCTCGCGAGCCGCGCGGCCACCGCGAACGGAAGCGCCGCGCCGATGGAGCCGGCGACGCCGTTGATCACGCGATTGGGCGCCGCCAGGCACGCCTGGGCCCACTGCCCCACCTCGCCGCCGTCGGAAACGAACACCGAGTCGGGATGCGAATCGAGGATCGCCTGCAGCGGGCGCAACGCCTGCACCGGATGCATGCGCCCGGGAATCGCCGAGGTCGCGTGGTTCCACGCTGCGGGCCGGTAGGCGATCGCGCCGCGAGCTTCGGAGAGCCACTGGCTCTTCACCGGAGGCTGCGTTTGCGCGGCACGCGTGAGTGCGTCGATCGCCGCGAAGGCGTCGCGATCCACCGCGATCTCGACCAGCCGAGCGCCCGCCGCGAAGGCCGGGGGCTTGCCGAACCTGAGCGTGAAGTCGAGGCGCTTGCCGGCGAGCACGACGAGGTCGGCCTGGGCGAGCGCCTCGGCAAAGGCGCCGAGGCTGGGATCGGCGATGCCGCGCGGGCTCTCCATTCCGACGACGGGAATGCCGAGCGCGGCCTCGAGCGTGGCGAGGCGCGCGCGGCCCGCTTTCGTGAGCGTCGCGGGACCCGTGAGCACGAGCGGGCGCTTCGCGCCGCGCAGCATCGCCACGATCGCGCTCGCGTCGTAATCGGGCGCGGGCGGCGACGCATCGAAGGGCTCGCTGCGCTCCGCTTCGACCGCGGCCTCGAGGCAATCGCTGGGAAGGCTCAGGTGCACGGGGCCGGGCCGCCCGCCTTTCGCGATCGCGAGCGCGCGCGCCATGTCGGATGCCATGAGCTCGGCGGACTTGTTTGTCCACGACGCCTTCGCGAGGGGCGCGGCGATGTCGCCCTGCGCCATCTCCTGGAACGCGCCCATGCCCAACTCGCGGCGCGGCGCGTGACCGGAGAGGAGCACGACGGCAGATTCGGCCATGGCCGCGGTGTAGAGCGCGCCCACCGCGTTCGCGTGGCCCGGGCCGCCCGTCACCATGGCGATGCCCGGCTGCCCGGTGAGGCGCGCCCACGCGTCGGCCATGTGGACCGCGGCGGCCTCGTGGCGCACGTGGATGAGCTCGATGCCGTCGTCCAACGCGGCGTCGAACACCGGCATGATGTGGTTGCCCGAAAGGGTGAAGATGCGGGTGATGCCCGCGGCCCGGAGGGCGCGTGTCAACGCCCGCGCGCCGTTTGCGTTGGAGGAGGACATTCCGTGATTTTAGGAGGAGGAGCCATGCGCAAGGCAACCCTTTGGATCGCCACGGCGGCGATGGGAATCGCGGCCCTGGGGATATCCGCCCGGGCTTCGGCCGATCCGGTGGCCGGTGCCATCGTGGGTGGGGCCATCGGCGCGGCCGTGGGCGGACCTCCCGGCGCGGCGGTAGGCGCCGTGTTCGGCGCCGCGGTCGGTTCGGGTCCCTACTACGGCCCCCGCTATGCGCCCTATGCGTACGCGCCCGCGCCTTACGCCTATGCACCCGCACCCTACGCTTATGCCCCGGCACCGGTGTACGCCGCGCCGCGAGTCTACGCGCCGGCCTACTACCCCGCCCCGGTGTACTACCGCGCGCCGTACTACGGCCCGGTGGTCCGCCCGTACCCCCGCTACTACCACGGCCCCTACTACCACCGGCACTGGTAAGCGAAAAACCGGGGCCAGGCCCCGGTTTTTCGTCAGGGCGCCATGTGCGCCGCGAGGAACTTCTCCATCGCCTCGTAGAACGCGAACTGGTTCTCCTCGTTGCGGAACCCGTGGCCTTCGTTGTCCTTCACCATGTACTCGACGGCCACGCCGCGCTTCTTCAGCGCCGCCACCATCTGGTCGCTCTCGTCCTTGTTGACGCGCGGGTCGCGCGCGCCTTGCGCCACGAATAGCGGAGTCTTGATGCGGTCGGCATGCATCACAGGCGAAGTGGCCTCCAGCCGCGCCTTGTCCTTCACCGGATCGCCCACCATCTCGTAGAACTTGGGCATGAGCGGCTTCCAGTAGGGCGGGATGGTCTTCATGAACGTGAACATGTTGGCCACGCCCACGTAGTCCACCGCGGCCGCGTAGAGGTCCGGCGTGAACGTCACGCCCGCCAGCGTCGCGTATCCCCCATAGCTGCCGCCGTAGATGCCGACGCGCTTGGGATCGGCGATGCCCTGCGCGATGAGCCACTTCACGCCGTCGGTGATGTCGTCCTGCATCTTGAGGCCCCACTGGCCGAAGCCCGCCTCCCAGAACTTGCGCCCGTAGCCCGTGGAGCTGCGGAAGTTCATCTGCAGCACGCAGTAGCCGCGGTTGGCGAGGAACTGCACCTCGGGGTTGTAGCCCCAGGTGTCGCGCGCCCACGGACCGCCGTGCGGGTTCACGACGCACGCGAGGTTCTTCGGCTCCCGGCCCAGCGGCAGCGTGAGGTAGCCGTGGATCGCGAGGCCGTCGCGGGCGGTGTAGTTGATCGGCTTCATGAACGACATCGCGTCCTCGGGGATCTTCGTGTTGATGTCGCCCAGCTTCGTGAGGGTGTCGGCCTTCGCGTCGTAGATGTAGCGCGCGCCCGGCGTGCGGTCGTTGCCGGCGGCGACGATGAACTTGTCCTCGGGCTTGGTCGAGTTCTGCAGCGTGATCTCCATGCCCGGCAGCTTCTTCTCGATGTCGGCGAAGACCTTCTCGTAGTACGGGTCGAAGAACTTGCGCACCGTCTTCTCGCGCGCGTACGTGACCATGGTGAGGCGCCGGCGGGCGTTGGACCACGACGGGCCGTCCACGTCCACGTCGGGATCCTGGTAGAGCACTTCCTCGGCCTCGGCCTGGGGCTTGTTGGGATCCATCATCACCAGCGCCGTCTTGTCGCGGCCGCGGTTGCTGATCATGTAGACCTTCTGCTCGTCGTCGGTGAAGAACGCGGGATCGAGGCGCGTCTTGTAGTCGGTGGTGGCGATGGTCTTGAACTCGGCCTTCTCGCTGGGGCGGTAGAGCAGCTCCGTGTCGAGGCCCTTGGTGCGCGCGGCCATGAGCACCCGGCCGTGGTGGTCGGTCTGCCAGCCGAGGATGTCGCCGGGGTTCTCGGCGACCAGCACCGATTCGCCGGTGCGCACGTCCACGCGGAAGACGTCGAACACCTCGGGATTGCGCTTGTTGTGCTGGATGAGGACATGGAACGGATCGTCGGGCAGGTCGTCGACGATCTCCGCGCGCACCTTGTCGAACGGCGTGAGGTCGGTGATCTTCGCGGTCTTCACGTCCACGGCGACCACGTGGAAGTTCTCGTCGCCGCCGAAGTCCTTGGTGTAGAGGATGCGATCGCTGCCCTTCCAGTAGTAGATGTTGATGTCGCGCGCGGTCTCGTGCGTGAGCTGGCGCGCCTCGCCCACGGGCGTGCTGCCCTCGAGCGGCTGCACGAAGACGTTCAGGCGCCGCTGCTGCCCCGGGGCCTCGGCCACGGGCTGCATGAACCCCAGCGTCTTGCCGTCGTCGGAGAGGCGAAAGTAGGCGCGCTCGGGATTGGCGAAGAAATCGCGCACGGGGAATTTCTTCGGGGCCGTGGCGTCGGCGAAGACGTGGGCCGGCGCGAAGGAGCCGGCGAGCGCGATCGAGGCGAGAACGAGGACGATGCGGGTGCGGATTCGGTTCATGGAGGTATGGACGATGGAATTCATGAGTTGGTTGGACGCGCACGAGGCGCGATTCGGATTCGCGCGCGGCTAGGGACGAACGTAGGCCCAGCCCTGCTGCTGCTTGCGCATGATCTCGACCACGCCCGCGGGGACGAAGGAGACGCCGGGCAGGATCTCGCCGCGCTTCACGTTCTGCTTGGCCATGGTGTTCTCGCAGGCCGAGACCGTCATGCCGGAAAGAACCGACTCGTCGATGCGGGGAGCCACGGGCGAGCCCACTTTCAGCATCGCGAGCCCCGGGCCGTACGCGACGATCTCGATCTCGACGTTGTCGGCGCCCAGGTCCGACTGCAGGTTCTTCGCGTTGTTGAGCGCGAGGTTCCAGCGCGCCGGATCGGCGTCGCTCACCTGGATCACCACCTGGTTCTTGTGCGGGCGCGCCGCTTCTTCGGCATAGCGTCCGCCCTGATGGACGGCGTGGACGCAACCGCCGAGGAAGATCGCGGCCGAAGCGGCCAGGGCGATGCGGGATCTCATGTGCCCTCCTGGATGTCGATTGCCACGGTGTATTGCCCCACGCGCACGCTCGAGACCTTCACCTCGAGGCGGCCCTTGCCCTGCGCCATGAGGGTCACGAAGCGCTCGTTCACGCTGCCGCGCGTCCACGGGAAGAACACGTTGGCGCCGGCGTAGAGGCCCTGGCCCCAGCCGTCGAGGTGGCCCACTTCGATCACCGACTCCGACGGCGCCACGAGCTTCACGCCCTCGCCCTGCGCCGTGACTCGCAGCGGCTCCGAGAAAGGAAGCTTCCTCGCCGAGGACAGGCCATAGGTGCCGAGATAGCCGCGGTTGGCGATGCGAAGCTCGATGCGCGTGAGCTCGCCCACCTTTTCCTTCCGCGCGACCTCCACCGACACGCGCGGCACGAGCGCGGCCACGCGCAGGAACGCCGAGGCCTGCGACTCGCACACCTGCGCGAGCTTCTCGTACGGCGGGTTCGAGATGCCCACGCGCATGTCGAAGCCGCCCACCTCCACCTCGCCAAGCTGCGGATGCTTCGCCTTCTTCCACGGCCCGAAAATGCGGCCCTTGTTCACTTCCTGGTCCCACTTGGCGAGCGCGAGGTAGTCCTTGCGCTCGAGCTTGGCGTACACGTCGACGAAAGGCTTCTTGCGCTCGATGCCCAGCTGCGTGAAAAGGTCCCAGAGCTCGATCACGTAGGCGAGCGCGCCCCTCTGGTGGTACGCGTAATCGGTCATGTCGCCCTTGAGCGGCCGCTCGGGCACGTACAGGAACTCGTGGAAGCCGCTCACCGTGGGGTAGCCCGTGAACTGCGTCATCCACGCCTCGACCTGGCGATAGACCGCGAGGTCGCCCTGGTCCATCTTGTCGTCGCTCTTGTCGCCGAGCGGGCGGATCAGCACGCCGCCGAAGGTGTGCAGGTTCAGCCACGCGAAGATGTTCGGATGCGCCGTGGCGAAGTCCATGATGGCGCGCGTCTCGGGCGCGCTGCCCGGATAGTCGCCCGCGCCTTCCTGCTCGTGCTCGGGCGCCCAGCAATAAGGGAAGTTGCGGTTGAAGTCGTACTGGTTGTCCGAGAGGAAATACGGATCGGGAATGCGACGGCCGTCGAAGTTCGCGATCGTCCCCTCGGGATAGACCTTGTAGTACGGCGGCGGATCCTCGGGCCCGCGCGGCACCAGCACGTTCGGGAAACCCTCGAGCGCCACGAGCTCGCCGTCGTCGCTTCGCACGCGCATGATGCCCATGAAGCCGTTGCCGTCGATGTCGCTCGATTCCCAGTACGCGTGCCCCTTGTGCCGGCGCTCGTCGATGGGAGACGAGCGCACGTAGCGGCCGCTCTTCAGCACCGCCTCGGCGCCGTCGGGCGAGATGCGCGGTACCACGTAGAAGAGCGAATCGCGGAGCGTCTCGGCCATGTGGGCGGGAAGCCGGCGCGGATTGGTGCCCGCGTGGATGCCGATCACGTCTTCGGCGATCGCGAGGGCCACGCTGGATCCGCAGAGCTCCGTCGCGTGCATGTTGCCGTCCACCCAGATCGCGGGACGGTGGCTGTCGGGATCGCGGCCGACCACGAGCAGCGGAATGTCGCGGCCCTCCGCGCTCTTGCCGAGCGAGGAGACCTTCACGAATTGCGGATGCGCGCCGGCCCACGCAGCGAGTTGCTGCGTGAGCTCGGAGTAATCGAGGTATTTGTTACGGAACATGAACGAGGCGATCGGGGAAAACCCCGATTGTCTCACGCAGCGTCACCCCGGGCTTGGCCCGGGGCCCAATGAACTACTTCTTCCCGTAGTTCTCCGCGAGGTACTGCGCGATCGGCGCCGTGTCCTCCGGCTTGATGGGCGCGCCGTACGCCTTCTGCATCTTCGTCACCGTCGCCTCCCACCCTTTCGCGTCGAGGAAAGGCGAATTCAGCGGGATGTAGTCGAGGCTGTGGCACGCGACGCAGTTGTTGCGCACCTTGTCCAGGCCCGGGCCGTCCTTGAGCTTCACCTTGTCCTCGCCCGCCACGGCGAGCGTGGCGGCCGCGAGCATGGCAACCGAAGCGAGCGCGAGGATCTTCTTCATCACGCCACCTCCAGCTTGATGCGCGGGATCACGTTGTGGTGGTAGCCCGCGGGATTGAAGATGAGCTTGTCCACCTGCGTGTCGCCGCGATTGTTGTACGCGCGCACCATCACCACGGGCGAGCCTTCGGCGCGGAACTTGTGCTCGAAGGTGCGGAACGAGTAGTTGCCGAGATCCTTGCCGAGTTGCGCGAGGACCCAGGAGCGCCCGCCATCCACGGAGACTTCCACGTCGCGGATGCCGCGGCCGCCGTCCCAGGCCACGCCGGCCACGGTCACCATCTGGCCCTTCTTCACGTGCTCGCCGTCATGGATCGAGGTGACGAGCGAGTTCACCACGATGTCCGTGATGGGCTTGTTCGCTTCGGCGAGCTGCGTGGGGAACGGATCGGCGTTCATGAAGAGCTTGGCCGGGACGCGGTAGGCCGCCGCCATCCAGAAGTTCGCGAGCGGCGTGCTGCGCACGTCGATGTTCGTGAGGTGCTTCATCCAGTACGTGCCGGTCCAACCCGCCACGATGACGCGCGCGGGGAATCCGTTCCAGTGTGGAAGCGGTTTTCCGTTCATCTCGTAGGCGACAATGGTGTTGTCGTCCATCGCCCGCTGCACCGGGATTGTCTTCTGGAAGTCCGGGGTGGTCGGCAGCGCGGGGCCGTCGGCGCCGTTGAAGAGGATCTCCACGGCCTTGTCGCCCACGCCCGCTTTCGCGAGGATGTCCTTGAGCCTCACGCCCGTCCAGCGCGCGTTGCCCATCGCGCCGATGCCCCACTCCACGCCCTGCACGTGCGGCTGGAACATGCCGCGGCGGTTGCCCGAGCACTGGCACACGGCGGTGATCTCGACCGGATGGAAATCCTTCTTCAGTTGCTCGAACGTGAGCTCGAAGGGATGCGCGGCCGCGTCGCCGCCCACCTTGAGGCGCCAGGCCTTCGCGTCGATGGACTGCGGAATCCCCGAGAGGTGATAGCGCACGAAGAATGCGTCGTTGCGCGTGATCGGATCGCGGAAGTAGTCGATCGGCGTCTCGAAGTTCGGGGGCCGGTAGCTGCGCTTGATGAGCGGAAGCTTTCCGGGAATGGCCTCGAGCACGGCGGAATCGACCGTGCCTTGCGCGAGCTCCTCCGGCTGCCAGAATTTTCCGGCGGCCGACGAGATCTCGGGAATCGATGCGAGTGCCGGAAGCGCCATGCCGGCGATGAAGCGGCGTCGGTCGATCATTGTCGTCCCCCTCCTTGTAGTGGAGGAATCTTGCGCCCCAAGCCGGCGATAGGCAAGGGACGAACATATCGCACTGCGAGCTAATACGGCGGGTACCCTCCGGGGCCGTCGTCGGGCACGGTCTGCCACCATCCCGAGGGGCAATCGGTCACGTCGGGGTAGTAGCCCTGCGGGCTCGGGCAGTAGTAGAGGAAGTAGCCCGCGTCGGCGCTCGTGTCGTCGGGCGCATAGAAGCTCGCCGGATAGTACGGCGTCGAGACGTAGGGATACGTGTAGTACGGCGCAACGTAGATCGGGCCGGCGAGAACGATGTACGAATGGCCCGCGAACTGGAAGTGGAAGTGCCCATGCCCGTGGTTGTACGCGGGCAGGCGCGCGGGATGGCGCCACCGCGGAGCGCCGACGAAGCCGCGCGCGCCGGGATGCACGGCGTAGCTCGGGCGCGGCGAAGGCGCATGCACGGCGGCTGGGGGACGCTGGAAGTTTCCGGGATGCTGCGGCGCACCGGGCATTTGCGCGAGTGCCGGGGCGCCGGCGAGCGTTGCGGCGGCGAGGGCCGCGAGGATCGGGACTTTCATGGAAGCCTCCTTTCCATTGCACTCACTACGACAACATCGTAGTCCCTGCGTGCACTCCCCACTGTGGACTATCTGTTACGAAGCTTGTCGCGCGGCGCGGCGCTCGTGGGCGCGGCCCAGGGCAAGCGCGAGCGCGACGCATCCGGCCATCACCGGCACCACCGCGAGCGAGAGCGCCGCCATCTCGAGGCCCAGGCCGCGCAGCGCGGCGAAGAGCCAGCCCGACACGGCATCGGAGCCGCGGAACACCACGAGGTCGATCACGTTCTTCGCCTTGTATTTCTCCTCGCGGCCGAGCACCGTGAAGAAGAGCTGGAAGGACGGATTGGACAACGCGAAGTTGGCCGTGCGCTGGATCGCCTGGAACGCGACCACGACGGCGAGCACCGGCGAGAACGCGAGCACGACGAATCCCGCCGCGAACACGAGCGGCAGGAACGCGGCGCCGCGGCCGACGCCGAAACGCTCGAGGAGCCTTCCCGTCGCGGTGAGCTGCACGAGGATCGTGAGGATGCCGACGGTGAGGTCGATTGTCGCGAAGATGCGCGTGCGGACGGCCGGGTCCGGCGAGGCCGCCGAAACGATGTTCGCTTGCTCGAGGTAGAGAAACGTTCCGGCGAGCGAAAGGCAGAAGAGCCAGAGAGCCATCCCCGCGAGATACGGCGAGCGCGCGATCATGAGGATCCCGGCGACGGGGCTTCCGCCGATCCTGGCCGTGCCCGCATCCGCGCCCTTCCGCGCGGGAGCGAATTCCAGCTGCTGTGCGCAAAGCACGGCGCCTTCCAGGAGCACCGCGGCCACGATGAGCAGGTGCGTGGGACCGATGGCCCCGGCGAGGCCGACCGTCACGAGCGGGCCCGCAAGCGCGCCCGCGGAGCCGCCCGCGGCGATGAGCCCGAAGAGGCGCTTGCCCTGCTCGCTCGTGAATACGTCCGCCATGAGCGACCAGAAGACCGAGACCGCGAAGAGGTTGAAGACGCTCACCCACACGAAGAACACGCGCGCGACGGCCGCGCGATCGGCGCCGGACTCGAGCAGCGCCCAGAAGAGCACGAGGTTCGCCACGAAGAAGTGATAGACCACCGGGATGAACACGCGCCGCGCGAGCTTCGCCACGAGCGCGCCGAACGCCGGCACGGCCGCGAGCATCACGACGAAGGTCGCGGTGAAGAGCCACGGGATGTTGCGCACTCCGCCCGCGATGCCCATCTCGTCGCGGATGGGCCTGAGGACGTAGTAGGCCGAAAGCAGGCAGAAGAAGTACGCGAACGACCAGCCGACCGCCCGCGCCTCGCCCTCCTCGAGGTGCGCGAGCTTGCGCGCGATCACTTCTCGATGCCGAGCGCCTTGCGAAGCTCCGCCGCGGTGAGCGCCTTGCCGAAGACGGGTGTGCCGACGTCGAAGCTCTTCGCGGTGGAAAGGCCGCCCACCACGACGGGCTCGAAGCCCGCGTCCTTCACGAGCCTCGCGGCGACCTCCAGCGCGTGGCCGTCGTCGGCCGCGAGCGGGATCGCGATGCGCTCGCCCTCGCGATCGTGCTCGGACCGCAGCTTCGCGTACCCCACGGAATTGAAGGCGCGCACGAGCTTCGCGCCCTTCAGGAACTCGGCCGAGGCCACGCCGGTGCCTTTCTCGCGCGCGGCCACCGCCATCTCGCCGTCGCGCGCCTGGATCGGGTTGGACGTGTCCAGGACCACCTTGCCGCGGATGGAGCTCTCGTAGTCGTGGCCGATCTGCTCGAGCGCGGGATACGGCACCGACACCAGCAGCACCTCGCCGAAGCTCGCCGCCTGCGCGGGCGTGCCGGCGCGCGCGCCGACCTTCGCGGCAAGCCGCTTGTCGTGCTCGAGGTCGAGCGACGAGAACATCACGTCGTAGCCCGCCTTCGCCCAGAGCTCGCCCAGCGTACCGCCGATGCGGCCCGACCCGATCACGCCAATCTTCATGCGGTGCGCGGGCGCGCCGGCTGCGTCGGCGGCGAAAGCGAGTATCGCGAGGGCCGCGAAGGCGGCCATGCGTAGCGGATTGCGCATCATGGATTCTCCTTCCGGGATTCGAACGTCACGGCCGCGAGCCGTATTCCTTGTCGACGCGGTCCATGCACTTGGTCCGCGCCTCGTCGTCGATGATCTGGCGGCATTCCGCCCGCGCCCACTCGCGCTCGGACGCGCTGTGGGGCGAGGAAGCGCAGGCCCCGGCGAGCGCCAGCAGGATCGATGCCGCGGCCAGGGCCGCGAGGAGCCGCCTCTTCATCGTCGTCATCCTTTCTCGAAACGCCGGTCCGGCACGAACCAGAGCGCGGCCACCAGAACGTAGAGCGCGCACGAGAACAGAGGTTGCACGAACGCGAACGCGATCGCGACCGCATAGATCGCCACGGAGACCTTTCCCTTGAAATCGCCTCCGAGCCGCGTGGTGAAGGCGGAGTCGCGGCCATGGATCGCGCCCAGGCAGTGCGCGAGGAAGTAGTAGGCCACGCCCGCCATGAGCAGCACGAAGCCGTAGAGGGCCACCGGCACCGGCTCGAGATGGTTCTCGTCCATCCAGCCGGTCACGAAGGGCACGAGCGAGAGCCAGAAGAGCAGGTGCAGGTTCGCCCAGAGGATGGAGCCATTCACCTTCTGCACCGCGTGCATGAGGTGGTGATGGTTGTTCCAGTAGATGCCGACGAAGACGAAGGAGAGCGCGTAGGTGAGGAAGACCGGCACCACCGGCAGGAGCGACGCGAGATCGGTGCCGTGCGGCACCTTCATCTCGAGCACCATGATGGTGATGATGACCGCGATCACGCCGTCGCTGAACGCCTCGAGCCGCGCCTTGCCCACGCATTCCCTCCTCGCGGTTTGGGATTATGCCGCGAATCCGGGCGCCGGCTGTGCTACGATTTTTTCCGAAAGTCCGCCATGAAACGAATCCTCTGCGCGATCGCGCTCGTCCTGGCCGGCGCGTCGGCGCCGTGCCTGGCGGACGAGCCCGCGACCTTCCTCGTCGCGCGCGACGGCCTTCCCGATCCGAACTTCGGCAATTCGGTCGTGCTGATGACGCCGCTGCAGGGCGAAGGCGCGCTGGGCGTGATCGTGAACAAGCCCACGAAGATCCCGCTCGCCAAGCTCTTCCCGGACCAGCCGCGCCTCGAGAAGCTCGACGACAAGGTGTTCTTCGGCGGACCCGTGTCGCTCCAGTCCGTGTCGTTCGTGTTCCGCTCGGACAGCGCGCCCGAGGACGCCGTGGAGCTCATGAAGGGCGTGTACATCAGCTCCGACGCGGACCTGCTGCGCACGCTCCTCGCGCGCGAGAAGCCCACCGAGAACCTGCGCGTGTTCATCGGCTACGCGGGCTGGGCGCCGGGGCAGCTCGAAGGAGAGGTCTCTCGCGGCGACTGGCATCGCGTGGATGCCGACGCGCGCGCCCTCTTCGAGCACCGCCCCGAGTCGCTGTGGCACGACCTGGACTTCAAGGCCTCGGCCACGCAGGCCCTCTACCGCGTCCGCTGACTACTTGAACGTGTACTTCACCTGCCCGTAGAGGAAGCGGCCGCGCACGTCGGAGTACGCGATGTCGTAGCCGGCCGCGAACTGGCCGCCTTCGTTCGTGTACGGCGGGTCGCGATCGGTCACGTTCTTCGCGCCCAGCGTGAACTGCCAGTTCTTCAGGCCCAGGTAGCGAGCCTGCACGTCCCACGTCTCGTACACGCCCACCGTGCGCGGCGTGCCCGTGATGTTCGAATTCACGTCGTGGTAGCTGTCCTGGAAGTTCTGCGCGAGGCTCGCTTCCCACGGACCGCGGTCATACGTGATCGAGGCGACATGGCGCCACTTCGGGACGATGCCGCCCGCGGCCACGAGCGCCGTGTCGGCCTGGTTCGAGTAGCTGCCGTCGAAGTTCTGCCGCTTGAACTGCTCCACGTAGGATCCGTCGAGCCGCATCGTGAGGCGGTGGCCCGCGCCGATGTCCGGGCGGAACGCGAAGTCGAGGTCCCAGCCCTGCACCTTCACCTTGAAGAGGTTGGAGGTCGTCTGGATCACGTCGATGATCGGGCCCAGCCCCGAGGCGTTGCCGTCGGGCGCGCCGCGGATGATGAACGACGAGAACGTGGTCTCGTTGGCGGCGTTCGCGAGGATCGTCGCGGAGTTCAGGCCGCCGATCACGATGGAATCCTTGAGCAGGATCGAGTACCAGTCCAGGCCCACGGAGAGCTCGCGCACCGGCTCGAACACGATGCCGAAGGTGCCGGACTTCGACTTCTCGGGCGTGAGGGACGGGTTGCCGCCGATCAGCGTCGGGAACTGGTTGCCGCAGTCGGTCGGCGCGCCCGTGGAGAGGTTCGGGCAGCGCAGGTAGTCGCGCGAGTTGTTGGCGGTGACGCTCGAGGCCTGCGGCGTGTAGAGGTCCGTGAGCGACGGCGCGCGGAAACCCGTGCCGTAGGAGCCGCGCAGCAGGACTTCGGGCACGACCACCCAGCGCAGCGACAGTTTCGGGTTGGTCGTGTTGCCGACGGTCTGGTAGTCGTCGTAGCGGACTCCCAGGTCGGCCTCGAAGTTCTTCGTGATCGGCACGGCCGCCTCGCCGTAAGCCGAGAACACGTTGCGGCTCTTGTCCACGCCGAGGATGTTGCCGCCGAAGCCGCCGACGTCGCCGATCTGGTAGGCCTGCGACGGGCTGAACGAAAATTTCTCCTGGCGGAATTCGCCGCCCGCGGCGATGCTGAGCGGCCCCGAGCGCATCTCCAGCACGTCCTTGGTCGCGCGGAAATCGACGCTCGCGTTGGACGTCTTCGAGGTATAGATCGCGCCGCGCACCTGCGCCTCCTGCAGCTGCTGCAGGACCGCGGGATCCGTGGTCGGGCCGAACGGGTTCACCACGCCGCTGTCGATGATCGGCAGCGTGCGCGAATACGACGGATAGCCCGCCAGCAGGTCCGACTCGGCCTTGCTCTGCGTGTAGAGGAACGCCGAATCGAAGTCCCACGTCCCGAGGGAGCCCTTCAATCCGGCGAGCACGCGGGTCGCCTCGCCGATGTCACGCGTTTCACGCAGGCCGTCGGCGAAATCGCGATAGCGGAACGCGATGGGCTGGTTGGTGGGAAGCCCGAGCGAGGCCACGTACGAGGTCGGGTAGTACGGGCTGGTCGGCGGAAGCAGGATCAGCGTATCGCCGGCCTTAGCGAACTTCTGCAGCCCCGCGGGCAGCGTCGGGTACTGCGTCGCGATGAGGTTGTTGATGTACGCGATGTATGGGTTGCTCGCGGGCAGCGCCGTCGCCTCGGAAAGCGGCACGGGCTGCGTGTTGTACGTGTTCGCCGTGCGCGTGTAGCCGAGCTCCGCGTAGGCGACCACGTCGGGCGACATCTGGTAGCTCGCGTTGCCCATGAAGTAGTAGCGCTCGAACTCCGGCAGCACCGACAGGTAGGGGCTGTTTTCGAAGCGGCAAGCCTGCCCCGAGTTCGCGTTCGTGAGGAAGAACGGCGACACGAGGCTCGTCGGCCCGCAATTCGGGAACGCGGGGCTCGAGAGCTTGCCGAAGGTCGGTCCCGACAGGATGTTGCCGGGGAACGCGATCGTCGACGTGAGGTCGTTGTTCATGTCGACGTTGATCTGGTGCGCGAACTCGCGAGACGATCCCTGGATGCGGTCGGTGTGCTCGTAGCCCGCGCCGATGTTCACGTTGTACTTGTCCTTCGCGAGCGAGCCGAAGCCGGTGAAGGCCGAGGCGTTCCAGCTCGCGCCGCCGCCGCTTCGCGTGGGCGACCCGTAGCCCGTGTTCACCTCGCCGCCGGTGTAGTCGCGGCGCAGGATGAAGTTCACCACGCCCGCGATCGCGTCGGAGCCGTACAGCGACGAGGCGCTGTCCTTCAGCACTTCGATGCGCTCGATGGCCGCTACCGGGATGCTGTTCACGTCCACCGCGGTCGCCGTCGTGCCGCCGAAGTCGGTCACGCGGCGCCCGTTCACCAGGATCAACGTGCGCGTGGCGCCCAGGGCGCGCAGCGAGACGTTCGCCTGGGACGTGGTCACCGTGCCGTTGGCCTGCGAGACCGTCACGCTGCCCGCGCTCGTGATGGCGGTGACGTTCTTCAGCAGCTCCTCGGTGGTGACGGCGCCGATGCGCTCGATGTCCTCGCGCTTGAGGATCGTGACGGGCAGGGCCTGCTCGCCGTCGATGCGCTTGATCGACGAGCCCGTGACCTCCACGCGCTCCATCTTCTGGATGTCGGACGATTGGGAAAAGGCCGGCGCGGCAAAGGCGAAAGCCGCGCAGAACAGAGCGACGCGCTTGTGCATGGTGGACCCCCCTTGTGCGGGGCATCGTAATCCCGCCGACATACGCGGGACGCACACCGCAGTATCAACGTTAAGACCTCGGGGTACGGAATAATTGCCCGGTATGAAATAGCGTAACGGGCCGTGACACCCGCTCAGCTTCGCGAAGGCTTTCGCTTCTTCGCGAACGCGGCAAGAAGGCCCTCCATGCCGGCATCGAAGGTCGCGTCCCACTCCCCGCGCTGGAAGAACCTCGCCGAGCGCGCCAATTGCGGGCACTCGCGCGCGATGAACGCACCATCGACGGGCTCGGCCGCCGAGGGTCCCTTCGCGTAGCCCATGGTCTCGTCGAGCGCCGCGCCCATGAGGTAGTAGCCCAGCCAGCGGAACCCGCGCGCGGCCGACTCGTCGTCGCCGGTGATCTCGCGCGCGAGGACGAGCAGCCGCTCGATGAACCTCACCCCCGTGGGCGTGTTGAGCCGGTGGACCGCGATCACCGGGTAGAGGCGCGCGTGGCGATGCGCCATGGCGCGGTAGGCGCGCATGAGGCGGCGCATGCGCTCGAGGGGCGCCAGGTCCTCCGGCGGGAACTCGACGGACGCGATGGCGTGGTCCACCAGCGCGTCCACCAGGTGCTGCTTGCTCGGGAAGAAGTGGTACAGGCTCATGGCCTCGCGCCCGAGCTCGGCGCCGACGTTGCGCATGGAGAAGGCCTCGAGGCCCTCGCGCGCGATGAGGGCGAGCGCGGCCGCCACGATGCGCTCGCGGCTCAGCGCCGCGGGCGCGGCGGATCGGGTCTTCCGGGGCATGCTTGCAATCTTACGGCGTAAGGTTATGATCCCGCAATCGCCTTACAGTGTAAATCCCAAGGAAGGAGACGCCATGGAAGCCGCAGACCTCGTCGGATTGGCCATTCCCGCGACCTACCTCGTGCTGCTGGGCCTCGAAAGGCTCGCGCCCGCGCGCGAGTTCCCGCCGCGCCGGGGCTGGGCGTGGATCGGCATCGGGTTCCTGCTGCTCATCGCGGCCACCGGCGCGGTGGTGCCGCTGCTGCTGCCCGTCGAATGGATGGAGGAGCACCGCTGGGTCGACGGCACGGGCCTCGGCGTCGCGGGCGGAGCCGTCGCGGGCTACGTGGTGCTCAGCTTCTTCTCGTA
The DNA here is from genome assembly GCA_035501715.1 of Usitatibacter sp. GTDB lineage: Bacteria > Pseudomonadota > Gammaproteobacteria > Burkholderiales > Usitatibacteraceae > Usitatibacter. The sequence goes on from DATJVS010000177.1 coordinate 20,013, forward strand.
CGCCTGGCACCGCAGCGCCCACGCGGCGGGATTCCTCTGGCGGGGCTTCCACCAGCTGCACCACAGCCCGCAGCGCGTGGACATCTCGGGCTCGGCGATCTTCCATCCCCTGGAGATGGTGGTGCAGGTGCTGGTGCAGCTCTTCGTCACCGTGGTCGTGCTGGGGCTCGATCCGCTCGCCGCGGCGCTGGTGGGCTACATCGCCGCCTTCTACGGCATGTTCCAGCACTGGAACGTGCGCACGCCGCGGTGGCTGGGCTACGTGATCCAGCGGCCCGAGTCGCACTGCGTGCACCACCGCAAGGGCTTCCACTACTACAACTACTCCGACTTCCCGCTGTGGGACATCCTCTTCGGCACGTTCCGGAATCCGACGAACTACATCGGCGAATGCGGCTTCGAGGCGCCCGCCGACCGGCGCATGGGCGCCATGCTCGCGTTTGCCGACGTGAACGCGCCGCTCTATGGCCCGTCGAGCCTCGGGGCGAAGCCCGCCAAGGGCGCGCCCGGCTGACGGTTTTCACCGCGCGGCCTCTCCGGGATAAGATCGCGTGAGATCTCCCCGGAGTGGACCATGGAAGAAGCCTTCCCGCTTCACACGCTGCCGATCTTCCGCAACGTCCCGACGGCCCTGCTCGAGCCGCTTCGGAAAGCGACCGCGCGCATCGCCTACTCCGACGGCGCGCCGATCTTCCGCCAGGGCGACATCCCCAAGTACCTCTACATCATCGAGGAAGGCGCCGTGGACATCGTGCTGCCCGCGGTGGTGGACGACCTCATCGTGGCGACGTTCGAATCGGGGACCGTGTTCGGCGAGCTGGGCATCTTCGACTCGCAGCCGCGCACCGCGACCGCACGGGCCTCGGGCGAAGCGCGCGTGGTCACGATCCCGCTGCAGACGATGGCCGAGCTCGTGGAGAACCATCCGCCGGCGGCCCGGCAGTTCATGGCCGTGATCATCGAGCGGCTGCGCAGCACCGACGAGATGCTCTCGCGCCTGAAGATCCGCAACGTGAACGAGATCGCCGACGAGAAGATGACCGTGGGCGAGCGCATCGCCGACATGGTGGCGAAGTTCGGCGGCTCGTGGACCTTCATCATCGCCTTCGGCGTGTTCCTCGCCGTGTGGATGGCGGTGAACACCGTGTGGCTGCTCACGCAGCCGCCGGACCCGTTTCCCTACATCTTCCTGAACCTGATCCTCTCCTGCCTCGCGGCGCTGCAGGCGCCCGTGATCATGATGAGCCAGAACCGGCAGGCCGCGAAGGACCGCCTGCAGGCCGACCAGGACTACCAGGTGAACGTGAAGGCCGAGTTCGCGATCCAGCAGCTGCACCGCAAGCTGGACGACATGCGCGCCAGCCTCGCGCAGCATCGCCGCGCGGAGGCCGAGCACTGGCGCAACCTGGAGAGGCCGAACTAGGCGATAAGCCCCTCCTCCTTCATCGCCTGCTTCACCGCGGGCCGCGCGGCGACGCGCTTCTGGAAGGCCTGGAGGTTCGGGAACTCGGAAAGATCGAGCTTCACGTGGTGCGCCCAGTTGGTCACCGTGAAGAGATACGCATCGGCCGCGGTGAAGTGGTCGCCGAACAGGTAGTCGTGGCCCGCGAGCTTGTCCTCGACGAACTTGTAGCGCTTCTTCAGGTAGGCCTTGCGCTCTTCCACGGTCGCGGGCGGAGTGGCGGCGTTGAAGAGCGGGCTGTACGTCTTGTGGATCTCGGAGTTGATGTAGCCCAGCATCTCCTGCTGGCGGTAGCGCTGCATGCTGCCCGGAGGCGGAACGAGGTTCGACGCGGGCTTCTGGTCGGCGATGTACTGCACGATCGCGGGGCCTTCCGTGAGCACCTCGCCCGGCGAGATCTCGAGCGCGGGGACGTAGCCCTTCGGGTTCACGCCCAGGAAGTCGGCGCCTTCGGCCGTCTGCTTGTTGGCGACCTTGTCGAGCTGCAGGTCGACCCCGGCCTCGCGGGCGACGATGTGGGGCGAAAGGGAGCACGCTCCCGGTGCGTAGTAGAGCTTCATGGGTTCCTCTGGCGTTCGTTGGCTGGGCCCCCGCCTTCGCGGGAGTGACGGCGAAGGGCGGGGGTGACGGCGAGCACGTTACCAAAAGACAGTTACGTTTGTATAGTAGCTATGCTATAGTTAGCACAATTCTCCACTCACCGCGCGGTAACCGCCATGGCCCTCAAGGTGCGCAAGAGCAAGGCCCCGCCGCCGCCGAAAGGCTGCCCGATGGGCGCGTGCATGGCGCTGATCGGCGGCGCGTGGACCACCAACCTGGTGTGGCAGCTTTCGGGCGGGCCGCGCCGCTTCGGCGAGCTCACCAAGGACATACCGGGGATCTCGCCCAAGATGCTCACCACGAGGCTGCGCGAGCTCGAGGAGAAGGGCGTCGTGCACCGTGAAGTGGTCCCGACCTCGCCGCCTTCCGTCGAGTACTCGCTGTCCGAGCTCGGCCACGAGCTCGTGCCCGTGATCGATTCGATCGTGCGCGTGGGCACGCGCCTCATCGAGCGGCGCCGCTAGGGATGGCGCCGCGGCGCGACGCGGCCATCGACCTCGCGATCGTCCTCGCCGCGATCACGGTCGCGTGGGCGCTCACGCGATGGCTCGTGTATCCGGCACTCGCGATCCCCGACTACGCGCCGCTCGTCCCGCGCCCCATCACGGGCTTCCTCGTCGCCTGGTTCGTGCTTCACTGGCGCGGCGCGCTCTGGGAATCGCTCGGCCTGCGCAGGCCCGCGTCATGGCCGCGCGCCATCGCCTTCGCCGTGGCGCTGTACGCGGTGGACTACGCGGTGTCCACGTGGGTGGTGCCGTGGGTCGCCTCGATCGTGCACCCCGTGCAGCGCCCGTCGTTCCTCGGCTACATCCGCGGCAACGTCGAAGGACTGGTCACGTGGCTCGCCATCGGTTGGATCGTGGGAGGCCTGTGCGAAGAGTGCCTCTTCCGCGGCTTCCTCTTCGATCGCGTCGAGAAGATGCTGGGCGGCGGGACTACTGCCATCGCGGTGGCCATCGTCGCGCAGGCGGTCCTCTTCGGGTCGCTGCACCTCTACGCGGGGACCTTCGCCTTCGTGTACGCCTCGCTCTTCGCCCTTACCCACGGAATCTTCTACGTGGCGGGCGGCCGCAATCTGTGGCCGCTCATCCTGGTGCACGGAACCTGGGACTCCGTGGGGATCTGGGGCGTGTACGCGGGTTGACCCCGGATCATCCCGTTCGGGATGCGGGGCGCGCACCGGGTTGCACGCCTGCCCCTTGAACCGGCGATGGTACGCCTCTACTTGGAGGGAATGCCGGTCGCGATCGTCCTTGCCACAATTCTCGTCGTCGCCTGGCTTGCGGGCGAGCCGCTGTGGACGGCGCGCCGCCGCAAGCGCCTTCGGCAGACCCCGCTGCCCGCCGAGTGGCGCGGCATCATCGAGCGCAACGTGCCTTACCTCGCGCGGCTGCCGGCCGGCCTGCGCGCACGCGTCGAGGGCCACGTGCAGGTCTTCATGCGCGAGAAGAATTTCGTGGGTTGCGACGGCCTCGTGATCACCGACGAGGTCCGCGTGACGATCGCCGCGCAGGCGTGCCTTCTCGTGGCGAACCGGGAGTCGTACTACTTCCCGCGCGTGCGCGACATCCTCGTCTATCCGAGCGCCTTCGTGGTCGAGCGCGTCACCGGCGGCCCGATGCTGCAGACCGATTCCACGAGAGTGCTGTCCGGAGAGTCGTGGACCCACGGACAGGTCGTGCTCTCATGGAGCGACGCCCTGCACGGCGCGGCGATCGACGACGACGGGCGCAACGTGGTGATCCACGAGTTCGCGCACCAGCTGGACCAGGAGAAGGGATACGCCAACGGCGCGCCCTGGCTCGGACGGCGCGCGCGCTATCCGCGTTGGTCGCACGTGATGAGCGCGGAGTTCGCGCGGCTGCAGTACAGCGCCGCCGCGGGAGAGCCCTCGCTGTTCAGCGCCTACGGAGCCACCGAGCCGGCGGAATTCTTCGCCGTCGTCTCCGAGGCGTTCTTCGAACGGCCGCGGATCTTCGCGGTGCTCCACCCGGCCCTCTACGAGGAGCTGCGTGGGGTGTATCGCGTCGATCCGCGTTCGTTCGATTGGAGCGATCAGCCTCAGGTCACTTGAACGAGTACGTCACCGAGCCCCACCAGAAACGGCCGCGGGGATCGGCCACCGAGTTCGCCCAGCCCGCGGCGTGCGAGCCGTAGGACGAGACGTCGGTGTACGGGGGCAGGCGATCCATCAGGTTGCGCACGCCCAGCTTCAACGCGAGGCCCTTGAATCCCAGGTAACGCACCTGCGCGTTGATGCGCGAGGTGCTCGGGATGTCGTGGGTGCCGCCGCCCGCGAACGCCTCCACCCATCCGGCCGCGTACGTCTGCTCGATCGTTCCCTGCCACGGGCCGTTGGCCATGTCGAGCGAAGCCACGTGCATCCAGCGCGGGTACGCGTTGCCGCCGTTGAAGCTGTTGCCCAGGTAGCTGATGAACGGAAGGTCCGAGCCGGGCTGCAGCTTGTACGTGTCCACGTACGTGCCGTTGAGCGACAGCGTCATCTTCGCGAACGGCGCGTTGAAGCTCATGCGCGCGTCCACGTCGAAGCCCGAGGTCTTGAGCTCGCCCAGGTTCTCGAGCGGCTGGTCGACGTAGAGCGTGATGCCCGAGGCGCTGCGGTGGAAGCGGTCGATGTAGCGGTTGTAGAGCGTGAGGTCGTCCGGGTT
>DATJVS010000178.1:0-5442 GCA_035501715.1 Usitatibacter sp.
AGCGCGTTGAGATACGACGGAAGCGTGGCGACGAGCGTCTTGCCCTCGCCGGTGCGCATCTCCGCGATCTTGCCCTGGTGCAGCGCGATGCCGCCCACCAGCTGCACGTCGAAGTGGCGCATGCCCAGCACGCGGCGCGAAGCCTCGCGCACGACGGCGAATGCCTCGGGAAGGATGGAGTCGAGCGAGGCGCCGTCGGCGATCTTCTTCCTCAACTCGGGCGTCTTCGCGGCGAGCTCGCCGTCGCTGAGCTTCTGCATGTCCGGCTCGAGGGCGTTCACCTGCTCGACGGACTTGCGGTACTGCTTGAGGAGGCGATCGTTACGGCTGCCGAAGATGGCCTTGAGGACGTTGGTGAGCACGGGGACTTGGTCGGAAATGCGAAAACCGGCCCGTGAAGGGCCGGCGATCGTCAATTATACGGGACATATGGGGCCGCCCCGCGCGGAGGCAACCCCGGGAAAAGTGTCAGTGGGCGGGCGCGAACGTGTTGCGCAGGACGTCGTTGCTGCCCAACGAAAGGAACTTGTTCGGATTCAGGGGGATGCCTTTCTCGCGCACCTCGAAGTGCAGGTGCGGGCCGGTCACGCGGCCAGTGGCGCCGACGAGCGCGATCTTCTGGCCCTTCATCACGACGTCGCCCACTTTCACGAGCTGCTTCGAGAGGTGCGCATAGCGCGTGGTGAGGCCGTTGTCGTGGTCCACGTCCACGATGTTTCCGTACTCGGGCAGGAACTCCACCGCGGAGACCACCCCGCCGGCCGCGGCCATGACGGGCGTGCCGGGGCTCGCGATGATGTCGACGCCCGTGTGGAAGGTGGAGCGTCCGGTGATGGGATCGAGGCGATAGCCGTAGTTGGAGGAGTAGTAGCCGCCCTCCACCGGCATCGTCGTGGGAATCGTCTTGCGGGCGAGGCGATCGTCCATGAGCAGCGAGTCGAGCACCCCCAGCTTGTCGCTGCGATCGTCGAGCACGCGCGAGATTTCGGCGAGCATGTCGTTGAATTCGGACATCGACAGCTCCCGCCCGCCGCCCGCGGGCGCGGGGCCGCCCTGGCCGGGCTTCTCGTCGAAGCGGAACTCGTCGCGCTTCACGCCCGCGGCCTTCGCGAGGCGCTCGCCGAAAGCGTCCAGCCGCAGGATCCTCGCCTGCAGCTCGCCCACCTTCACCGCGAGCGCGCTCAGGTTCTCCTTCATCTCGGCCTCGGAGCGCTTCTGGTCGTCCTCGTGCAGCGTGGCGAGCAGCGTGCGCAGGTACGGATTGCGAAGGTCCACGGCGAACTTCATCGTGACCACGTACGTGGCCATCGCGAGGACGAAACCGGAAACGAGGATGCCGAAGGCGATCAGCAGGACCTGCGTCTGCGAGAGCGCGACCGAACGGCTCTTCGCGAGACTGTCCGAAACGAGAATAATGTTCAAGAACTTCCCTCCCTTCGTTCCCCGATGGCCACCGAGACGATCTCGCGACTACTTGACGACAACGCGGAGCTGAAACAGGTCACCGCGCGGCTCGCCTACATCCGGCGCCTTCAGCGCCGCTTTCGAAGTGTCGTGCCCCAGGAGCTCGCCGAAGCGAGCCGGGTATGCGCCATTGATGGAACGACCGTCGTGATCTGCGCCGATAACGGGACCGTTGCTTCCGTCCTTCGCCACTTGGCGCCCCGCATGCTAGAGGGCTTGCGCGAAGCTGCGCGGAAATCCTCAAAATATGCGAAGGATCAGGAGCTTACCTCAATACGGGTGGAAGTACAAGTCAAGGTTGTAACAAAGCCTGCGCCGGTTCGCGCGCGCGGCGAGATCCCCGTCGAAAAGCTCACGGCGATCGCGGGCAAGCTCGGGGACTCGCCGCTGCGCAAGACGCTGGAGGAGATCGCCGAACGCGATCAGAGAAGGAGGACGCGGCCGAAGACGTAGATGAGGCCGGTGGCCACTACGGCGAGCAGGATCACCTGCAATGCCTTCTTCGCGATCTGCAGGTAGCGCCGGTCGCGAGTGACGAGCCACGCGACGACCAGGCCGCCCAGGAGCAGCGCGCCGAACAGCAGGAGCAGTCGAAGGAGGAACAGCGGCTATTGCAGCTGCAGCTTGGCGAACGCCCGCGGCAGCGCCTCCACGCTTTCGAACGTGACCTCTTCCCACGCGGTGGCGTCGGCGAGGAGCTTGCGCACCAGCACGTTGTTCAGCGCGTGGCCCGACTTGTGGCCGTGGAACGCGCCGATGAGCGGACGTCCCAGCATGTAGAGGTCGCCCACCGCATCGAGGGCCTTGTGCTTCACGAACTCGTCGTCCATGCGCAGCCCTTCGGCGTTGAGCACGCGGAAATCGTCGATCACGACGACGTTGTCGAGCGAGCCGCCCCGGCCCAGCCCCTTGGCGCGCATCGCCTCCACGTCCTGCGTGAAGCCGAAGGTGCGCGCGCGCGAGACCTCGCGCACGTACGAGACGTCGGCGAAATCGATCTCGACGTCCGACGTCTGCGCATCGAAAACCGGATGGTTGAACTCGATCGAGAACCCGACCTTGAATCCGTCGAAGGGCTCCAGCGATACCTTCTTGTCGCCCTGCTCGACTTCCACGCGCTTCAGCACGCGCAGGTAGCGCTTGGGCGCCGATTGCTCCTCGATGCCGGCCTGCTGGATGAGGAACACGAAGGTGCCCGCGCTCCCGTCCATGATCGGAACTTCCTCCGCCGACACGTCCACGTACGCGTTGTCGATGCCCAGGCCCGCGAACGCCGACATGAGGTGCTCCACCGTGGAGACGCGCGCGCCGTCTTTCTCGATCACGGTGGCCATCGTCGTGTTGCTCACGTTGGCGGCGCGCGCGGGAATCGCGGGATTGCCCGGCAGGTCGCTGCGGCAGAACACGATGCCGGTGTCGACGGGCGCGGGCCGCAGCGCCATCGCTACCTTCGCACCGGTATGGACACCCACGCCGGTAGCGCGGACGACACTCTTGAGCGTTCTCTGGCGAATCATAATTTATTCATTATATCAGATACTTGCACTCACGTCCAGCGCTAGGGCGTGCCGAGGAAGAAGTACCAGCGCCCGCCGTTGCCGTTCTTCGCCTTGGCGTAGCCGAAGTAGAAAGGTCCGAACGTGCTGTTGGCCGCGAGATACGCGCCGAACGAGTTCTGCCAGCCCGAGAGATTGGGTTCGGTGTAGAGCTTCGCCATCTTCCCGGTCTCGGCCTGCACGCCCGCGATGAACGACAGGCCCAGCAGCGGAATCGGGCGCGTGAGCTTGTACTGCGCCTCGAGGCTTCCGTACGAGTAGTCGTCACCGGCGATCTGCCCCTGCGCGAATCCCGCGAGGTGCCGCGGCCCGCCCAGCGTGTACACGTCGGAGAGCGGAAGCACGCCGTGCGTGCTCTGTCCGTGCTGCGCGGCGCCGAGGAAGATGAAATCGCCCACGGTCACCGCGCCGCCGAACTTCAGTTCCGCCGTTCCGTATTTCTCGAGGCCGTCGGAGATGCTTGCAGCTTCGAACACGTCCGCGTCGATCTTCACGCCCTTCGTCGGGAAGAACGCGTAGTCGTAAGTGTCGACGCTGGCCGCGGCGAAAGGACCGCTCACGACCTCGCGCACGCTGGGCAGGATGCTCGACCCCGTCACCACGCTCGCGCGCGCATTCTCGCCGCGCCAGCCGAGCCGCGCCTGGCCCCACGCCCCCATGTTCGCGCCCGCCTCGACGTCCGCCTTGGACGCATAGGTCCGGTAGGTCGCGACTTCCTGGTTGCCGGAGAAGATCGGCGCATTCGTCGACTGCGCCGTGATGGCCGTGCGCACGAAGAAGATCTGGCGCGGCTCGAGCGGCTGGTAGAACTCCGCGTACAGGACCTGCGCGGTCCCGACCTGCGCGCCCAACACGAGCTCGCCGCCGAGCGGATTGATCCAGGTGCGCCGATGGATCGCGCGGACGTTGAAATTCGAGTCGCCGTGGAAGTCCGAGTACATGTTGAGGCCGAAGCGCAGGTAGTCGGGCCCCAGGTTCTTCTCCACGGGCGTGACGCGCAGGATCGTCTTGTCGCGCTCGTTCACGACGCTGTAGTCGATGGTCTGCAGGTCGCCCTGGCTGCGGATGGCGATCAGGTCCTTCTCGAGCTTCTGCGTGTCGAGCGGCTCGCCCTCCTTCTGGGCGATTGCCGCGCGGATCGTCTCGGCATTCACGTAGTGCATGGGCGCGATCTGCACCTCGTCGATCCGCCCGGGCACCGCCTTGCCGGAACGCAGGTGCGCGAGCCACTTCGCGTACTCCTCCGGCGAGACCGCATAGCGCTTGAGCGAATCGGCCGCCGCGAGCGCGGTCTTGCGTCCGATCTCCGCGGCGTCGAGCTGGCGGTCGAAGCTTCCGGCCGTGATGTCGCCCAGCTCCGGGCGCATGTACACGTCGCGCGGAGTGAGCAGCGCGAGAGAGCGCGACACGTTCTGCTCCGTGAGCAGGTTCACCATCTGCCCCACGACCGAGAGCAGCCCCGTGACCTGGTCGGGCTTGAGCATGGGCGAGCCCACGTTCACGGCGATGACCACCTCGGCGCCGCAGCGGTCCTTCACCTCCTGGACGGGAACGTTGTCCACGAGGCCGCCGTCCACGAGCTTGTGCCCGTCGCGAAGCACAGGCGCCACGGCGCCGGGAACGGACATGCTCGCGCGCATCGCCGTCGTGAGGTCGCCGGAGCGCATCGCGACGCGCTCGCCGGTGCCGATGTCCGTGGCGATCAGCGTGAGCGGCAGCGGCAGCTTCTCGATGGTGAGCTGGCCCGCATCCGCGCCCACGAGGGAGTTGAAGAAGAGCTTGATCTTGGTGCCGGCCACGGCCCCTTCGCGGTACTTGAGCCCCTCGGAGCTCACGCCGAACTCGAGCGCCGGGAAGAAGCGGTCGTCGAAGTCCTTCTGCCGCTTGCTCAGTTCCGAGCGGCCCGCGGAATCGTCGAACATGCCGCTCCAGTCGGTGGCCTTGATCTTCTCGCGCATCTGCTCGGGCGATACTCCCGCGAGGTAGGCGCCGCTCATGAGCGCGCCCATGCTCGTGCCCGCGATGCAGTCGAACGGCACGTGCAGCTGCTCGAGCACTTCGAGGACCCCGATGTGCGCGCCGCCGCGCGCGCCGCCGCCGCCCAATACGAGCCCCACCTTTGGACGGTGCGCGGGCGCCTGCTGCGCACTCGCCTCGAGGACCGGAACGGCCGCCAGCAACGTGGCCATGACGCACGCGATTCGGCGCTTCGTGGAGCCCTTCATGGAGATCGATCCGGAAGAATGGACAGTGCCACCATCGTAGCCGCACCGGGTCGCGTCGAGAAGCCGGTCAGGAGGCGCGGCGCGCCAGGGCGGGAATCTCGCCTTTCGATTGCGCCCGCATCCACGCCGCGAACTGCGCGGGGGCGAGCGGCCGGCAGAAGAGGTATCCCTGCAGGATGCGGCAGCCGAGCGCGTCC
>DATJVS010000179.1:0-14184 GCA_035501715.1 Usitatibacter sp.
AGCTGCCGATCCAGTGGCAGCGCGAGCATCCGAACTTCACGTACATCCCGGTGCTGTCGGAGCCCTTGCCGGAAGATGCGTGGCAGGGCCGGACCGGTTTCGTCCACAAGGCGGTGCTGGACGATTTCGCCGATCTCTCGGGCTACCAGGTGTATGCGTGCGGCGCGCCTGCGATGACGGACATCGCGCGCGAGACCTTCGTCGGCGAGCGCGGCCTGCCCGAAGACGAGTTCTACTGCGACGCGTTCACGCCGTCGGTGGATCCGCGCAAGTAGCGCTAGGCGCCCGGCGCCTTGCGCCGCGCTTCCATCTCGCGAAGCACCTTGCGTTGCACTTTCCCGGTCGTGGTCATCGGCAGCGCATCGACGAACTCGATCTCGCGCGGCTGCTGGTACGGAGCGAGGTGGCGCTTCACGTGCTCGCGCAGCGATTCCTTGAGCGCGTCGGACGCGGTGTGTCCCGGGGCAAGGAGCACGAATGCCTTCACGACCGCGCCCCGAGTCTCGTCCGGCGTCGGGACCACCGCGCAATTGCCGACGGCCGGATGCCTCACCAGGCAACTCTCGATCTCGGTGGGCCCGACGCGATACCCCGAGACCTTGAAGATGTCGTCGGCGCGCCCCTCGTACCAGAGGTTGCCGTCCTCGTCGGCGCTCGCCTGGTCTCCAGTGCGACACCATTCGCCGCTGAATTTCTCCGCGGTCGCCTCGGGCTTGTTCCAGTAGCCGAGGAAGAACACCGGATCGGGAGTTCCGTCGGTCCACGTCCTTCGCACCGACACGTCGCCCACCTTTCCCGCGGGCAGCGGCTGGCCGTCTTGGTCGAGGACCGCGACGAGGTGTCCCGGATAGGGCCGGCCCATGGAGCCCGGCTTCACGGGCCAGAGCGCGTGCGAATTCCCGACGATGTAGTTCATCTCCGTCTGGCCGAAGATCTCGTTCACCGTGGCGCCCAGCCCTTCCTTCGCCCAATGGAAGACGGCCGGGCCCAGCGCTTCACCGCCGCTCATGAGCGAGCGAAGGCGCACGTCGAATCGGGACCGCGGTTCGGGGAACGCCTTCATCATCATCTTCAACGCCGTCGGAAACAGGAACGCGTTGCGGATGCCGTGCCGGTCGATCAGCTGGAATGCGCGCTCGGGCTCGAAGCGTCCCAGGTATCCGAGGATCGACTTGCCGTGGTAGAGCGTGGGCATCAACGCATCCCACAGCCCGCCGGTCCACGCCCAGTCCGCGGGTGACCAGAAGCGATCGCCCTCCTGCGGAAACCCGTCGTGCGAATGCTCGAATCCGGGAAGGTTGCCGATGAGCGCGCAATGCGGCAGGAGCGCGCCTTTCGGCGGCCCCGTCGTGCCGCTCGTGTAGATGATCGCCGCGGGATCGTCGTGGCGCGTGGCGACGGGATCGAACGCGTCGGACGCGCGCTCGAGCGTCGCATTCCAATCGGCCACGCCGGCGCCGCGTGCACCGTCGACGCCGATGACGTGGCGCAGCCCGGGAAGCCTGTCGCGCAGCGGCTGAAGGTTGGCGAGCGTTACCGGATCGGCGATCGCGACCTTCGCGCCGCTGTCGGCGAGCCGATACTCCAGCGCCTCGGGCCCGAAGAGGAACGAGAGCGGCACCGCCACCGCGCCCATCTGGAAACAGGCGAGGTACGCGACGACGGTCTGTGGGCGCTGCGGCAGGATGAGCGCGACGCGCTCGCCCCGTTCGATGCCCAGCCCGCGCAGCGCGTTCGACAGCCGATTGGCCGCCTTGAGCAGCTCCCAATAGGTCCAGGTCTCGTTGCGCCCGTCCTCGTCCTCCCAGTGCAGCGCCACGCGCGAGCGGTCATCGGCCCACCGGCGGCACGTCCAGCGCGCGATGTTGAAGTCGGGCGGAACGTTCCAGCGGAACGTGGAGCAGATCTCGCGATAGCGGTCGCGCACGGGGCGCTATCGGACGAGCGCGGCCTCGACGTCCGCGAAGGACCTGGCGATTTCGAACGTCTGCAGCTCCATGCCGAGCTGGCGCGCGACCTGCGAGGCGGAGAACAGGCCCCGGATGGTGCGCGCGCCATCCTCGGCCACCATCAGGTGCTTTCGCGCGACCTTCTTGAGCGTGGCCACGACGTGGCCCACGCGCATCTGCGCCACTTCCACGAGGGACAATGCCTCGAGCATCGCGGCGGGCGTCATGATGTCCTCGACGAGAATCTCCGAGTGGGAGACGCCGCGGTCCTGCATGAAGCGCACGGGCTTCTCGCCCAGCAGGTCCGTCGCGGTGATCACGCCCGCCACGGATCCGCCCGGCTCCAGCACGAAGAGCAGGCGCACGGCGCGGCGGATCATCTGCGCGTGCGCCGCGTCGATCGTCTCCTCGGGGCGCGTGGTCGCCGCCGAGACGGCGCGCAGGTCCGTCATCACGGAGAAGGCGGGATCGTCGAGGCTCACGCGGCCCGGCGCCATGGGCTCGGCGACCCTCGCGCCTTGCGCGAGGAGTGTGAGCGTGAGGGGAGAGTATTCGCGCATGGTTCTTCCTTTCGTGTTCAGCCGGCGAGCTCCGCGCTGCGGCGGAAGTGCTGCACGGCCTCCTGGTGCCTCCCGATCCTTTCCATCAGCGCGGCGAGCGTCATGTGGCCGTCGTGCGTGGGCTCCAGGGCGAGGCTCGCTTCGATGTAGCTCTGGGCCTTGCCCCACAGTTCCTGGCGCAGGCACAGCTTGCCCAGCGCGAGCAGCAGCGCGGGATCGCGCGCGTGGCCGCGCAGCCACTTCTCCGCGCGCTCGATCTGCGGCAATGCATCGCTGCCCGCCGATTCCCCGTAGAGCGCGACCAGCCCCGGGTTCCATTCGCGCTCGAGCGCCTGCTCGATGATCGCCTGCGCCTCGGCATTGCCGCCCAGGGCGAGGTGGAAGCGCGCGGCGGTGGCGGCGACCGCGGGATCGACGCGGGTCTCGAAGGGCAGCTGTTTCCAGTAGGCCGAGAGCGCGCCCGCGTCCTGCGCCTTGCGGTTCAGGTTGCCCAGGTGGGCCGCGCGACGGGCGGAAGCCGCTTCCGCCGGGCCGATGCCTCCCAGCTTCGCGAGCGCTGCGACCGTGGAGAGCACTTCGTCCCAGTTGCGCGTGGCCTGCTCGGCCTGCAGCTTCAGGCGCAACAGGCGCAGGTTGCGCGAATCGCGCGCCGAAAGATCGTTCAACACCGCGAGCGCTTCGTCGTAGCGCTCCTGCGATACCAGCAGGTCGGCCAGCGTCGTGAGCCGCGCCTGGTCGACTTCCGGGGCCGCGCCCTTGGCCTGGTCGAGGAACTGCTCGCGCTCGCTGAAACGCCCGAGCTCGTGGGCGCTGCGCGCCGCGATGATCGCCGCCACGCCCTTGGTCTCTTCGCCCACGAGCGCCGCCGCGGCGCTTTTCTCCGCCGAGGCATAGCGCCCCTGGAAGAAGGCGAGCAGCGCGTCGTTCAGGGCCTGGCGAAGCTTGCCGCGGGAACGCTCGGCGCGATAGGCGCGAACGCGCTCGGGGATCGCCACGAGCGTCGTGACGAGGCGGGCGAGCGTGTAGAACGCAAGGTATCCGGCGAGCACGAGGAAGATGAGGAGGTTGAGCGACAGCTCGATGCGGTAGGGCGCCGCGACGATCACCACGTAACCGGTCGAGTGGTGCGCGAAGAGCGCGATGCCGACGGCCACGGCGGCGAGGATGACGGTCCAGAGGGCGAAGCGCATGGCTAGCGTTTCTCCCGTGCCGCGCGCGCGGAGCGCACCGCCGCGAGGCTCGCGTTGATGTCGGGGACGGCGATCGAGACGGGGCTCTCGGCCACCTGCTTGAGCGCCGCGAGCGTGGCGGCGGTGGACTTGGCGCGCGGGTCGAAGTACTTCGTGACCCACGCCTGGCAGCTCTTCATGTCCTCGCGGAACGACTGCTCGTCGCGCGCGAGGAGGGCGACCCGTGCGGACAGCAGGCGCAGCTTCAGGTTCTCGCGCAGGAAATACGCCTGCGACGGCGAGATCAGCACGGCGTCGGGCACCTCGAGGTCGCGGATGCGCACGAGGTTCTTCATCTCTTCCCAGAAGTCGCGCGCCGCGCGGCTGAACGTGCCGGACTCGTCCGAATAATAGGTGCGCGAGGCCACGCGCGTGGGCCCTGCCTCGGAGATCGGCAACGGCAGCGTGTCCGATTGGGCGATGAGCGCGTCGAGCTTCACCGCGATGCCCACCGTGTCCACCTGCGGCACCGCCTTGAGGCGCTCCATGTCCTGCGAGATCGCGCGCCTGAGCGGCGTGGCGGCGAGCTTGTCCGCCTTCGCGAGGCGCTGGTCTGCCGCCTGCAGCGCCGCGAGCGCGCCGCGCACGTTGCCCGCGAGCTGCAGCTGCTGGCTCGCGAGCACCAGCATCTGCTCGACCTCCGACAGCACGCGGTCGTCGGCGCTGCGCGAGAGCTCGCGATACATCTCCTCGAGCGCGACGCGCTGCTCCTGCGTGTCGGCCACTCGCGCCTCGAGCTCCGCGATCCGCGATTGGGCGTCCTTGAGCGCCGCCTGCATCTGCACGGACGCGGCGCGCGACTGCGCTTCGGCCGCGCCCAGCTCCGCGAGACGGCCGCCCGCGCTCGATCGCATGTCGCCCAGCGCCTGGTGCGCATCCCAGGCGAGCCATCCCGTGGCGATCGCGGCGACGACGGCCACCGCCGCGACGCTTCTCGCGACGAGGTCGTGGCTGGCGTTCGGCGTTTCGCTCATGTGGTCGCCCGAATCTGCATCAATGCCTCGATGAGTCCCCCGGCCCCGTGCGCCGCGACGACGACGCGCGAGAAACGCCGCGCCTCCGGCCGCGAACCCACGGCTGCGTGCGGCACGACGAGCATCACGCCGGTGAGGTGCGCGGCGCCCGCCCCGATCATCGCGACGAAATTCTCCAGCGTCTCGCCGGAAAGCACGCTCACCGCGTGCACTTCCCCGTGCGAGAGCGCGGCCACGATCGCCGAAGGGTCCGCATCGGGACGCACGCGGCGGTAGCACTGCGCATACGTCACGGACGCCCCGCGTTCCTCGAGCGCCTCCTTCAGGCGCTCGCGGCCACCCTCACCCCGGAAGACGATGATATTTCTCCCTTGCACGTCCCGCAATTGCGGCAACGCGAGCAGGCCCTCGCTGTCGTGGCGCTCACTCGGTGAGATCACGTCCGCGAGCCCGGAGTTCCGCAGGGCCTGGGCCGTGGCCTCGCCGATCGCGGCCACGCGGAGGGTTGCGGGCCACGCGGCGAACCGCTTCGCGCAGGCGAGGCCCTTCTCGACCGCATTGGCGCTCACGAATATGGCCATGTCGAACCGGTCGATGCCGGCGAGGATCTTCGCGAGCGCCGCATCGGGTTGGACGTCCTCGATGGCGAGGGACGGGAAGAGCCACGTCTTCGCGCCTTCGCGGGCGAGGGCCGCCACGAGCGGCTCGCCTGCCGCACGCGGCCGCGTGACCACGACGCCGATCCCTTCGAGGCGGCCGCTCATGCGGGTTGCTTCGCGATGGCGCGCAGGATCTCGCGCCCGCCCGCCGCGAGGAGCTTCTCTCCCACGGCCGATCCCAGCGCGGCCGCCTCGGCGCAGGCTCCCTCCGCGCTTTCGCGCACGATGCGCGTGCCGTCGGGCAGCCCCACGAAGGCGTCGATGCGCAGCGCATCGCCTCGCGCACGCGCGAGTGCGCCCACGGGGACCTCGCAGCTGCCCTCGACCACCAGGCCCACGGCCCTTTCGGCGC
Organism: Usitatibacter sp.; assembly: GCA_035501715.1. GTDB lineage: Bacteria > Pseudomonadota > Gammaproteobacteria > Burkholderiales > Usitatibacteraceae > Usitatibacter. The sequence continues at coordinate 5,724 of DATJVS010000179.1, forward strand.
GCGCCTCGCCGGCGGCGGCCGGGTCTTCGAATGGCGCGAGGAGCTCGCGCAGGTCCGCGCGCGAGGCGAGATGCTCGATGCCGAGGATCCCCTGCGCGATCGCGGGGATCGTCTCCTCGAGGCGGGCGCGGATGCGCGCCTCGAGGCCCAGGCGCTTCAGTCCCGCCACGGCGAGGATGATCGCGTCGTACTCGCCCGCGTCGAGCTTGGCGAGGCGCGTGTTCACGTTGCCGCGCAGCGCGCGGAACTTCAGGCGCGGATGCAGGCTTCGCAGCTGGCATTCGCGCCTCAAGCTCGACGTGCCCACCACGCAGCCCGCGGGCATCGCGGCGAGCGAGGCGAAGCGCGGCGAGCAGAAGGCGTCGAAGGGATCCTCGCGGGGACCGAACGTCGAGAACGCGAATCGCGGCTCGATCACCATCGGCACGTCCTTGAGCGAATGCACGGCGATGTCGGCGCGGCCGTCGTCGAGCGCGCTTTCGAGCTCCTTCACGAACAGGCCCTTGCCGCCGACTTGCGCGAGGGGGCGGTCGAGCACGCGGTCGCCGCGCGTGGTCATGCCCACGAGCTCCACGACGAGCCCCGGATGGCGCGCGCGCAGCTCGGCCGCCACCATCTCGCTCTGGCGAAGGGCGAGGCGGCTTTCGCGCGTGGCGATGCGGATGCGCTGCGGGACGGCGTTCGTCACAGGGCGAGCGTACTACGGTTTCGTCCGTTTGCTGCACTGCGGTAAGATTTCGGGCTCCCCCTCGGCAATGACTCCGCGGGGCGACCCAGGACATGACCGCACGCCTTCGCGAGATTCCCTACAACTACACGTCGTACTCCGACCGGGAGATCGTGATCCGCCTCCTCGGCGAGCCCGCCTGGCACGCGCTCGAGGAGTTGCGGGGGCAGCGCGTGACGGGGCGCTCGGCGCGGATGCTCTACGAGGTGCTGGGCGACATCTGGGCGGTGCGCCGCAACCCCTACCTGCAGGACGACCTCCTCGACAGCCCGCGCCGCCTCGCCATGCTCGCCGAGGCGATGCACCACCGCCTGAACGAAGTCGAGAAGCGCCGCGCGGACAAGCAGGGGCGCGACCGCGTCTCCGACCTCCTCGATGCCGCGCGCGCCGCGGTCGATGAGTTCGAGAAGGAGTTCGCGGGAACGCGCACGCTGCGCCGCCGGATCCTGAGGCGCCTTGCCGGCATCACCCGCCGCGACAACATCCAGTTCGACGGCATGGCGCGCGTCTCCCACGTGACCGACGCCACCGACTGGCGGGTCGAGTATCCCTTCGTGGTCGTCAATCCCGACACGGAAGACGAATGCGCGCCGCTCGTGCGCGCGCTGGTCGAGCTGGGCCTCACGATCATTCCGCGGGGAGGCGGCACGGGATACACGGGCGGCGTGATCCCGCTCGACCGGATGTCCGCGGTGATCAACACCGAGAAGCTCGACCGTTTCGATCCGGTCGAGGAACGCGTGCTCCCGGGGACGACCGGGCCCTGCCCCGTGATCCGCTGCGGCGCGGGCGTGGTCACGCGCCGCGTCATGGAGGCGGCCGAGGACAAGGGACTCGTCTTCGCCGTCGATCCGACCTCGGCCGACGCCTCCTGCATCGGCGGCAACGTCGCGATGAACGCGGGCGGCAAGAAGGCGGTCCTGTGGGGCACGGCGCTCGACAACCTCGCCTCGTGGCGCATGGTCACGCCCGACGGGGACTGGCTCGAGGTCGAGCGCCTCGAGCACAACCGGGGGCGCATCCACGACGCGAAGGTGGCGAGGTTCCGCTTGCGCCGGCTCGACGCGGCCGGCGGCGTGAAGCGCGAGGAGATCCTCGAGATCGAGGGCCGGCGCCTGCGCAAGGAAGGCCTCGGCAAGGACGTGACCGACAAGTTCCTGGGCGGATTGCCGGGCGTGCAGAAGGAAGGATGCGACGGCCTCATCACCTCGGCCACGTTCATCCTGCATCGCATGCCGAAGCACGTGCGCACGGTCTGCCTCGAGTTCTTCGGCGACGTGAAGAAGGCGGTGCCTTCGATCGTCGAGATCAAGCGCTACCTCGACTCGCATCCGAAGGCGATCCTCGCGGGCCTGGAGCACCTGGACGAGCGCTACGTGAAGGCCGTGGGCTACGCCACGAAGGCGAAGAGCCGCGGCCGGCCGCGCATGGTGCTCGTGGGCGACATCGTGAGCGACGACGAGGGCGCCGCGGCCGAGGCCGCCTCCCACGTGGTGCGCATCGCGAACGCACGCGACGGCGAAGGCTTCGTGGCCGTAACGCCCGAGCAGCGCAAGCGCTTCTGGCTGGACCGCGCGCGCACCGCCGCGATCTCCAAGCACACCAACGCGTTCAAGATCAACGAGGACGTGGTGATCCCGCTCGAGCGCCTCGGCGACTACACCGACGGCATCGAGCGCATCAACATCGAATTCTCCATCGCCAACAAGCTCAAGCTCTGCGCGCGCCTCGCCTCGCTCTTCGAGGGCGGGCTGCCCGTGGGCGACGAGCTCGTGGGCGAGCGCAGGGCGCAGGCGCTCGAGCTGGTCCGCGCGACCGAGGCCCGCTGGAAGTCCGTGCGCGATCGCCTGTCCGACCCCGCGGTCTTCGAGGACGTGCAGATGCATCGCAACCGGATCTCGTGGAAGCGCGAGCTTCGCGAGCCGCTGCGCGACCTCTTCTCGGGGCGCGACTTCGAGCCGGTGATGGACGCGATCGAGGCGGCGCACGCCGAGGTGCTGCGCGGGCGCGTCTTCGTCGCGCTGCACATGCACGCGGGCGACGGCAACGTGCACACCAACATCCCCGTGAACTCCGACGACTACGAGATGCTGCGCGAGGCCAACGAGGCGGTGGCGCGCATCATGAAGTTCGCCCGCGAGCTGGGCGGCGTGATCTCCGGCGAGCACGGCATCGGCATCACCAAGCTCGAGTTCCTCGAGCCCGCGGAGATCGCGGCCTTCGCCGCGTACAAGGGGCGCGTGGATCCCGAGGGCCGCTTCAACCGCGGCAAGCTCCTCGCGGGCGCCGACCTCAAGCTCGCGTACACGCCGTCCTTCGCGCTCATCGGCCACGAGTCGCTCATCCTCGAGCAGAACGACATCGGCGCGATCGCCGACATGTTCAAGGACTGCCTGCGCTGCGGGAAGTGCAAGCCGGTCTGCAGCACGCACGTGCCGCGCGCGAACCTCCTCTACAGCCCCAGGAACAAGATCCTCGCCACGTCGCTGCTCACCGAAGCGTTCCTCTACGAGGAGCAGACGCGCCGCGGCGTGTCCATCCGCCATTTCGACGAGTACGGCGACGTGGCCGACCACTGCACCGTGTGCCACAAGTGCGAGTCGCCCTGCCCGGTGGACATCGACTTCGGCGACGTCTCCATCGCCATGCGCAACCTCCTCGCGAAGCTGCGCAAGCGCCGCTTCAATCCCGGCGCATGGGCGGCGATGCAGTTCCTGAATGCGCAGGACCCGCGGCGCATCAAGCTCATCAAGGCGGCGATGATCGACCTGGGATTCCGCGCGCAGCGACTGGCGAACCGCCTCTGGGGCCGCATGCCCTTCGTGCAGCGCGAGGTGCGGCAGCCGCCGAGCACCGTGGGCCGCGCGCCCGTGGCGCGCCAGGTGATCCATTTCATCAACAAGCCCATGCCCGGGGGATTGCCGAAGAAGACGGCGCGCGCGCTGCTCGACGTCGAGGACCCGGCGATGGTGCCGATCATCCGCGACCCGGCGAAGGTGAGCGAGGATTCGGACGCGGTGTTCTATTTCCCCGGCTGCGGCTCGGAGCGGCTCTTCGGCCAGGTCGGGCTCGCCACGCAGGCGCTGCTCTATCACGCGGGAAGCCAGTGCGTGCTGCCGCCCGGCTACCTCTGCTGCGGCTATCCCCAGACCTCGGCCGGGCGCGCCGACCAGGGCGAGCGCATCACGGTGCAGAACCGCGTGCTCTTCCATCGCGTGGCCAACACGCTCAACTACCTCGACATCAAGACCGTGGTCGTCTCGTGCGGGACCTGCATGGACCAGCTGCAGAAGTACGAGTTCGAGACGATCTTCCCCGGATGCCGCCTGCTCGACATCCACGAGTACCTGCTCGAGAAGGGGATGAAGGTGTCGGGCGTCGAGGGCGTGCGCTACATGTACCACGATCCCTGCCACTCGCCGATGAAGACCCACGAGCCGAGGAAGGTCGTGAATGCGCTCATGGGGCGAAGCGACATCGAGGTGAACGACCGCTGCTGCGGCGAGTCGGGAACGTTTGCCGCCACGCGCCCGGACATCGCCACGCAGGTCCGCTTCCGCAAGGAGGAGGAGATGCGCAAGGGCGCGGCCGCCGCGCGCTCGGGCGGCTTCGAGGGCGAGGTGAAGGTGCTCACGTCGTGCCCGTCGTGCCTCCAGGGCCTGCACCGTTTCGGCCCGGACGCGGGTACCAGCGCCGACTACATCGTGGTGGAGATGGCGCGGCACCTGCTCGGCGAAAGCTGGATGAAGGATTTCGTGGAGAAGGCCCGCCATGGGGGCATCGAGCGCGTACTGTTGTGAAGGCGCAACGTCCCGTTGCCACGGCCCGCACGAGGACGGAGAATCGGTCGCGAGGTGCTGCAATGTCCGCTGCGGATTGTGAGTTTTGCCATAGCCCGGGGGGTGCGGTCCTCTGGCAGAATGACCTTTGCCGCGTGGTGCGCGTGGACGAGCCCGACTACCCCGGATTCGTGCGCGTGATCCTCGGGCGCCATGTGACCGAGATGGCCGATCTCGGCAAGGACGAGCGCGATCGCTTCATGGCCGTGGTCTTCGCGGTCGAGGCGGCCGTGCGCGATACGATGAAGGCCGACAAGATGAACCTGGCAAGCCTGGGCAACCAGACGCCGCATCTGCACTGGCACGTGGTGCCGCGTTTTCGCGACGACCGGCATTTTCCGGGCCCCATCTGGGCGATGCCCAAGCGCGAGCGCGCCGCGCACGCCGAACGAGAGCATCGTGCCGCCGGCGTGGCGGCCGCGATCGCCGCGCGCCTCGGAGCCTAGCCGATGTCCTCGGCCACGCCCACGCGCACCCCGCTTCCGTTCTCCGACGGCCGCGGCTGCAAGGAGTGGCTCACCGTCCTGCCGCTCACCAACATCCCGCAGGCGCAGCAGACTGTCCTCGAGACCATGCAGGGCATGCGCGCGGCCGAGCTCGATGCGCTCGAGCGCCTGAAGTGCCTGGAGATGCTGCGCGACAAGATCGCGTTCCTCCAGGGAGAGCAGCGCTCGCGCTATTTCGGCAAGACCATCCCGCTTTCCCCCAACGACAACACCGCGTGGAACACCGGCCGCGCCCTGCTGGAGGAGATGGAGACCGGGTACCGCCAGTGCCTCACGGCCGCCGGCGACGATCCGGGCGGCATGGGCAAGCACACGGCGCTCATCGCGCAGCGCGTGATGCGCTACATCGGCGGGCAGATGCTGTTCCACGCGATCGTCTTCCGCCGCTTCGACCCGGCGCTCTGGCAGCGGCTGCACCAGCTCTACCTGGATTGCGAAGCGCAGGGCATCGCCGCCGAGCCCGTGAAGGATTCCCTGGAAGGCGACGAGGGCCTGACGAGCGTCGCGCAGACGTACGCGCAGGCGGTGCTCATGCAGGCCGCGTTCCTCTCCGAGATGAGCGCGCCGCAGGTGGATTTCGCCGAGGCGCTGCTGCGCCTGTGGGCGCGCAAGGTGCAGGTGCTCGCGCAGTCGCCCGCGGGCACCGCAAGCCTCGACGCGCTGGTGGTGGACCTCACCAAGTCCATCGGCGCGAGGCCGCAGCCGCGGGGCAACGTGGCGCCCACGCAGCGCGTGCTGGACACCGACGCGCTCTCGAAGAGCATTCGCCGGCGCATCCACGGGTTGCAGAACGGCGAGGACCTCGCCACCCTGGGCCTTCCCGCCCAGGCGAGCTCCCTCGACGTGCAGGGAGAGCTCCAGCGCCTGCACAAGCTCTGGTGCGAGGGCGCGCCGCCGCGGCCCGCGGCCAAGGCCGCCTCGCAGCCCAACGTCGGGCTCGTGTTCGGGATGCCCGAGATCTACTTCTTCGTGACGGGCGGCAAGGCCTTCGAGCAGCCCGACAAGAAGCGCGAGCTCACCTCGCAGGAGAAGCAGGACATCGAGGTGTTCGGGCGCATACGCGAGCAGACGCAGAGCAAGATGGTCGCGGAGTTCAACTACACGGTGGAGAACTGGGCCGCGCTCGACGAGGGCATAGGCATGGTCCGCGCGCAGCGTCCCACGACGGCTTCGCGCGGCGTGGGCATCCGGCGCCTCGCGGCGCTGCGCATGGGGGACACGGGCCCGTTCTTCCTCGCGATGGTGAACGAGCTCACCCAGGAGACCGACGGGAAGATCGTGGCGACGCTCTCGATCTTCCCCGGCAAGCCCGAGCCCGTGGCGGTGCGCGCGGGCGACCTGCGCAATCGCGCGACGGCCCAATGGGTGCCGGGCTTCCGCCTGCCCGCGCTCGAGAAGGCGCGCATTCCCGCGACGATAATCGTGCCCAGCCCGCACGGCACGCGCGGCCGCGGCGTCGAGATCTGGACCGACGGCGTGGCGAAGGAATCCACCGTCGAGGACCTGCTGCTGCGCGGCACCGACTTCGACCGCGCCACCGTCTTCTAGCGGGGCTTTTCCAGGGCGTCGAGCAGGTCGCGCGCGGCGTTGTTTCCCGTCTGCTCGGCGATCTCCACGATGCACGTGGGGCTCGTCACGTTCACCTCCGTGAGGTAATCGCCGATCACATCGAGGCCCGCGAAGACGATGCCCGCCTTCACGAGCTCCCGCCCCACGGCCTCGCCGATCTCGCGGTCGCGCGCGGTGATGGGCCGCGCTACGCCCGTGCCGCCCGCGGCGAGGTTGCCGCGCGTCTCCCCTTTCCTCGGGATGCGCGCGAGGCAATGGGAGAAGGGCTTGCCGCCGATCACGAGCACGCGCTTGTCGCCCTGGGCTATCTCGGGAATGTAGCGCTGCGCCATCATCGTGCGGTTGCCGTCGTCGGTGATGGTCTCGACGATCACGTTGCGGTTGGGGTCGTCGCCGCGCACGCGGAAGATCATCGTCCCGCCCATGCCCTCGAGCTTCTTCAGCACGACGTCGCGATGCTCGTCGATGAACGCGTGGACGCGCTCCATCTCGCTCGTGACGAGCGTGGGCGGCGTGAATTGGGGGAAGCGCAGGATCGCGGTCTTCTCGTTCCAGTCGCGCAGCGCCCGCGGGTCGTTCACCACGCGGCCGCCCTCGGCGACGACGCGGTCGAGCAGCAGCGTGGCGTAGTAGTACTGCTGGTCGAAGGGCGGGTCCTTTCGCATGAGCACGGCGTCGAATCCGGAAAGCGCCGCTTCATGGGGATCGCCCGCGCGGTACCACTCGTGGTCGTCGGCGAAGAGCTCGAGGCGCAGCATGCGCGCGCTCACGCGGCCTTCGCGGACGAACATCGCGCCCGCCTCGAGCGCATGCACCTCGTGGCCGCGCCGCCACGCCTCGCGCATCATCGCGACGCTGGAATCCTTGTACGCCTTGAGCGAGGGCAGCGGATCGACGACGAACGCGAGCCTCATGCGTTGGCCGCCTGGACCTCCAGCGCCGCGTCGCGCTCGACGAGCTCCTCGACCTCGATCGCGGCCGCGAGGTTGGCGAGGCGCGCGATCACGCCGCACGTGTAGAGGCGGTTGGGCGCCTCGTCGCAGTCGCGCGTGCCGTCGGGCCCGTGGCAGTTGTTCTCGAAGGGCGCGTAGTACGAGCCGGGGGAATTGAGGTTCTCGTCGATGCCGCGGCCGGGGTGCACGCGGTAGAAGCCGCCCACGACGAACTGGTCCATCATGTACACGACCGGCTCGGCCACGCCGCCGTTCACGCTTTCGTAGGTGTGGACGCCTTCCTGGATGATCACCTCGTTCACCGGCTGGCCTTCCTTGATGACGGCCATCTTGTTCCGGGTCTTGCGATTGAGGTTGCGCACGTCCTCGGGGCTCTTCACCGTCATGATGCCCATGCCGTAGGTGCCGGCATCGGCTTTCACGATGCAGAAGGGCTCGTCGGTGATGCCGTAGCGCGCGTAGCGCTCGCGGACCTCGTTCAGGACGAACTCCACGTTGGCCGCGAGGCACTCCTCGCCTTCCTTCTCGGCGAAGTTCACCTTGCCGCACTGGCTGAAGACGGGATTCACGAGCCAGGGATCGATGCCGATCAGCTTCCCGAAATCCTCGGCGACGCGATCGTAGACGTGGAAGTGGTGCGACTTGCGCCGCGTCGTCCACCCGGCAGCCAGCGGAGGGACCACGGCCTGTTCGAGGCCGCGCAGGATCGCGGGGATCCCGCCCGAGAGGTCGTTGTTGTTGAGGATCGCGCAGGGATCGAATCCCTCGACGCCCACGCGGTTGCCGCGGCGCTGGACCGGTTCGAGCAGGAGCTTCTCGCCCGCGGAGGTCTCGACCGTCATCGGTTCCTTCAGGTCCGGGATGAGG
>DATJVS010000180.1:0-20592 GCA_035501715.1 Usitatibacter sp.
ACGGCCCCATCGGCACGGTGAAGCTCACATTCCTCGGCCGCCACACGCGCTTCGAGAATTATTCCGGGGGCGTGAGCTACGGGTCGTAGTAGCATCGCCTGATCGGCCATGTCCCGACCGATTCTCGCCACCATCTCGCAGGCCGCGCTTCGCCACAACTACGGTGCCGCGAAGCGCGCGGCTTCGCGCTCGAAGGTCCACGCGGTGGTGAAGGCCAACGGCTACGGCCACGGGCGCGAGCGCGTGGTGCGGATGCTGGGCCCGGAGACCGACGGTTTCGCGATGGTCGAGCTGGAAGGCGCGGTGGCCACGCGCGAGGGCGGCTACAAGGGCCCGATCCTGCTGCTCGAGGGCTTCTTCGAGGCGGCGGAGCTGCTGTACATCGCGCATTCGGATATCGCCACCGTGGTCCACGACGAGGAGCAGTTGCGCATCCTCGAGACTGCGCGCCTGGAGCATCCCATCGACGTCTTCTTCAAGATCAACACGGGCATGAACCGGCTGGGATTCACGCCGGGCGCGGTGCGTCCGCAGCTCGAGCGATTGCAGCGCACCAGGGCCGCGCGCTCCATCACGCTGATGACGCACTTCGCGACCTCCGAGATGGCGGGCGGCATCGACGAGGCCATGCGCCGCTTCGACGAAGCCACGAAGGGCATCGACCTGCCGCGAAGCCTTGCCAATACCGCGGCGATCTTCTCGCAGCCCCGGGCGCACGCCGACGTCGTGCGGTTGGGCATCGGCCTCTATGGCGCGACGCCTTTCCCCGATCGCAGCGCCGAATCGCTCGGGCTCAAGCCGGCGATGACGCTCACTTCGCAACTCATCGCGATCCAGCAGCTCGGGGCCGGCGAGGCGATCGGCTACGGCGCCACTTTCCGCGCGCAGGAGCGCATGAAGGTCGGCGTGGTCGCCTGCGGCTACGCGGACGGCTATCCGCGCCACGCGCCGTCGGGCACGCCGATTCTCGTCGCGGGAGTGCGCACGAAGACGGTGGGCCGCGTTTCCATGGACATGATCACCGTGGACCTCACCCCGGTTCCCGATGCGCGCGTCGGCACGCCCGTCACGCTGTGGGGCGAAGGCATGCCCATCGACGATGTCGCCACGCCGGCGGGCACCGTGGGCTACGAGCTCATGTGCGCGCTGGGGCAGCGCGTGCCGGTCGCCGAGGCGCTCGCCTGATGGCCAGGGCGAAGAGCGTCTTCACCTGCACCGAGTGCGGAGGCCAGACGCCCAAGTGGCAGGGCCAGTGCCCGCACTGCAGCGCGTGGAACACGCTCGTGGAGACGGCGATCGAGGCCGGGGGCAAGGCGGGCGCGCACCGCTTCGCGAGCGTCGCGGGAACGGCGAGCGAGGTCGTGGCGCTCGCGGAGGTCGAGGCCGGGGATTTCCCGCGGCTTCCGACGCTCATCGGCGAGTTCGATCGCGTGCTGGGCGGCGGGCTCGTCGAAGGCGGCGTGGTGCTGATCGGCGGCGATCCGGGCATCGGCAAGTCGACGCTGCTCCTGCAGGCGGCGGCGCGGCTCTCGGAGCAGGCGCCCGTGCTGTACGTGACGGGCGAGGAATCGCCGCAGCAGGTCGCGCTGCGCGCGAAGCGCCTGGGCGTGAACGCCTCGAAGGTGCGGCTCTTCGCCGAGATCGAGCTGGAGAAGATCCAGGCCACGCTCTCGTCGGTGAAGCCCAAGGTGGCGGTCATCGATTCCATCCAGACGCTCTATTCGAGCGCGCTCACGTCGGCGCCGGGGTCGGTCGCGCAGGTGCGCGAATGCGCGGCGCAGCTCACGCGGCACGCCAAGCAGATGGGCACCACGATCGTCTTCGTGGGGCACGTCACGAAGGAGGGCGCGCTCGCCGGGCCGCGCGTGCTCGAGCACATGGTCGATACGGTCCTCTACTTCGAGGGCGAGACGCACACGAGCTTCCGCCTGATCCGCGCGTTCAAGAACCGCTTCGGCGCGGTGAACGAGATCGGCGTCTTCGCGATGACGGAGAAGGGGCTTCGCGAGGTCTCCAATCCGTCGGCGCTCTTCCTGTCGCAGCACGACGCGGGCGTGGCGGGCTCCTGCGTGATGGTCACGCAGGAAGGCACGCGGCCGCTGCTCGTGGAGCTGCAGGCGCTCGTGGACGAGGCGCACGGCATGGCGCCCAAGCGTCTCGCGGTGGGCCTCGAGCAGAACCGCCTCGCGATGCTGCTCGCGGTGCTGCATCGCCACGCGGGCATCGCGGCGTTCGACCAGGACGTGTTCCTCAACGCCGTGGGCGGCGTGCGCATCGTCGAGCCGGGCGCCGATCTCGCGGTCACGCTCGCCATCGTCTCCAGCCTTCGCAACCGTCCGTTGCCGGCCAAGCACGTGGTCTTCGGCGAAGTGGGCCTTGCGGGAGAAGTGCGCCCCGTGCAGCGCGGCCAGGAGCGCCTTCGCGAGGCGGCCAAGCTCGGCTTCACGCACGCGATCATCCCGTCGGCCAACAAGCCGAAGCAATCGATCGACGGGCTGAAGGTGATTGCGGTGGATCGCCTCGTGCAGGCGGTGGACTACTTGAAGTAAAAAACCGGGGCCAGACCCCGGTTACTTCATCAGCAGCGCGGCGATGAGTCCCACGGCGGCGAGCGACAGGACCACGATCGCCGCGATCACGAACATGTTCGACGAGCTGGAGCCGTTCGAGGCGCTGGCGTTGCCGGCACCTTCGAGCGCGGGGTTGGGGATGCTCACGCGCGGCGCGGGCGGCTTCTTCTCCGGCTCGGCCTTGGGCTTGGGCGCCGGGGCGGGTGCGGGCGCGGGCTTGGCGGCTTCCTGCGCCTGCGCCGCGAGAGGCGAGTTGGCCTCGATGCGGCCGCGGTAGGCGCGCATCTTCTGCGTCTGCGAGATGTATTCCTTGAAGTCCTCGGTCTGGTCGGTCATCGCCGCGAGGCGCAGCGTCGCGTCGAACGAGTCGAAGGTCTTCGAGAGCGCAAGCGGATTGGCGTCGTCCTCGCCCTTCTTGTTGAGCGGGATCGTGTCCGTCTCCACCGCCTCCTTGGGGATCGGCCGGTTGGAGGGCGGCGCGGACATGGCCTTCAGCGCCGCGGCGGGCTTGGACGAGTCCATCTGCCGGCGCACCTCGCGCAGGTCGTCGGCCAGCTCCTTGATGGACTGGTAGCGGTCCTCGAGGAGCTTGGCCATCGCCTTGGCGACGATGAGGTCGAGCATCGGCGGCACGCTGCGGTTGTGCGCGGAGGGCGGCGGCGGCGTGGTGTTCACCGTCGCGTACATGATCGCGTTCACGTTGTCGCCGTCGAAGGGCGCGACGCCCGTGAGCGCTTCGTAGAGCACCACGCCCAGCGAGAAGATGTCGCTTCGCGCGTCGATCGTCTTGCCGATCACCTGCTCGGGCGACATGTAGCGCGGCGAGCCGAGGATCAGGCCCGTCATCGTCTTCACGGCGCTGTTGGGCAGGCGCGCGATGCCGAAGTCGGTGATCTTCGCGAGGTTGTTCTTGAGCACCATGATGTTCGACGGCTTCACGTCGCGGTGCACGATGTCCTGCTGGTGCGCGAAGGAAAGCCCGTCGGCCACCTGGGAGATGATGTCCACGACCTGGTCGGCCGGAGGCAGGTTGCCCGAGGTGATCAGGTCCTTCAGCTCCTGGCCCTCGAGGAACTCCATCGCCATGTAGGCGACCTGCTCGGTCTTGCCCACGTCGTAGATGGTGACGATGTTCGGGTGGTTCAGGCGCCCCGCGGCCTTGATCTCCTGCTGGAAGCGCGCCTCGTACTCCTCGAGCTCGGCCTTCGAGAGGTTGAGGTTGATCGTCTTGATCGCGACCGTGCGGTCGATGATCGGGTCCACGGCCTTGTAGACGACGCCCATCGCCCCCTGGCCGATCTCCGAGATGATCTTGTAGCGTCCGAGCGTCGAGATCATCGAGTCAGGGTTTCGTCGGCACCGACGCCGGCGCCGGCGCGGCCGCCTTGGCCTTCGCTTCCCTCGCCTCCTTCTCCTTCAGCGCGCGCAGCGCCTGCGCCTTCGCCGCGGCGAACGTGTGCGTCCAGGAGGGATGGCCCGCTTCGGCCGGCGAGAGGTCGAAGTTCGGATCGACGTCGTAGATCCTGATGAACTCCGCGCGGCAGTCGCGGTAGCGGTTCTGCAGGCAGTAGCAGAACGCGAGGTACTTCATCGCCTTCGCCTGGTCGGCCTTGTCCTTCAGGCCTTCCTTGAGCGCGCCGTCGAGCAGCTTCTCGGCGGGCACGAACTCGCCCGCGTCGTACTTCACCAGGCCGTCGGAGAGCATCTGCTCGGCCTTGCCCAGCGGGATGAGGGGCTTCTTCACCGCGGCCTCGCGCTCGGCGATGAGCTGCGTGCGAACGTCGCGATACACCGGGCCCCAGATCGGGTGTCCGTCCTCCGCGGGCGTGAGCGCGAAGTCGGGATAGATCTCGAAGGCCTTGCGGAACTCGTCGCGGCACATCTGCTCGCGGCCCGATATGCAGTGCGAGAAGGCGAGCAGCTTGCGGGCGCGCGCCTGGTCCTGCTTGGACAGCAGCCCGTGGTCGAGCGAGGCGGTGAGGCTCTTCACCGCGCCGTCGTAGTCGCCCGCGTCGTAGAGCTTCGCGCCCGTGGCGAGGTCGTTCTGCGCGCGCTCGCGCAGCACGTCCTCGGTGATCTGCGGGGCCGCGGGCGCGGGCTTGTTCTCCTGCGTGGGCATCTGCTGGCACGCGGCCAGCGCGAGCGTTGCGGCGAGGAGGAGCGAGCGGTGCGCAAGGAAGTTCTTCATGCCGGCCTCACTGGAACTTGTGCCGCACCGTGATCTCGTCGCGGGCCTTGAGGTCGTAGCTCTCCGTGTACACCGGGAAGGTCGTGTTCTTCACCTCGATCTTGTACTTGCCGGGCTCGAGCTTGAGCGACTTCATCGGCGGCGAGACGCCGCGCGACTTCCCGTTCACGAAGATCTCGCCCCACGGGCTTACCGCGAAGACGAGTGTCGCGGGCGGTATCGTGGACTTGGGCGCTTCGGTCTTTGGCGGTTCGGCCTTCGGCGGCTCGCCCTTGGCCTTGGACTTGTCTTCTTCCTTCTTCGCTTCCTTGGCAGCTTCCTTCGTGGGTTCCTTCGGCGCTTCCTTCGCGGCTTCCTTCGCGGGCTCCGATCCCGGGGCCGGCGCCGGGATCGCCGATGCGGGTGGCGTGGTCTCGAGCACCTTCTGTTCCGGCTTCGCTTCCGGACCCTTCGCCGCCTCGGTGGCCGGTGCGGGCGCGGGCGCGAGCGTCTTGGACGCTTCGGTGGTCGCCGGCGCCTGCGCCACTTCGCCGGTCGCGGGCTTCTTGGTGGCGACGAGGATGCCCAGCACGAGGACCAGCAAGGCGAGCGCGCCCGCCACGATCGTGAGCTTCTTCTTGTCCTGCACGAACGACGGGATCGAGAGCGTCACCGTCGAGGCGCCGGTGGACGATCCGCCCTTGCGCGCATTGGGCGTGGTGGAGGAGGCGCGGTCCTTCATGCCGTCCTTCGCCTTCTGCAGCGCGCCCTCGTGATGGCCCACGACGTAGATCTCGTGCTCGCGCACGTGCTTGTCGGTGCGCGAGCCCTCGTAGTGGAAGAGCTTCGCGTATTCGCTCGCGAGGTTCGACACCACGTCGTAGTACGAGCGCGACACGACGATCTGGCCCGGGCGCGCGAAGCTCATGATGCGCTGCGCCACGTTGATGCCGTCGCCGATGATGTTCGGGTGCCCGTTGATGTCCTTCACGAGCTTCACGGGACCCAGGTTGATGCCCATGCGCACCGAGTCTTCACCCGAGGCCTCGACGATCGTCGCGGTCATGCCTTCGGCCACCATGCGCTCGCGAAGCGAGAGCGTCACGAAGAGCGCGTCTTCGGGATCTCCGAGGAAGCTGATGGCCGCGCCGTCGCCCGTGTCGAGGATGATGCGGTCGTTGACCGGGATGTCCTTGATCGCCTCCGACAGATTGCTCGTGAGGCTGGTCTTCAGGCGAATCTGCTCCGTGACGGGCTTCTTCGAATACCCGACCAGGTCGATGAACACGACGCTGCAGATGAAGGTCCTGTTTGCCTGATCGAGCATAGTCGGCCGTGCGGCCTGGAAAATTTTGATTTAGTTGTGGTAATGCAGAGACTTACGAGCCGAATTTCGGGCAATTCCTAGTTTAACCGATTCCTTGCGACCTCACTGTGGTATTGCTCACAATTCCAGGGTCCGTCCATTGAGGCCCGCCGAGTCGGGTCCGAGCAGGAAAAGCAGGCCCCGCGCCGCCTCTTCGGCGCTCCTCAACCGCGTTCGGTCCTCGCCCGGGTGGCTCATGGCCCTCTGCGGCGTGGCGATGGGCCCGGGGACGAAGACGTTCATGCGCGGCTTTCCCTTGTGCTCGAGCTCCTGGCTCCAGATCGTGGCGAGCGCCGAAAGCCCGCCCTTCGACACGGCGAATCCGCCCCAATAAGCCAGAGGATGCGCTCCATGTGTTTCGCCCGTATAGACGACGGCGGAATCGGGCGCGGCCGCGAGCAGGGGCAGGCACGCCCTTGTGATCGCGAAGGGCGCCGCGAGGTTCACCTTGAGCAGCGTCATCCACAGCTCGAAGCTCTGGTTGGCGAGGGGGGCCAGCGGCACGAAGTGGCTCGCACAGTGGGCGATCGCGTCCAGGCGCTGCAGGTCCTTGCGCAGGACCTGGTTCAGGCGGTCGTACTCGGGCGTTGCGGCCGTGGCGAGGTCCAGGGGAATCAGCGCGGGCTCGGGGCCCCCGGCGGCGGTGATCGCGTCATAGGTCGCCTCGAGCTTTTCGAGCTTGCGGCCCATGAGGGCGACTGTCGCGCCGTGGGCGGCGCAATCGAGGGCCACGGCACGCCCCAGTCCCTGGCCCGCGCCGGTGACGAGGACCACGCGGCCCGCAAGCAGGTCATGGGGCGGCGCGTAGGCCGCGGGATCGATGGGAAAGGCTTCGGAGCTCATCGGTGGGCGAGGTGGCGCAACGTGGTCTCGGCGGCGATCCTGCCGCTCGCCACGGCGCTTTCCAGTGTGGCCGGATAGAGGCTCTCCGTATAGTCGCCGGCCAGCACGAAACCGGGCGCGGCGGTCCGGTTGGGCGGCCGGAAGACGCCGGGCTTGCAGGCGAATGTCGCGCGCTTTTCGGTGATCACCTTGGTCCATGCGGGCGCGGGCAGCGGGCCCAGCGCTTCGGCGAGCTCGCGATGGATCAGCGTTCCCAGCACATCGTTGTCGAGATCCGTATGCGGGCCCGAGGCCGACATCACCGCGGCCAGCAATCCGCGATGGCCCGAAAGCGCTTCGCGGTCGAAGACCCATTGCACGTGGCCGCCGGCGAGGCCGACCATCGGGTGCGCGAGCTTCACCGAAGTCTCGTATTGCAGGTACACGGTGACGATGGGCTCGTGCTCCATCGCATCGATGCGCGAGCGCAGCGCGTCGAGCGCGCGGCAGGAGGCGACGATCGCCGAGACCTGGTAGGGCGCCACGGCGCACACGACCGCATCGAAGCGCCGATGCCGCCCGCCCACGTCGAGCGTCCAGCCGTCGGCGTCGGGCTCGATCGAGGCCACGCGCGTGCCCAGCGCGATCTCCGCGCCCCGCTCGCCGAGCCACGCGATGGCCGCGTCGGGAAGTATCGCGGAGAGGTCCATCGCCGGAACGAGGAGATCGGAATCCTCGCGCGCGCGGAAGAGCGCGTCGCGAAGGACGTTCGCGAAGACCTGCGCATCGGCATCGCTCACGGGCGTATTGAGCGCCGAGACGCAGAGCGGATCCCACAGGAAGCGGCGGTTCGCTTCTGGCTGCCGGTGCGCGTCCAGCAGTTGCGCGACGGTCGAGCCGCTCGGCACGGCGAAATTGGCGCTCTTCAGGGCAAGCGCCATGCGCGCGGCCGCGAGCCGCTCCTTCGGGGACAGGCCCCGGGCGGTGGCGAGCGCGGCGGCCAGGTGCAGCGGCGCGGGAAGCTTCGGTGCGCGCAGCGAGAATCGCCCGGGGAAATCCAGCGTGAGCGGCGTGCGCAGCAGGGCGCTGTCGGCGACGCCCACTTCGCGCATCAACGCGAGCGTCTCGCGATACGCGCCCAGCAGGAGGTGCTGCCCGTTGTCGAGCAGCGTGCCGCGATACTCCACGCGGCGCGCGCGCCCCCCGGGCGTGCGATTGGCCTCGAAGAGGCTCACGGCGCGCCCCGCGCGCGCGAGGGCGACAGCCGCCGCGAGCCCGGCGTAGCCGGCTCCCACGACCGCGACGCGGGACGTCAAGAGCGCACCCAGGTCTTCCAGGCGATCCAGAGCTTGCGAAGCGGCGTGAGCCCGATGCGCTGTTCGAGGACGGCGAAGCCGTCGCCGCGGATCTCCGCGAGGAGCGTGCCGTAGATCGCGGCCATGATGAGGCCCGCGCGCTGGCTCGCGCGATCCTCGGGGGCGAGCTTCGCGTAGGCCGCTTCGTAGTACGACTCGGCTCGCGCGGCCTGCGCCTGCATCACGCGCACGAACGCATCGCCTCCCTTGCGCGCGAGGATGTCCTCGGCGGCGAGGCCTTCGCGGGCGAGCTCGTCCTGCGGCAGGTACACGCGATCGCGGCGCGCGTCCTCGCCCACGTCGCGGATGATGTTGGTGAGCTGGAATGCGATGCCCAGGTTCTCCGCGTATTCGAGCGTGGATGCGTTCCTGTATCCGAAGATCGTGGCCGACAGCTGGCCCACGACGCCCGCCACGCGGTGGCAGTAGAGCCTGAGCGCCTCGAAGTCCGGATAGCGATGGTGCGTGAGGTCCATCTCCATGCCGTCGATGATCTCGTTCATGCGGGCCGCGTCGAGGCCGTAGGGGATCGCGAAGGGAGCAAGCGCCTTCGTGACCGGATGCTGCGGATGGCCCGCGAAAAGATTGGCGATCTCGGTCCTCCACCACGCGAGCTTGGTGCGCGCGACTCCCACGTCCTTCACCTCGTCGGCGATGTCGTCGACCTCGCGGCAGAAGGCGTAGAAGGCCGTGATAGCGCGGCGCCTCTCCGCGGGGAGGAAAAGGAAGCTGTAGTAGAAACTCGAGCCGCTCGCGGCGGCCTTCTGCTGGCAGTATTCGTCGGGAGTCATGCGATCCCTGTTGCGGCTTTCGCGACGATGCGGATCCAGTCCGCCTTGCCCAATGTGGGCCGGTGGCGGAACACGTCTCCGCGGATGGCGTCGATTTTATCGAGAATGGTGGCTCCGCCGATGACTGTCGCGCGGATCTCGAGTCCCATGCGGCCCGGCAACGCGTTTCCGAGCGGCGCGCCCTCCATGAGCATCTCGCGCGCGCGCTTGCACTCGAACGCCATCAATTCGCTCCAGGGGCCGTCCGCGCGCTGCGCCGCGATGTCGGCCTCGGTCACGCCGAATCGCGCGAGGTCTTCCTGCGGGATGTACACGCGGTCCTTGGCCCAATCGACCCCGACGTCCTGCCAGAAATTGATGATCTGCAGCGCCGAGCAGATCCTGTCCGATTGCAAAACCGGGGCCAGACCCCGGTTATTTCGCGAGGCGTCGCCTGAAAACCGGGGTCTGGCCCCGGTTTTGTCGAACAGGTGCAGCACCAGGCGGCCGATGGGATTGGCCGAGCGGCGGGAGTAGTCCATCAACTCGGCGAAGTCTGCGTAGCGTTTCTTCACCACGTCCTGCTTGAACGCGTCGATGAGATCGCGCAGCAGCTGCGGCGGCAGTTCGTAGTCGCGCACGGCGCCCGCGATTCGCGCGAACTGCGTCTCGGGCGTGCGTCCCTGTTCGATCGCATCGAGCGCGCGCAGGTATCGGTCGAGGCCCGCCAGCCGCTCTGCCGCAGGCGCATCACCCTCGTCGGCGATGTCGTCGGCACCGCGCGCGAAGCCGTAGATCGCCTCGATCGGCGCGCGAAGGCGGGCCGGGAGCAGCCACGAGGCCACCGGGAAGTTCTCGTAATGATCGACTGGCAAGGCGGTGTGGAAGTTTTTGAATTTCCACGATTATATCGGCCCGCGCGGTCCCTTTTCGGCGAATCGGGAGCGCGGGTTTTCGGGTATAATTCCGCGACCGCGAAAGTGGCGGAATTGGTAGACGCACTGGATTTAGGTTCCAGCGCCGAAAGGCATGGGGGTTCGAGTCCCTCCTTTCGCACCAGGTCGCAATCTCCGGCATCGCTCCGCCGCCCTCGCGAAGGCTTGAGGGAAGATTCCAAACAAGGAAAAACATCGATGCAGCAGGCAGTCCAGAACACATCCAGCACGCTGGAGCGCAACATCACAGTCTCCGTGCCCATCGACCAGATCGAGGCGGAGATCGCCACGCGCCTGAAAAAACTCGCGCGCACGGTGAAGATGCAGGGCTTCCGTCCCGGCAAGGTGCCGCTGAAGATGGTCGAGCGCCAATACGGATACCAGGTTCGCCAGGAGGTGGTGACCGATACCGTCTTCAAGCGCTTCGACGAAGCGGTGAAGGGCCAGAACTACCGTGTGGCGGGCTATCCGCGCTTCCAGCCGGTGAATGCGCAGCAGGGCGCCACGGCGATGGAATACACGGCGACCTTCGAGGTGTATCCGGAAGTGTCCGTCGCGGACGTGTCGGGCCGCACCGTGCGCCGCCCCGTCACGACGGTGAGCGAAGCGGACGTGGACAAGACGGTCGAGACGCTCCGCAAGCAGCGCGCCACGTTCGAGAACGTCGATCGCGCGGCCGCCACGGGCGACCTCGTGAACATCGATTTCGAGGGCCTCATCGCCGGCCAGCCCTTCCAGGGCAACAAGGCGCAGAACTTCACCGTCGTGCTGGGCGAGGGCCGCATGCTGCCCGGATTCGAATCGGCGCTCGCGGGCATGAAGGCCGGCGAGCAGAAGACCTTCCCGCTCACCTTCCCGCAGGACTACGACGAGAGCGTGAAGGGCAAGACCGCGGACTTCACCGTGACGGTGAACCAGGTGGCGCAGCCCAAGCTTCCGCCTCTCGACGGCGAGTTCGCGAAGCTCCTGGGCGTCGAGGACGGCGACGTGGCGCGGCTCAAGCGCGAGGTGCGCGACAACGTGGACAAGGAAGTGGCCAAGCGCGTGAAGGCCCAGGTGAAGGACCAGGTGATGGACGCCCTGCACGAGGCGGCTTCCTTCGAGGTGCCGCGCTCGCTCCTCGAGTCCGAGATCCAGCGCATGCAGCAGCAGGCGGTGGAGGACCTCAAGCAGCGCGGCATGACCACCAAGGACCTCACGCTGCCGCCGGACCTCTTCGCCGACCGGGCGCGCCGTCGCATCAAGCTGGGCCTGCTCATCGCCGAGCTCGTGAAGAAGCACGGCCTGCAGCCCACGCCGCAGCAGACCCGGGCCTTCATCGAGGACCAGTCGAAGAGCTTCGAGCAGCCCGACCAGCTGGTGAAGTGGTACTACGCCGAGCCGGCCCGCCTCGCCGATGTCGAGGCGGTCGTAATGGAGGACAACGTCGTAGAATGGGCCATGAAGAACATGAAGGTGGTCGACGAGCCCACGGCCTTCGACGACCTCATGGGCACCAGGAAGGATTGAACATGTTCATCCGCCACGAGCAGGACGAGGATATGGAAGAGCCGAGCGGTCTCGGGTTGATCCCGATGGTGATCGAGCAGTCGGGGCGCGGAGAGCGCGCCTACGACATTTATTCGCGCCTGCTCAAGGAACGCGTGATCTTCCTCGTCGGGCCGATCAACGACGCCATGGCGAACCTGGTCGTGGCGCAGCTGCTCTTCCTCGAAAGCGAGAACCCCGACAAGGACATCCACCTGTACATCAACTCGCCCGGCGGGAGCGTCTCCGCGGGCATGGCGATGTACGACACGATGCAGTTCATAAAGCCCGACGTCTCCACGCTCTGCACGGGCCTCGCGGCCTCGATGGGCGCGTTCCTGCTGTGCGCCGGGGCCAAGGGCAAGCGTTTCTGCCTGCCCAACTCGCGCGTGATGATCCACCAGCCCTCGGGGGGCTTCTCCGGGCAGGCCTCGGACATCGAGATCCACGCCAAGGAAGTGCTCTACCTGAAGCGCAAGCTGAACGAGATGATGGCCCAGCACACCGGCCAGCCCCTGGAGACCATCGAAAGGGACACGGATCGCGACAATTTCATGAGCGCCGAAGACGCGGTAAAGTATGGGCTGATCGACCGTGTGCTGAAGAACCGCAGCGAATCGGCCGTAGCGTAGGCTTGAAGGGAGAATCGGCGCAAAAATGACGGAAAAGGTCGGTGGGGAAAAGCTCCTTTACTGCTCCTTCTGCGGCAAGAGCCAGCACGAAGTGCGCAAGCTCATCGCGGGCCCGTCGGTCTTCATCTGCGACGAGTGCATCGACCTCTGCAACGACATCATCCGTGAAGAGGCGAGCACCGACACCACCCAGAAGGCCGCCAAGAGCGACCTTCCCAGCCCCCACGAGATCTGCGAGATCCTCGACCAGTACGTGATCGGCCAGGTCCAGGCCAAGAAGATCCTCGCGGTCGCGGTCTACAACCACTACAAGCGCCTCAAGACCGGCGGCAAGCAGGACGACGTCGAGCTCGCCAAGAGCAACATCCTGCTGATCGGCCCGACAGGTTCGGGCAAGACGCTGCTCGCGCAGACGCTCGCGCGCCTGCTGAACGTGCCCTTCGTGATCGCCGATGCCACGACGCTCACGGAGGCGGGCTACGTCGGCGAGGACGTCGAGAACATCATCCAGAAGCTGCTCCAGAAGTGCGACTACGACGTCGAGAAGGCGCAGCGCGGCATCGTGTACATCGACGAGATCGACAAGATCTCGCGCAAGAGCGACAACCCGTCCATCACCCGCGACGTGTCGGGCGAGGGCGTGCAGCAGGCGCTGCTCAAGCTGATCGAGGGGACGATCGCCTCCGTGCCCCCGCAGGGCGGCCGCAAGCACCCGAACCAGGAATTCGTGCAGGTGGACACCACGAACATCCTGTTCATCTGCGGCGGCGCTTTCGGCGGGCTGGAGAAGGTGATCCAGAACCGCACGGACCGCTCGGGGATGGGCTTCGGCGCGCACGTGCGTTCCATGAACAACCGCCAGGAGTTGAACGAGCTCCTGCACGACGTCGAGCCCGAGGACCTGATCAAGTACGGCCTCATTCCCGAGTTCGTCGGGCGCCTGCCCGTGGTGGCGGTGCTGGACGAGCTCGATGCGGACGCGCTGGTGAAGATCCTCACCGAACCCAAGAACGCGCTCGTGAAGCAGTACCAGAAGCTGCTCGCGATGGAAGGCGTGGAGCTCGAGTTCCGCGAGCATGCGCTGGGCGCCATCGCCAAGCGGGCCCTGGAGCGGCGCACCGGCGCCCGCGGGCTTCGCTCGATCATCGAGCACTCGCTGCTCGACATCATGTTCGACCTCCCGTCGCTCGCCAACGTCCAGAAGGTCGTCGTGGACGATGGGGCGATCTCGGGCGACGGAAAGCCGCTGCTGATCTACTCCGACCAGCCGAAGGTCGCGGGTGGCCAGCAATAGCGCCGGCCTTCCCGTACTGCCGCCCCGGCGGGGCTTGATGGTCCGCCTTCCCGCCCCAAGCTTCTCAAGCATCCAACCCAGGAAATCCCATGACTGCATCCCTTGCCGCTGAACGCGTCCTTCCCCTGCTTCCCCTGAGGGACGTGGTGGTCTTCCCCCACATGGTGATACCGCTCTTCGTGGGCCGGCCCAAGTCCATCAAGGCCCTGGAAGCCGCGATGGAGGAAGGCAAGAACGTCGTCCTCGTGGCGCAGAAGAGCGCCGCCAAGGACGAGCCCAATCCCGAGGACCTGTACGACGTGGGCACGGTCTCCACGATCCTGCAGATGCTCAAGCTCCCCGACGGCACCGTGAAGGTGCTGGTCGAGGGCGTGCAGCGCGCGCGCATCGAGCGCGTGCTCACGGAGAAGGCCAATTTCGAGGCCGAGATCGACCTCATCGCCGGCGAGGAGCCCGACTCCACCGAGGTCGAGGCGATGCGCCGCACGCTGCTCGCGCAGTTCGACCAGTACGTGAAGCTGAACAAGAAGATCCCGCCCGAGGTCCTCACCTCGCTTTCCGGGATCGACGGCGCCGGGCGCCTGTCGGACACGATCGCCGCGCACCTGCCGTTGAAGCTCGAGCAGAAGCAGCAGATCCTCGAGATGTCCAACGTCGGCCGCCGCCTCGAGCAGCTCCTGCAGCTCCTCGAGACCGAGATCGACATCATGCAGGTGGAAAAGCGCATCCGCGGGCGCGTCAAGCGCCAGATGGAAAAGTCGCAGCGCGAGTACTACCTGAACGAGCAGGTGAAGGCCATCCAGAAGGAGCTCGGCGACTCGGAAGAGGGCGCCGACCTGGACGAGCTCGAGAAGAAGATCAAGTCGGCGCACATGCCGAAGGAAGCGCGCGCCAAGGCGGAAGTGGAGCTGAAGAAGCTCAAGCTCATGTCGCCCATGTCGGCCGAGGCCACGGTCGTGCGCAACTACATCGACACGCTGGTGGGCCTGCCGTGGAAGAAGAAGTCGAAGGTCTCCACGGACCTCAAGAACTCCGAGAAGATACTCGACGCCGACCACTACGGCCTCGAGAAGATCAAGGAGCGCATCGTCGAGTACCTCGCGGTGCAGCAGCGCGTCGACCGCCTGAAGGCGCCGATCCTGTGCCTCGTGGGCCCGCCCGGCGTGGGCAAGACCTCGCTCGGCCAGTCGATCGCGCGCGCCACCAACCGCAAGTTCGTGCGCATGTCGCTGGGCGGCGTGCGCGACGAGGCGGAGATCCGCGGGCATCGCCGCACCTACATCGGCTCGATGCCGGGCAAGATCCTGCAGAACATGGCCAAGGTCGGCGTGAAGAACCCGCTCTTCCTGCTCGACGAGGTCGACAAGATGGGCATGGACTTCCGCGGCGACCCGTCATCGGCGCTGCTGGAAGTGCTCGATCCCGAGCAGAACCACACGTTCACGGACCACTACGTGGAGGTGGAGTACGACCTCTCGGACGTGATGTTCGTGGCCACCGCAAATACGCTCAACATCCCGGCGCCGCTGCTCGACCGCATGGAGATCATCCGCCTCTCGGGATACACCGAGGACGAGAAGGTCCACATCGCCAAGCAGTACCTCCTGCCCAAGCAGTTCAAGGCGAACGGCATCAAGGAGGGCGAGCTCACCGTGACCGACGGCGCGCTTCGCGACATCACGCGCTACTACACGCGCGAGGCCGGCGTTCGCAGCCTCGACCGCGACCTGGCCAAGATCTCGCGCAAGGTGATCAAGTCGATCCTCACGAAGAAGAAGGACGGCACGCACGTCACCGTGAACTCGAAGAACCTCGACAAGTACCTGGGCGTGCGCAAGTACACCTACGGCATCGCGGAGAAGGAGAACCAGGTGGGCCAGGTGACCGGTCTCGCGTGGACCGAAGTGGGCGGCGAGCTCCTCACCGTGGAAGCGGTGAAGCTTCCCGGCAAGGGCAACACCGTCACCACGGGCAAGCTCGGCGACGTGATGCAGGAGTCGATCAAGGCGGCGATCTCGGTGGTGCGCGCGCGCGCCAAGCGCCTGGGAATCGCCGAGGACTTCTACCAGAACCTCGACCTGCACATCCACCTGCCCGAAGGCGCCACGCCCAAGGACGGGCCCTCCGCGGGTATCGCGATGGCCACGGCGATCACGTCGGTCCTCACCGGCATCCCGGTGCGTTGCGATGTCGCGATGACGGGCGAGATCACGCTGCGCGGCGAAGTGCTGCCCATCGGCGGCCTGAAGGAGAAGCTCCTGGCGGCGCACCGCGGCGGGATCAAGCACGTGCTGATCCCCAAGGAGAACGTGAAGGACCTCCAGGAGATCCCGGACGAGGTGAAGAGCGCCATCGAGATCACGCCGGTGCAGTGGTTCGACGAGGTCCTCGAGCGCGCGCTCGAGCGCAAGCCCGAGCCGCTCGCCGACGCGCCCGTGGCGCCGCCTCCCGTGGCCCCGGAGCAGCGGCCGGCCGTCATCAAGCACTGAAGGGCTCCAGCCCCTGCGGAAGGCCCGGGAAACCGGGCCTTTTCGTTTGCGGGCCGGGGCCCGAAAATGCTAAAATCGCGCTCTTTCAGGGTGCTTAGCTCAGCTGGTAGAGCGTCGCCCTTACAAGGCGAATGTCGGGGGTTCGATCCCCTCAGCACCCACCACAGCAAAGCCGAATACCTGAAGTGCCGAATTCCGGGAGTGGTAGTTCAGTTGGTTAGAATACCGGCCTGTCACGCCGGGGGTCGCGGGTTCGAGTCCCGTCCACTCCGCCAACTTCCCCAGGGGCGAACCACGGTTCGCCCCTTTTGCTAGCCAAGGCGCCCAATGCTCCAGACGTTACGCGACTTCGCCGAGAAGAGAATCGTCCGATTCATCTTCGCGCTCTTCCTCGCGGTTCCCTTCGGCCTCTTCGGCATCGACTACTACTTCCGCTCGCCCGTGGGCGGCGACGTGATCGCGAGCGTGGGCCGCCAGGCGATCGGCCAGGTCGAGTTCGACAACGCGATCCGCCAGCAGGCGGACGTCTATCGCCAGCAGTTCCGCGGGCAGTTCGACGCGTCGCTCATGGACAATCCCGAGATCCGCCGCGCCGTGCTCGACCGGCTCGTGAACGAGAAGCTCCTCACGCTCGCCACCGACAAGTCGGGCGTGCGCGTGAGCGACAGGCTGCTGGCCGACCACATCATGGCCGAGCCCGCGTTCCAGGTGGACGGGCGCTTCAGCAAGGACCGCTACGACCTGATCGCGAAGTCCCAGGGCGTCACGCCCGCGGGTCTCGACGAGCGCCTGCGCCGCGACTACGCCGAGCGCGAGTTCCGCGATTCAATCGCCGCGACCTCGTTCGTGCCGAAGGCCACGCTCGACGGCTTCATCAGGCTCTCGGAGCAGTCGCGCGAGGTGAGCGTGATCACGTTCTCGCCGGACGACTACATGGCGAAGGTGAAGGTGACGCCGGAGCAGGTGAAGGCCTACTACGACGGGCACAAGGAAGGGTTCACCACGCCCGAGAGCATCAAGGTGGACTACGTCGAGCTCTCCGTCGATGCGCTCGCCGCGCGCGAGCAGGTGAAGCCCGAGGACGTGAAGCAGGTCTACGACGACATGCTCAAGAACGGAAAGCTCGGCACGGCGGAGGAGCGGCGTGCGAGCCACATCCTCATCACGGTGGCGCCCGACGCCAAGGAGGCCGATCGCGCCGCCGCCGAAGCGAAGGCGAAGGCGATCGCCGCGGAGGTGCGCAAGAACCCCGCCTCGTTCGGCGAGGTGGCGAAGAAGCAGTCGCAGGACCCGGGCTCGGCCGCGCAGAACGGCGACCTGGGCTTCTTCCGCCGCGGCGCGATGGTGAAGCCTTTCGAGGACGCCGTGTTCGCCGCGAAGAAGGGAGACATCCTCGGGCCGGTGAAGACCGAGTTCGGCTATCACGTGATCCGCGTGACCGACGTGAAGCCCGCGAAGGAGAAGACGCTCGCGGAGGCCACGCCCGAGATCGAGGCGAACCTCAAGAAGCAGGCGGCCTCGCGCGACTTCGCCGACGCGGCCGAGCAGTTCTCCAACCTGGTCTACGAGCAGTCGACGAGCTTGAAGCCCGTGGCCGACAAGCTGAACCTCGTGGTGAAGCCCTCGCTCTGGATCCAGAAGGGCGGCATCGCGCCGCCGCCGTTCAACAATCCCAAGCTCCAGGCCGAGCTCTTCTCCTCCGCCACCATCAAGGACAATCGCAACACCTCGGCCGTCGAGGTCGCGACCAACGTGCTCATCGCCGCGCACATGACCGACCACAAGGACGCCGAGCTTCGCCCGCTGGACGTGGTGAAGGCCGACATCGAGAAGCGCCTGCAGCGCGACGAGGCCACCAAGCTCGCGATCAAGGAAGGCGAGGCGAAGCTGAAGGAGCTCCAGGCCGGCAAGGCGGACGCGGTGCTCAAGTGGCCGGCGCCGCTCGCGGTGAACCGCCAGAAGACCGGCGGCCTCTTCCCCGGCGTGATCGACAAGATCTTCCGCGTCGATCCGAACAAGTTGCCCGCGTACACCGGCACGGAATCTCCCGGCGGCTATTCGATCGTGCAGGTCTCGAAGGTGATCGAGCTCGAGAAGGTGGACGAGGCCAAGCGCGACGCGCTGGGCGAGCAGCTGCGCAATGCGATGGCCGCGGCGGAGCTCGAATCGTCGCTCACGAGCCTGCGCGAGCAGGTCGGCGTCACGGTGCGCAAGGGCGCGTTCGACAAGGCCCCGCCGGCCAACTAGGCCTGCCGGCCCTAGTCCTCCATCCCCGGGGTCACGTGGCTGAAGCCCGCGTCCACGTAGATAGTCTCTCCGGTGATGCCGCTCGCGAGATCCGAGAGCAGGAACGCGGTGGCGTTGCCCACTTCCTCGGTGCTCACGCCGCGCCGCAGCGGCGAGAACTTCTCGACGTGGTGCAGGATCTTCGAGAATCCCCCGATTCCCGCGGCGGCGAGCGTCTTGATGGGCCCCGCGGAGATCGCATTCACGCGGATGCCCGAAGGACCCATGCTCGCGGCGAGGTAGCGCACCGCCGCCTCGAGGCTCGCCTTGGCGAGCCCCATCACGTTGTAGTTCGGCACCGATCGCGCGGCGCCCAGGTACGAGAGCGTGACCACGGCGCCGTGGCGCCCCTTCATCATCGGGGCCGCGGCCTTGGCGAGCGCGGCGAGGCTGTAGCTCGAGACGTCGTGCGCGATGCGGAAGGCCTCGCGCGTGACGGTCTCGTGGAAGTCGCCCTTCAGCGCTTCGCGCGGCGCGAACGCGATCGCGTGCACCAGGCCGTCGAGCGAGTCCCAGGACTTGCGAAGCTCCGCGAAGAGCGCCGCGATCTGCGCGTCGTCGGCCACGTCGCACGGCAGCACGATGGAAGAGTCGAATTCCTTCGCGAGATCGGCCACTCGCTCGCGCACGCCTTCGCCCTGGTAGGTGAACGCGAGCTCGGCACCCTCGCGCCGGCACGCCTTGGCGATGCCATAGGCGATCGAACGGTTGGAGAGCATGCCGGTCACAAGGATGCGGCGGCCCTGCAGGAATCCCATGGAGGTCGCGAATCTATCGTTACAGACGGGCTCGAAGTGTATCGCATAATCGCGCCTCGGCCCCCCGTGGAGCGCATGCCGTGAGATTTGCCGCGAAGCTCGCCGTCGCCGCGTTGGCCGTGTCCGCGTGCCTGGGCGCCGGCGCCGCCGAGAAGGTCTTCCGCTACGCGTTCCTCATCGCGGAGACGGGCTTCGATCCGCCGCAGATCTCGGACCTCTATTCGTCGAACCTCATCGACAACATCTTCGACGCGCCGCTCAAGTACGACTACCTCGAGCGGCCCGTGCGGCTCGTCCCGAACACGCTGGAAGCGATGCCCGCCATCAGCGAAGACGGCACGCTCTACACGATGAAGGTGAAGCCGGGCATCTACTTTGCCGACGATCCGGCCTTCGGCGGAAAGAAGCGCGAGCTCACCGCGGCCGACTACGTGTACTCCATCAAGCGCCTCTACGACCCGCGCCTGCGTTCGCCCAACCTCTACCTCTTCGAGGGCTACATCGCGGGGATGGACGAGGTGCTCGCGAAGGCGCGCAAGACGGGCAAGATGGACTACGACACCGAGGTCGAGGGCCTGCGGGCGCTCGACCGCTACACCTTCCAGGTGCGCCTCAAACAGCCCAACTACAACTTCCTCTACTACCTCGCCTACTGCAACCTCACGTGCGCCGTGGCGCGCGAGGTGACCGAGCCGTTGGGCGAGAGGGCGAGCGAGCATCCCGTGGGCACGGGCCCGTATCGCCTCACGTACTGGAAGCGCTCGTCGAAGATGGTGTTCGAGAAGAACCCCAACTATCGCGAGGAGTACTACGACGCGCATCCCGCGCCCGGCGATGCGGTGGGCCAGGCGATCCTCGCGGCCAACAAGGGCAAGCGCCTGCCCATGGTCGATCGCGTCGTGGTCGACATCATCGAAGAGCCGCAGCCGCGCTGGCTCGCGTTCCTGAACGGCGACCACGACCTGATCGAGCGCCTTCCCAACGAGTTCGCCAACGTCGCCGTGCCCAACGGGCACATCGCACCGAACCTCGCGAAGAAGGGCATCTACCTCGATCGCCAGCCGGGAATGGAGCTCACGTACTCGTACTTCGCCATGGAGGATCCGGTGGTGGGCGGCTACACGCCGGACAAGGTGGCCCTTCGCCGCGCGATCGTGCTCGCCAACGACGTGGACGAGGAAGTGCACATCGCGCGCAAGAACCAGGCGATTCCCGCGCAAAGCCCCATCGGGCCGGGCGTCTCGGGTTACGACCCGGACTTCCACTCGAGCGCCACGGAGTACAACCCCGCGAAGGCCAAGGCGCTGCTCGACATGTACGGCTACGTGGATTGCGACGGCGACGGCTGGCGCGACCTGCCGCGCGCGAAGCCCGCCGATCCCTGCGAGCCGCTCACGATCGAATATGCGGCATCGCCGGGCAGCGAGCAGCAGCCGCTGCTCGAGCTCTGGCAGAGGGACATGAACGCGATCGGCATCCACATGACCTTCCGCCGGGAGAAGTGGCCCGATCTCCTGAAGGCCTCCTACGCCGGCAAGCTCCAGATGTGGGGCCTGGGCTGGAGCGCGGCGATCCCCGACGCGGACGCGTTCTACGAGACGCTCTATGGACCGAACAAGGG
>DATJVS010000181.1:0-13239 GCA_035501715.1 Usitatibacter sp.
TGGGTGCTCTACAACATTCCCGCCTCGACGAGCATGCTCGCCGAAGGCGCCGCGAAATCGGGACTGCCCCAGGGCACGCTCGCCGGGACGAACGATTTCCGGCGCACCGCCTACGGCGGCCCATGCCCGCCCATCGGAACGCACCGCTACTTCCACAAGCTCTACGCGCTCGACACGACGCTCACCCTCGCCAACGCGAACAAGGCCGCGCTCGAGAAGGCGATGGCGGGACACGTGCTGGGGCAGGCCGTCCTGGTGGGGACCTACAAGAAGCGCTAGCCGCTTCGCTTCAGGGCGCGGGGCTCTCGACGCCGAAACGCTTGTACACGGCCCGCGCCGTCTGCAGCATCGTGGCGGCCTGCTCGAGCCGGCGCTCGATGCTCGGATGATCGTCGAGCAGTCCGGGGCGCGATCCTCCGTCGAGCTTGGCGAGCAGGGTGAGCATCGCTGAGGGATCGAAACCCGCGCGCGCGCCGAGGATGAAACCGATGCGATCGGCGTCGAGCTCCTGCTCCTCCGCGACGAACGCCATGCGGTACTGGACCGCGAAGCTGTCGTCGAGCTCGTGCTGGATGTCCCAGTAGTCGCGCCGCGCGCCGTTGTCGACGAAGTAGCGCGCCGCGGTGGCGAATTCGCGCGTGTGCTCGGCGAGGGCGTGCGCCATCTCGTGCGCCACGAGGAATCCCAGCTCGTCGCGCGTGAGCCGCAGGTTGGCGATGAATTCCTCGCCGAACAGGAGGCGGCCGCCGGCCATGGCCGACGCGTTCTCCATGCAGCGCCGGCACGAATGGACCTGCCAGTTCCAGCGGCTGGAGCCCGGACGCTCGGCCTCCGCCGCTTCGCGCAGCGGCCCCATCACGTCGTCGACGTTGTCCAGGAGCGCGGGATCGCGGTCGAGCCGCCCGTCGGCGCGGAGAGCATCGAGCCTCTGGGCGTATGCGCGCTGCGCGAAGGACTCGACGGCCTCGGGGCGGAAAGCCAGGTCGCGGCGAAAATCGAGCAGGGGCTCACCGGCCGCGATGCAGGATGCGGTCAGGGCAAGCGCGGCAGCAATCACCTTCATGCCGACCTCCCGCTGGAAGATCCTCCCGGTCAGGATACGGCGACGGCGCGGTAATGCAAGTGAAGCAGGTCACTCGCCCCGCGCCGAGTTTCCTTTCGCCGCGCCGCGGCGCGCGCGGCGCCGCTGCACCGGGCAGGGCGCGAATCGCGGGCAGCACGATCCGCGCGCGAGGATGTCCTCGAGCTCCCTCGGCACGCCGGCGGCGAGGTGATCGGCGAGCGCGCGCACCCTCGCGTTGCCGCGCAGGTCCGGATGCGAGAGCAGCCACAGGTCCATGTGCACGTCCGGGATCACGTCGGTGACGCGCACGAGCCCCTTCTCCTGCGAGGCGGCGAACACGGGCAGCACCGCGGCGCCCGCGCCGCCCGCGGCCGCGCGCAGCAGCACGCCCAGCGAATCGGCGCGCAGGCGCGGCTGCACGCCGGGCAGCACGCGCGCGAACCATCGAGCCACCTCGAACTGCGCGATGCGCTCGTCGAATCCCAGCCACGGCAGCGTCTCGAGCTCGGGCACCTTGCCGCGCGGCAGCAGCGCGGGCGAAGCATAGACCGCGTATCGCAGCACGCCGAGCTTGCGGCCGACGAGCGACTCGGGCGGATCGCGCGTGGCGCGAAGGGCCACGTCCGCCTCGCGGCGCGTGAGGTCGAGGCTGCGATTGGACACGTCGAGCTCGATCTGCATCGCGGGATGGCGCTCGAGGAACGGTCGCACCAGCCGCACGAGCAGGTAGCCTCCGAGCAGCTCGCTCGTGGCCACGCGCACCACGCCGGCCAGGCGGCCGTCGGCGCCGAGCAGGCGCCGCTCGGCCTCGAGCGCGGCCTCTTCCATCGCCTCGGCCGCGCGCGCCGCGGTCTCGCCCAGCTCGTTGGCGATCCATCCGCCGCGCCGCCGATCGAAGAGCGCCTGCCCGAGGCGCCGCTCGATCCCTTCGACCCGGCGGAACACGGTGGAGTGGCGCAGCTCGAGCGAGCGCGCCGCGCCCGCGAGACTGCCCGCGCGGGTCACCGCGAGCACCGTGCGCAGCGACTCCCAGTCGAGGCTCGCTGTGCGTTCCCGCAAACCAGATTTGCGTGAATTGCTAATTTCATTGCGCATTCGCACATCCTATCCTGATGACGTCACAACCCGCAAGGAGCATTGAAATGAAGCGATTCGAAAACAAGACGGTGCTGGTCACCGGCGGAACCTCCGGCATCGGCCTCGCGACGGCGAAGCGCCTGCAGGACGAGGGCGCGAAGGTGATCGTCACGGCCTCGCGCGACACCTCCATCACGAAGGCGAAGGGCCAGCTCGACGGCGCCATCGCGATCCGCAACGACGCGGGCAAGCCCGAGGCTGCCCAGGAGCTCGCGCGCGAAGTGGCCAAGGTCGCCCCGAAGCTCGACGCCGTGTTCTTCAACGCCGGCTTCGGCGTATTCACGCCGCTCGAGGCCGTGAACGCGGAAGAGTTCGACGCGCAGTACGCCGTGAACGTGCGCGGCCCGCTGCTGCAGGCCAAGGCGCTCGCTCCGCTCATGAAGGACGGCGGCGCGATCCTGCTCAACACCTCGGTCGCGCGGCAGAAGGGATTTGCGAACATGTCGGTGTACGCGTCGACCAAGGGCGCCGTACGCACCCTCACGCGCGTGCTGGCCCGCGAGCTCGCGCCGCGCAAGATCCGCGTGAACGCGGTAAGCCCCGGGCCGATCGAGACCAACTTCTTCGAGCGCTCGGGCTTGAGCGAAGAGGCGCAGTCGGAATTCGGCAAGGCGATCGCGAGCGCCGTGCCGCTCGGGCGCTTCGGCAAGCCCGACGAGGTGGCCGCCGTGGCCGCGTTCCTGCTGTCGAACGAAGCGTCGTTCGTGACGGGGTCGGAATACGCCGTGGACGGAGGGATCGGGGAGCTCTGAGGCCTCCGCGGCGAGCACGCGGCGCGGAACTAAATCGCGCCGCGCGCATCATCTCCTTTGTTCATCAAGGGACGCCGGCGCCCGCCGGAAGACACATAAGGAGAAGACAGCTATGCGCAAGCTTTCCTGCATTGCAATCGCGTTGCTCGCCGCCGGGTGCGCGACCCACGAGGCCAAGACCGAAGTGCCGGTGACGGATCATTCCGCGGCGACCGGCAACACCGCCACCACCGCATCGACGAGCTCGACCAACTCGATGGCCAAACCGACGATCGCCGGCAATCCGCTCGACGATCCCAACAACATCCTCGCCAAGCGCAGCATCTACTTCGACTTCGACTCGAACCTGGTGAAAGACCAGTACGAGCCGATCGTGAAGGCGCATGCGTACTACATGGCGAGCCATGCTGAATCGCGCGCGCGCATCGAAGGCAACTGCGACGAGCGCGGCAGCCGCGAGTACAACCTGGCCCTCGGGCAGCGGCGCGCCGAGGCCGTGGCGAAGCAGATGGAGGCGCTGGGCGTTTCCACGAGCCACATCGAGACCGTGAGCTACGGCGAAGAGAAGCCCGTGGCCAAGGGACACGACGAGGCCGACTGGGCGAAGAACCGCCGCGACGATATCCGCTATACGGTCGAGTAGCGCTCGCCGGCAGCACCGTGGCCGCGCCGACCGCGCGGCCACGGGTGGGGCCCGCCTCAGTGATTGAGGATCTGGCTCAGGAAGAGCTTGGTGCGCTCGTGCTGCGGGTGGTTGAAGAACGCCTCGGGCTCGTTCTCCTCGACGATCTGCCCCTTGTCCATGAAGATCACGCGGTCGGCGACGGTCTTGGCGAATCCCATCTCGTGCGTGACGCACAGCATCGTCATGCCGGTTTCGGCGAGGCCCACCATGACGTCGAGCACTTCCTTGATCATCTCCGGGTCGAGGGCCGAGGTCGGCTCGTCGAAGAGCATCACCTTCGGCCGCATGCACAGGCTTCGCGCGATCGCCACGCGCTGCTGCTGGCCCCCGGATAGCTGCCCGGGGTACTTCCTCGCCTGATCGGGGATGCGCACCCGCTCGAGGTACTTCATCGCGGTTTCCTCGGCCTCCTTGCGCGGAGTCCTGCGCACCCAGATGGGCGCGAGCGCGCAGTTCTCCAGGACCGTGAGGTGCGGAAAGAGGTTGAAGTGCTGGAACACCATGCCGACCTCGCAGCGGATGCGCTCGATGTTCTTCAGGTCGTCGGTGAGCTCGGTGCCGTCCACCATGATGCGGCCCTGCTGGTGGGCCTCGAGGCGGTTGATGCAGCGGATCATCGTCGACTTGCCCGAGCCCGACGGCCCGCAGATCACGATGCGCTCGCCCCTGGCGACCCTGAGGTTGATCTCCTTCAGCACGTGGAACTTCTCGTACCACTTGTGAACGCCGGTGAGCTCCACCATGGGCTCGGTCGATGGGGCGGGTGCGGCGGCGGGCTGGGCGTCGGTCATGGCGGGATCCCTCGCGTTCAGTGCTTGTGTCCTGTCTGCAACCGCCTCTCGAGGCGCTGGCTGTAGCGCGACATGCTGAAGCAGAAGACCCAGTAGACGCACGCCGCGAACACGTAGCCTTCGGTGGAGAAGCCCAGCCAGCTGGCGTCCGAGTTGGCGGCCTGGATCGTTCCCAGCAGGTCGAACAATCCGATGATGAGCACCAGGCTCGTGTCCTTGAAGAGCCCGATGAATGTATTCACGATGCCGGGAATCACGAGCTTGAGCGCCTGGGGCAGCGTGACGAGGAACGTGGACCTCCAGAAGCCCAGGCCCAGCGCCGCCGCCGCCTCGTACTGGCCCTTCGGCACGCCCTGCAGCCCGCCGCGCACGACCTCGGCCATGTACGCGGAGGCGAACATCATGACGCCGATCAGCGCGCGCAGCAGCTTGTCGAAGTTGAGGCCCTCGGGCAGGAAGAACGGCAGCATCACCGAGGACATGAAGAGCACCGTGATGAGCGGCACTCCGCGCACGATCTCGATGAAGACCACGCACAGCGCCTTGAGCACCGGCATGTGCGTCGCCCTGCGCCCGAGCGCGAGCAGGATCCCCAGCGGCAGCGCCGCCACCATGCCGACCACCGCGATCACGAGCGTGAGCGACAGGCCGCCCCAGTTGCTCGTCTCGACGTAGGCGAGCCCGAAGCGGCCGCCCAGCAGCAGGTAGAACGCGGCCACCGGATAGCCGAAGATCGTGCCGAGCGCGATCCACGGCTTGCCGGGGAAGCCCTTCACGAAGAGCGGCGCCATGAGCAGCACGAGCAGGCCCAGCGCCGCGTTCACGCGCCACTGCTGGACCGCCGGGTAGAAGCCGTAGAAGAACTGGTTCAGGTGCACGCGGACGAACACCCAGCACGCGCCGACCCGCGAGCAGTCCTCGTGCTTGGTTCCCTTCCAGTCGGCGTCGATGAAGGCCCACTTCACGAACGGCGGGACCAGCAGGT
Source organism: Usitatibacter sp. (assembly GCA_035501715.1). Classification (GTDB taxonomy): domain Bacteria; phylum Pseudomonadota; class Gammaproteobacteria; order Burkholderiales; family Usitatibacteraceae; genus Usitatibacter. Next base: position 5,414 of record DATJVS010000181.1, read on the forward strand.
AGAGCATGTAGATCACGAGCAGCGTGAGCGCGCTATTGAGCGGCGAGTCGAAGAGGTTCCTCCTCAGCCACCCCAGGGCGCCGGTGGAGGCGACGGGCGGCGGAAGGTCGGGAAGGACCGGGGCCGAGGACGCCACTTCAGCGCTCCACCAACGCCATGCGGGCGTTGAACCAGTTCATGAGCAGCGAGATCACGAGGCTGATCACCAGGTACACGGCCATCGTCATCGACATCACCTCCACGGCCTGCCCCGTCTGGTTGAGCGTGGTGCCCGCGAAGAGCGAGACCAGGTCCGGATAGCCGATGGCCGTGGCGAGCGACGAGTTCTTGGTGAGGTTCAGGTACTGGCTCGTAAGCGGCGGGATCGTCACGCGCATCGCCTGCGGGATCACCACGAGGCGCAGCGTCCGCGCCCGCGAAAGCCCCAGCGCGCCGGCCGCCTCCGTCTGGCCGTGGGACACGGAAAGGATTCCCGCGCGAACGATCTCGGCGATGAACGCGGCCGTGTAGACCGAAAGCGCCAGCAGCAGCGCCGCGAGCTCCGGGATGACGGCCACGCCCCCGGTGAAGTTGAAGCCGTCGAGCTCCGGCTTCGACCATTCCAGCGGGCTGCCCGTCGCGAAGAACACCGCCAGCGGCGCGAGGACGAGGATCGCGATCGACGCGAAGAACGATGGGAAGATCCGGCCCGTGAGCTCCTGGCGCCGGCGCGCCCAGCGCACGAGGAAGACGACCGCGCCCACGGACACCACGAAGGCCGCGAGGGTCCAGCCGAAGCCGGGCTCGGGCTCCGGCCACGGCAGGTACAGGCCCCGCAACGTGAGGAACGCGGAATGCCCGAGGTGGATCGCATCCGTCGGCGGAGGCAGGTTCAGGAATATGGCGAAGTACCAGAACAGGATCTGCACCAGCAGCGGCAGGTTGCGGAAGGTCTCCACGTAGGCCGACGCCAGCGTGGCGACCAGCCAGTTGCGCGACAGCCGCGCGATGCCCACGACGAAGCCCAGGATCGTCGCGAAGAAGATCCCGAGACCCGACACGAGCAGCGTGTTGAGCAGGCCCACCACGAACGTGCGCCCGTACGACGAGTCCTCGTCGTACGGGATCAGCGTGAGGTTGACCGCGAAGCCCGCGCGGTTGTGCAGGAAGCCGAAGCCCGTGGAGATGCCGCGGACCTCGAGGTTGTGCAGCAGGTTGCGGACGAGGTAGACCCCGACCGCGATCACTCCGGCGCTCACCAGCACCTGGAAGACGATCGCCCGGACCTTCGGATCGTTCCAGAACGGCGGCTTGCTGGGCGTCACGCCGGAGCCCCGCGGTTTGGCCTGCTGCGGCTACGGGCTAGCGGATCGGTGGCGCGTACTGGATGCCGCCCTTGTTCCACAGCGCGTTCAGGCCGCGCGCGATCTTGAGCGGGCTGCCCGCGCCGACGTTGGCCTCGAAGATCTCGCCGTAGTTGCCGACCTGCTTCACGACCTGGTAGGCCCAGTCGTCCGGGATGCCCAGGCCGTGTTTCACCGCCTCCGTTCCCACCAGCCGCTTCACGTCGGGAACGACGCTCGACTTCTTCATCTCGTCGATGTTCTTCGACGTGATGCCCAGGTCCTCCGCGTCGACCATGGCGAAGAGGCTCCAGCGCACGATGTTGAACCACTCGACGTCACCCTGGCGAACCGCCGGCCCGAGCGGCTCCTTGGAGATCACCTCGGGCAGCACGACTGCGTCGTCGGGCTTGGCGAGCTTAATCTTGAGCGCGTAGAGCTGCGACTGGTCGCTCGTGAGCACGTCGCAGCGGCCCGCCTCGAAGCCCTTCACGGTCTCGTCCGAGGTGTCGTACACCACGGGCTTGAACTTCATCTTGTGCGAGGTGAAGTAGTCCTGGAGGTTGAGCTCCGTGGTGGTGCCCGAGCCCACGCACACCGTGGCGCCGTTCAGCTTGAGGGCGCTCTTCACGTTGAGCTTCTTCTTCACGAGGAAGCCCTGCCCGTCGTAGTAGGTGACGCCCGTGAAGCTGATTCCGAGGCTGCCGTCGCGCACGACGGTCCAGGTCGTGTTGCGCGAGAGCACGTCGACCTCGCCCGACTGAAGCGCGGTGAAGCGCTCCTTGGCGGTGAGCGGCGTGAACTTCACCTTGCTCGCATCGCCGAACACGGCCGCCGCCACGGCGCGGCACACATCCACGTCGATGCCCTTCCACACGCCCTTCTCGTCGGCCACCGAAAATCCCGCGAGGCCCGTGTTCACCCCGCACTGCACGAAGCCCCGCTTCTTCACCGCATCGAACGTCGCACCGGCATGGACCGTTCCCGCCGCGATCGCGAGAAGCAGGCCGGACACCGCAGTCGCCACTGAGCGCATCCTCATCACACCCTCCTTTTTGTTGTGCCAGCCTTCGAGCCGCCCATGCTACACCCGGATGTCTGGAGGCGCGAAAGGCGACGACATCCGCTATACGGTCGAGTAGATCTCCAGGAACGCGCGAGCCACGCGTTCGGCGCGGCGCTCGATCTCCTTCGGGCGCGGCGCCGCTTCGACGCCCAGCAGGATCCAGACCATCCGGTCGCCCCAGAGGTGGCCGTGGAACTGGCCCATCATCTCCTCCAGGTCGCCCTTGGCGATGAGGCCGCGCTCCCTCGCTCGACGCAACAGCGCCCCGAGCGCCGCGCGGGCCGGCGCGCGCCCCATGGCAGCGAGCGATCGGGCGATCGCGGGCGAACGCCTCGCCTCCGCGATGCCGAGGCGGAACACCTCGACCACCGCCGGATCCGTGACCTCGCGCAGCATCGTCGCGGCGTAGCGGCGCAGCCCCTCGCGAAGGCTCTCGCGATCGGTCGGCTCCGGAATGCCCTCCGGCAGCCGCATGCGGTTGCCCCGCTCCGCGACGCAGGCCGCGAGCATCGCCTCCTTGTTGCCCACGAGCGCGTAGATCTCGCGCTTCGAGACGCGCGCCCGCGTCGCGATCTCGAGCGTGGTGGTATCGGCGAAACCGCGCTCCATGAACAGCCCCATGGCCGCGCCCAGGATCCGCTCGCGCGGCGGGGCATCGCTTGACATGGTACCCGCTGGTACCGTAGGCTTCCTTCCCATGGTACCGAATAGTACCGGAGGCGACCCGATGAATCCAGAGGCGACGGCGGTAAGGCTCCATGACGCGGCAAAGACCTATCGCGCGGGCGAGGTGGACGTGCCCGCCCTGCGGGGGATCAGCATCGACATCCCGTACCACCGCTTCTCGATGATCGTGGGCGCCTCGGGCAGCGGCAAGTCCACGCTGCTCAATCTCGTGGGCTGCATCGACACGCCCACCCGCGGCTCGGTGGAGGTGTGCGGCACGAAGGTGGCCGACCTCGACGACGACCAGCTCTCCGACTTCCGCGCCCGCAACATCGGCTTCATCTTCCAGACGTTCAGCCTGGTGCCGGTGCTCTCGGCCTACGAGAACGTCGAGTACCCGCTGGTGCTGGTAGGCGCGCCCGACGCGGAGCGCAAGCGCAAGACGAGCCAGGTGCTGGAAGCGGTCGGGCTCGGCGCCTTCGCGGACCGGCGCCCGAACGAGCTTTCGGGAGGCCAGAGGCAACGCGTGGCGATCGCGCGGGCGCTGGTGAAGGCGCCGCAGATCGTGCTCGCCGACGAGCCCACCGCCAACCTCGACTCGGAGACCGGCGCGTCCATCATCGAGCTCATGCGCAAGGTTCAGGCCGAGTCGCGCACGACGTTTCTCTTCGCCACCCACGACCAGCAGCTCATGTCGCAGGCCGACGAGATCTTCGTGATCCGCGACGGCACGCTGGTGGACCAGCGCCACGGGAGGGCCGGCGCATGACCATGCTCTTCAAGACCGCAGCGCGCAACATCCTTCGCAACGGACGCCGCTCGTTCATGACCGGCTCGGCCGTCGCCGCGGGGGCGATGGCGTTGATGCTCTTCGGCGGATACGCGGGATACATCTTCGACGCCCTCGAGACCAGCAACGTGCAGCGCGTGGGCCACCTGAGCCTCTTCCGCAGCGGCTACTTCCTCTTCGGCAGCGGCAATCCCGCGGCCTACGGAATCGGCGACTACCGCAAGGTGATGGACCTCGTCTCGAACGATCCGGTCATCAAGCCGCTCGTGAACGTGGTGACGCCCACGCAATCGCTCATGGGCATCGCGGGCAACTTCTCCGGCGGCAACGAGGCGTCGAAGACGTTCCTCGGCGTGGGGTTCGTTCCCTCGGAGCGCAACAGGATGCGCCTCTGGGACGAGCGCCACACGGGGCTCGTGCGCCCCGCCGACGAGCGCCTCTCGGACCGGGACGAGTCGCGCGGCCTCGTGGGCGTGGGGCTCGCGCGCATCCTCGCGCTCTGCGCGCCGCTGCACCTGCAATGCCCCGAGGCCCCGGCCACCAGGACGGACGAGAGCGCCTCCGCCAAGCCGCGCGAGGACATCGTGGGCCTCGCGCAACTGGAAGGCCAGGGCGCCCCCAAGGCCGGGAGCGACGACCTCCCCCATCTCGATCTGCTCGGGGCCACCGTGGGCGGCGCGCCCAACGTCGTGAGCCTCGCGGTGGCCGGCGCCGAGGCCCAGGGCGTGCGCGAGCTCGACGACAACTTCATCGCCATGCACCTCGCCCTCGCGCAGCAGCTCGTGTACGGGCGCGGCGAGCACAAGGCCACTGCCATCGTGCTGCAGCTGAAGCGCAGCGAGGACATGCCGATCGTGCGCGCGCGGCTGGCGAGCCTCATCGACCAGAACCACCTGGACCTGGAGATCCGCGACGTGAAGGAGCTGTCGCCCTTCTACGTGCAGGTGGTGGCGATGTTCAGCTCGATCTTCATCTTCATCGCGATCATGATGGGCGTGATCGTGCTCTTCGCCGTGGTGAACACCATGACCATGAACGTGATGGAGCGGACCAACGAGATCGGCACCATCCGCGCGATGGGCGTTCGCCGCGGCGGCGTTCGCCTCCAGTTCCTGGTCGAGGGCGCCCTGGTGGGCGCCGTCGGGGCCACGGTAGGCGCGATCCTCGCCTTCGCGGTCGCGGCGCTCGTGAACCACACGGGCCTCACGTGGATTCCGCCGGGCAACTCGAGCCCTACGCCCTTCCGCATCGACGTGATCGACCACCCCCTGCTGGTGATCGGGACGTGGGTCGCGCTCACCCTCGTGGCCCTCTGGGCGGCGCTGATCCCCGCCAACCGGGCGGCGCGGCTCTCCATCGTGGATGCGCTCCGCCATGTTTGATCGCGCCAAGTTCGCATTCGCCGCCGCGCTTGCGGCCCTCGCGCTCACGGCGCACGCGCAGAGCGCGGAGGAAATCGTCGCGGCCACCGACAGGATCCGCAACGCGAGCCAGCCGTTCCGCTCGGCGCTCACGCTCACCGAGTACGTGAGCGGGCGCGAGCGGGCGCACAGCACGTTCATCCTCTTCTCGAAGGAGGACGCGCAGCGCCGCTTCAGGAACCTGCTCGAGTACATCGAGCCCACGCGCGATGCGGGCAAGCGGGTGCTGCTCGACGGCAAGTCGTTCTGGTTCTACGACCCCGCCTCGCAGACGAGCGTGCGCATCTCCGCGCAGCAGCGCCTCGTGGGACAGGCCGCCATCGGCGACGTGCTCTCGGTGAACCTCGGCGCCGACTACACGCCGCTTCTCACGGGGACCGAGACCATCGACGACGCGTCGCGGCAGAAGCGCAACTGCTGGCACCTCGACATGAAGGCCGCGACCGACACGGCCGTCTATAGCCGCGTGGAGTTCTGGGTCGAGCAGGGCACGTTCCGCCCGGTGAAGGGCAAGTTCTACTCGGACAGCGGACGGCTGCTCAAGATCATCTATTACCGCAACTTCGTCGAGCGCCTCGGTGCGGCGCGGCCCGGCGAGGCGGTGATCATCGACGCGGTGGACAGCTCGCTCGCGACGATCGCGACCTTCGGGGAATCGAGGTTCCAGGACGTGCCCGACGCATGGTTCCAGCGCGACTTCCTGCCGAGGCTGCAGGTGCGATGAGGCGATTGGCGGGCGGGCTCGCCTGCCTCGCCTTCGCGGGCGCGGCTGCCGCGGCCGACGAGGACAAGGACCTCGAGCTCATTCCGAACGCCGCGAAGCCCGCTGCGGCCGGGAACGCGGCGCCATCCGCCGGCTCCACGGGCGAGCGCATCTTCGTCGAGAACGCGCTCGGCTTCAATTCGCTGCGCGACGACCTCCTCGTGCCGCAGCCGGCGCCGCTTCCGCCGAAATGGCAGGAGCGGCTCTTCGCCGATGCGCGCATCGAGTGGCCGCTCGGCCCCGGCGCCTTCTTCGCCTACAGCGGGCGCCTGAATCTCGTCGCCGAGGAGAACCTGGGATTCCCGAACCGCGGCAACGTGACGCACGACCTGCGCGAGCTCTACGCGAGCTTCGAGCCGCGCACCCGCGAGTACGTCGACATGGGCCGCATCAACGTGAAGAGCGGCGTGGCGCTCGGCTTCAATCCGACGGACTTCTTCAAGGCGCGCGCGGTGGTCGATCCGCTCACCGCCGATCCTCGCGTGCTTCGCGAAGATCGCCTCGGCGCCGCGATGATCCGCGGGCAGCTCGTGGAGGAGGCCGGTTCGATCGGCGCGCTCTTCGCCCCGAAACTGACCGAGCCCGCGCCCGTCGGCACCGATCCGTATCGAGGGTTCAGCCCGCTCTTCGGGCGCACGAACTCGACCAACCGGTGGCTCGTCAAGGGCAGCATCCCGCTCGCCGACGGCGTGAACCCCGAGGCGCTCGTCTTCGGGGAGGAAGGCCACGTGAAGTTCGGCGCCAACCTGACCGAGAGCGTGGGACAGAGCACGGTCGCATATCTCGAATGGTCCGGCGGGCGGCGCCTGGGCATCATCGACGAGGCGTTCGCGTTCGGCCGCGAGACCGGCGTGATTCCCCCGGCCGCGTCGGGACTCATCGGCCAGGGCGGCGAGGAGCGGTTCCTGAACCAGGTGGCGGTGGGCGCGTCCTACACGACGCAGAGCAAGGTCACGTTCAATCTCGAATACCACTACAACGCAGCGGGATTCTCCGATTCGGACTGGAACAAGTGGTTCGCGCTGGGCGAAGGCCAGCCCGCGACCTCGTCCATCGCCCGCGCGCTCTGGTACATCCGCGCCTACGCGAACGAGCGCCAGGAGCCGCTGCAGCGCCAGGCCGTGTTCCTGCGAGGCGACTGGGTGGACTTCCTGGTGCCCAAGCTCGAGCTTACGGGATTCGTTCTCGCCGACACGCACGACGGCTCCACGCTCATGCAGCTCCAGGCCGACTATGCGTACACGGACAACTGGAGCTTCGGCGCGCTCGCGGCCGCCACGACCGGCGGGAGACGATCGAACTTCGGAAGCCTGCCGCAGGGAGCGAGCGTGCTCCTCAAGGCGACGCGGTACTTCTGACTTCCACCCCTAGGCGGCGACCGCGGCCTTGCGCGCAGAAGCGGGCGCCCGCAGCGAATCCATCGCCGCTTCCACGCCACCCCTTGCGTGAGGCACGCCCGCCTCGGCGAGCGCGAGCTCGATCGCGGCGAGCGAGCCCAGCACCATCGGCTCGTTAAGGTCGCCCATGTGTCCGATGCGGAAGACGCGGCCCTGGAGCGCCGACAAGCCTCGGCCGAGCGCGACGCCGTACTTGTCGTTGGCGATGCTGCGCACGAGGTCGGCATCGTGACCCGGAGGCGTCAGCACGGCGGTGAGCGAATCGGAAGCGGCTTCGGGCTCCAGCGAATAGATCTCCGGCCCGCCGCCATTCTTCCCCCAATGGCGCACGCAGGCGCGCGTGGCGCTGGCGAGACGATGATGGCGCGCGAACACGTTCTCGAGGCCCTCCTCCTCGATCA
>DATJVS010000182.1:0-4420 GCA_035501715.1 Usitatibacter sp.
TTCCGCCGCGGGCGCATTACCGTGGCGGCATGACAGACATCCATTTCATTTCTCGCGCCGACGGCTCTCGCCTCGCGCTCACGCGTCAGGCGCCGCCGCGCTTCGACCGATCGGTCCTCGTGGTCCATGGGGCCACGTTCCCGACATCGCTCTCCGCCGCGTACCGGATCGAGGGCCGCTCCTGGTTCGACGAGCTCTGCGCCGCGGGATTCGAGACGTGGGGCCTCGACTTCCAGGGATTCGGCCCGTCCGATCCGTTTCCCGGGACGGGGCACGCGACTCCGGGTGATGCGATCGACGCAGCGGCGCAACTCGCGTTGGCGCTGGAATTCATTCGCCGCGAATCGCCCGCCGCTTCGCTCGCCCTCATCGCGCATTCGTGGGGCACCGCGCCCGCGGGCCTGCTGCTCTCGCAGCGGCCAGGGCAGGTCGATCGCGCCGTCTTGTATGGTCCCATCGTCGCCGCGGAGTCCCGGCAGGCGTTGCCTGGAGAGACACCTGCGTTCCTCGATGTGACCCGCGAAGCGCAGTGGGCCGCGTTCGCCGCGGGCGTGCCCGAGGGAACCGAGCCGCCCGTCACCCACGCCGAATTCGACCGGTGGATCGAGGCGTACCTGCGCAGCGATGCGCGTGCTCCGAGCGCGGCGTCTTCCGTGCGCGTGCCGGCGGGCCCGGCAATCGACATCGAGCGCGCGCGCCGGGGCCACATGCCCTACGACCCGGGCCTGATCGAGACGCCGACGCTTGTCGTCCGCGGATCGTGGGATGCGGTCACGACGGAGGCCGATTCGATCCGCTTCTTCCACGCGCTCGCGCGTTCGCGCCGCAAGCAGCTCACGTGGATCTCCGGCGGCACGCATCGCATGCACCTGGAGCGCAGCCGCTTCGAGCTCTTCTCGGCGGTGGAGGGATTTCTCGAGAAGCGCTAGCTCAGCGCTTCGGGTGTGCGCACCCGACCTCCGGCATCGCGAGCTGCCGCACCTCGCACTCGACGTTCCACTCGTCGCCGTGCACCTTGAGGAACTTCCTCGTGAGCTCCATCGCTTCGGCCATGGAGGCCGCCTCGAGGATCGCGTAGCCGCCCACGACTTCCTTGGTCTCGGTGAAGGGCCCGTCGGTCACGGAGAGCTTCCCGTGGTTCGAGCGCATGCGCTTGCCTTCCCGCGTGGGCATGAGCCCCGCGGTGCTCACGAGCGCCCCGGTGCGGGTCATCTCGTCGATGAGCTTGCCCATCTCCGTCATCAGGCGCTCGGTGGGCTGCTGGCCGGTGGATTCGTTGATGCGGACCATCGAAAGGAATCTCATGGGGTGGGTCTCCTTGGGAGTTGAGGACAACGGTTCCTACCCACTAGTCGAACGGCGGGCGCCGTTTTCGACAATCGCGCCTAGACGATTTCGACGGTCGCGGGGTACGCCGCAAGCCGCTCGTCCGTGGTGACCAGCGCCATGGGCTCGCTGATCGCTTGCGCGATGAGCATCCGATCGAATGGGTCCCCGTGAATCGGCGGCAAGCGGGAGACGGCTGCGGCATGCTGTGCCGTGACCCCAAGCTCGTGGAAGCCATTCTCGCCAAGTGTTTCGTGGATCGCCGCGGCGTCCGCGACGAAATCGTCGCGGCCGAGGGCGGCCTTGATGGCGATCTCCCAGAGGCTCGCCGCGCTGTAGAAGAACTGGTGGCGCCCGTCGCGGAATAGCCGCGCGACGCGCGCCGGCAGCCTCCGGGACCCCGACACGTTCCACAGGAGAAGCTGCGTATCGACCAGGAGCCGGCTCATTTCCGCCGGCCCTTCGCGCGCGAAGGCGATCCGCCGAAGAGCGCCGCGATTTCCGCCTCGAACATCGTATTGAAGTCGTCGGGCACCGCGATCCGCGACTTGAGGCCGCCGATCTTCACGGGCCTGCGTTCGCCCTCGATCGGCACCAGCCGCGCCGCGGGCCGTCCCGCCCTGGCGATGACGATCTCCTCGCCTGCCTGCACGCGCTCGATGAGGCGGGATAGATGGGTCTTGGCTTCGTGGATGTTGACGGGCTTCATGGACTTAGCTAAGTCTAGTCCATTGCGCCCCCGTCGTCAAAGCACCCTGATCGTCCGCTTCCCCGGATCGATCTCCACCTCCGCCCCATGGGGGATCGCCGCCGTCACGTCCTCGTCGAAGCCCGCCATCATGGTGATGCCGCCCAGCGCCGCCCCCTGCACGAGGATGGGATTCACGGTGTTGAAGATGATCGCGAGCGGCACCTTGTCGCGCGAACGCATCTCGGCCAGCATCCATGCGCTCGCCACGCCGCCCTTCGCGGTGTCGAGCACCAGGACCTTCCCGACGTACGACTGCCCCGCGAGCTTGTGCGCCGGACGCGAGAAGATTCCGGCGATGCGATCGAGGTCGTAGCGCGCGGAGAAACCGTCCCTCGCGACGAGCGCCTCGCCTCGCACAACGGGCCCCATGGCATGCCGCGCCTTGAGCACGCGCCCGCCGCCCCTGGGCTTGCGATGGATCGTGATCGTCTTCGGGCTCATTTCAGCTCTCCCGTCTGCGCGGCTTCCACGCATTGCTCCATGGACGCCAGCATCGGCACGTAACCGTAGCCGCCGAGGATGTTCACCATCTTCGCGCTGTTGGTGGCGAGCCGCTTCCAGCCGTTCGCCTCGGCGATCTCGCGCGCATACGACTGGTAGAAGCACATGCCGGAGAACACGGTCCCGCCGGCGGCCTCGATGCGCTGGGTGTAGCCGAAGCGGTCGGAGTCGGGCTTCACCTGCGGGCTCGTGACGGCGAGCATCGGCACCTTGAACTTCTTGCCGTCGCAGAGCGCGGCCAGCATGCGCAGCTCGTAGATGGAAAGCTGCGGCGCGGAGAACACGACCACGTCCACCTTCGTGTCCACCGCATACGAGGACTGCAGCGCCTTCACTTCCTTGCGCCCCACGGTGTGCTTCCTCATGCGCTTGCCCGCGACGTCGGACAAGCGCGAGGCCTCGGGCGTGATGCCGATGAGATGGAAGAGGGCCACCGAACCGAAGCTCGCCATCGCCGCGCCGAAGTGCTTGAGCTCGTCGGAGGTCGGCGCGCGGTCGATCCCTTCGATCACCGGCACGTTCCAGTAGTCGCCCGCGAGCCGCCCGATCACGCCGCCCAGCGCGCCCCAGTCGTTGAGCGACTCGGGCGTGCATGTCGTCTTCACGTGCAGGGTTCCGCGTCGCTGCTCGTCCAGGTGGAATCCGTATCGCGGCGTGCGTCCCGTGAGCCCCGCCGAGAGCGCCGATGGACCGCCCTCGAAGTTCGAGCGCGCGCCGCAGACGGAATTGCAATAGATCACCACGCCGGTATCGCCCATGGCGACGTGCTCGCCGCGAGTCGGCGCCTGGATCGTCTGGTAGTTGATGCAGGTGTCCGTCATCGACACGCCGAGCTTCACGAACGCGGCCACCGCACGGCGCTCGAGCGACACCATCCAGTCGGCCTGCCCGAGCTGCTTCGACTTGGCGAAGTCGGTGCCGCGTGGATCGGTGATCGTGGGGATGCGCACGGTGCGCTGCCCCTTCGTCTCCGCGGCGAGCGCCTCGAGCCAACCCACGTTGTGCGCGCCGAGGCTCTCCGTGTCGGCCATGATGTGCGCTTGCGTCACCGGCACGAAGTCCTTCGCGCCGAAGAACGTTCCCACCTTCACCTGGTGCTCGATGGCCGCGCGGGGCACGGGCCCCATCTCGCCCGCGAGCATCGCCTTCTCTTCGCTGTCCAGTCGCATCGCCGCTCCTCTAGTCCGCCTTGGCACCGGAATCGCGCACTGCCTTCTGCCAGCGCGCCACCTCTTCGCGCTGGAACTCGGGCAGGGCCACGCCTTCCGCATTCGTCTGCACGCCGATCGCCGTGAAGTGGTCGCGGAATTCCTGCGACTTCACGATCTTGTCGATCTCGCTTCGCAACCGCGCGGTGACGTCCGCCGGAAGATTGGCCGGACCGAACACGGCCCACCAGGCGCGCGATTCGACGCCCTTCACGCCGGCCTCGGTGAACGTCGGCACGTCGGGCAGCGCCGTCGAGCGCGCGGTGCCGCTGATCGCGAGCGCGCGCAGCTTGCCGGCGCGGATGTGCGCGATCACCGATTGCAGCGGATCGAACATCGACGGGATCTGGTTGCCGAGGAGATCGTTGATCGCGGGCGCGCTGCCCTTGTACGGGACGTGCTGGAGCTTTACGCCCGCGGAGCTCGCGAACATCTCGCCGGTGAGATGGCCCGGCGTTCCCGCGCCGGCGGAACCGAACGAGACGCCGCCGGGATTGGCCTTTGCCGCGGCGACGTACTCGGCGACCGTCTTGTACGGCGACTGCGGATTCACGACGAGGACGACCGGCGAGCTCGCCACGAGCGCCACGGGCGTGAAGTCCTTCACCACGTCGTGCGGCAGGTTCGAATACAG
>DATJVS010000183.1:0-16075 GCA_035501715.1 Usitatibacter sp.
CTTTCCTTCGGAGCTTTCGTCGGCGCTCGCGATGCGCGGCCTCGTCTACTCGCGCCCCGGTTACGGCAAGAGCACGCCTCGTGCCCACGCCCAGCGGTGGAAGCCCGATTACCTGCATCGCCAGGCGTACGACGTCCTTCCGAAGCTGCTCGACGATCTCGGCCTTCGCGAGCCCGTGTGGCTCTATGGCCACAGCGACGGCGGCTCCATCGCGCTGCTGTTCGCGGCGCGATTTCCCGGGCGGACCGCCGGCGCCATCGTGGCGGCGCCCCATTGGTTCGTCGAGGACATGGCGATCGAGGGCATCCGGCGCACGCGCACGGCCTATCTCGAAGGCGGGCTGCGCGAGCGCCTCGCGCGATTCCACGACGACGTGGATTCGGCCTTCTACGGCTGGCACGACATTTGGACCGATCCGGCGTTTCGCTCGTGGAACATTGCCGACGACATCGCGCCGATCGCGGCCCCCGTGCTCGCGATCCAGGGCATCGGCGACGAGTACGGGACCCTCGAGCAGGTCCGGGGCATCGCGCGGCTCGTGAAGCACGCGAAGGTCCTCGAGCTCGCCGGCTGCGGCCACTCGCCGCACCGCGATCAGGCCCGTGCGGTAATCGAAGCGTCTGTGGAATTCGTCCGATCGCGACGGTAGCATCCGTCCGATGACAGGAACGGCGCGCACGCAAGTCGGCATCGTCGGAGCGGGGCCCGCGGGCCTGCTGCTGTCGCACCTGCTGCACCTCGCGGGCATCGAGTCGACCGTGGTGGAGAGCCGCACGCGCGGGGACGTGGAGGGCACGATCCGCGCGGGCGTGCTCGAGCAGGGCACCGTGGACATGCTCACGGAAACCGGCGTGGGCGAGCGGCTGCATCGCGAGGCGTTCTTCCATCGCGGCGTGTACCTGCGCTTCAACGGCGAGACGCACCACATCGACATGCAGGAGCTCACGGGCGGCAAGCGCGTCACCGTCTATGCGCAGCACGAGGTGATCAAGGACCTCGTGAAGGCGCGGCTCGCGGCCGGCGGCGACGTGCGCTTCGGCGTGTCCGACGTGAAGCTGGAGGCGATGGACTCGCAACGCCCCGCGATCTCGTTCGCCGAGGGCGGGGCGGCAAGGCGCGTGGAATGCGATTTCATCGCGGGCTGCGACGGCTCCCACAGCATGTCGCGCCATTCGATTCCGGCGGGCGTGCTCACGCGCCACGAGCGGATCTATCCCTTCGGGTGGTTCGGGATCCTGGTCGAGGCGCCGCCATCGTCCGACGAGCTGATATACGCCGCGCACGACCGCGGGTTCGCGCTCGTCTCGACGCGATCGCCCACGCTGCAGCGCATGTACCTGCAGTGCGATCCCAACGACAGCGTGGCCCACTGGTCCGACGAGCGCATCTGGTCGGAGATGCGAAAGCGCCTGGAGACGAAGGACGGGTGGCTGCCGAAGGAAGGGCCCATCACCCAGAAGGTGATCGTGGGGATGCGAAGCGTGGTGGTCGAGCCCATGCGCCACGGCAGGCTCTTCCTCGCGGGCGACGCGGCGCACGTCGTTCCGCCCACGGGCGCGAAGGGACTCAATCTCGCGGCGGCCGACGTGCGCGTGCTGGCGAGGGCGCTCGATGCGTTCTACCGCAAGCGCGACGAGACGCGCCTCGCGCGCTACTCCGACGATTGCCTTCGCCGCATCTGGAAGGGCCAGCGCTTCTCCTGGTGGATGACCACGATGATGCATCGCGCCGAGAGCGACACCTCCTTCGACCGCAAGCGCCAGCTGGCCGAGCTCGACTACGTCACCACCTCTCGCGCCGCGATGACGTCGCTCGCCGAAAACTACGTCGGCCTGCCGTTCGACGACTAGGGGTCTGTCCCCTGGGTTCTCGGCAGGATCAGGCAGCTGCCGGTGCCGTGGGCGAGGAGCTTGCCGGCGGAGTCGGTGAGCTCCGCCTCGACGTAGGCCACGCGCCGGCCGCTGTTGATCACGCTGCCCACGGCGGCGACTTCGCCGGTCTCGACGGTGATGGGGCGGATGTAGTTGATGCGGATGTCGAGCGTGGTGAAGGTCTGCTCGAGGTCCAGCAGCGTGAGGTTCGAAAGCGCCATGGCGGTGTCGAGCACCGCGGCGGTCCATCCGCCGTGCACGGTGTCGAGCAGGTTGTAGGAGTTCACGCCGGGATTGCCGATCACGGTCACGGAACCGGGAACCGCGGCCGCGATGCGAAAGCCCAGCGTGATGCCGATCGGAAGCTGCGCGTACTCGCCCGAGATGATGCGCTGCAGGTACTCCATGCCGGAGCCCTTGCGCCTGGACGACGCGATGAGCGGCGGCGAGGCCTCGTTCATGCCATCCCCTCCAGGAGCTGCACTTCCACCGCCGTGCCCGCGGCGACGTTGCCCACGTCGTCGCCCAGGATGATGAAGCAGTTGGCGTCGCTCATGGACTTGAGGATCCCCGAGCCCTGTTCGCCGGTGGGCCTCACCGTGAGCGTGCCGTCGGGCGCCTGCGTGAGGATGGCGCGCTGGAACTCGGTGCGGCCCGGCGCCTTCTTGAGCATCGACGTGCAGGTCGCGCGAAACGTCGGAATCGGCTCCACGGGATCCGCGCCCATCAGCACGAGCAGCGCGCTGCGCACGAACTGGTAGAACGTGACCATCACCGAGACGGGATTGCCCGGGAGCCCGAAGAAATGCGCCGAGCCGATCTTGCCGTAGGCGAGCGGGCGCCCGGGCTTCATCGCGATCTTCCAGAAGACGACTTCGCCCAGCTTGCCGAGCATCGACTTCACGAAGTCCGCCTCTCCCACGGAGACGCCGCCGCTCGTGATCACCACGTCGGCCGAAGCGGCGGCCCGCGCGAAGGCCTGCTCGATCAGCTTCGGATCGTCGCGGACCACGCCCATGTCGAGCACTTCGCATCCGAGGCGCGTGAGCATCCCGTGGATCGTGTAGCGGTTGGAGTCGTAGATCTCGCCTTCGCCCAGCGTCGTGCCCACGGACTTGAGCTCATCGCCCGTGGAAAAGAACGCCACGCGCAGCGGCCGGTACACCGAGACCTCGCCGATGCCCAGCGACGCGATGAGCCCCAGCTCCGCGGGGCGCACGATGCGGCCGCGCTTCAACGCGATGGATCCCGCCTTGAGGTCCTCGCCCGCCTCGCGCACGTTCTGCCCGGTCTTCTGTCCCGCGGCGAACGTGATCGATTTGCCGTTGGCCTTGGCGCGCTCCTGCATCACCACCGTGTCCGCGCCTTCGGGCACAACGCCTCCGGTCATGATGCGCACGCATTGTCCCGCCGCGACTTTCCCTGCGAAGGGCTTGCCCGCGAACGAAGCGCCGATCTCGGTGAGCGTGGCTTCGCCCGCCGCCACATCGGCGCCGCGCACGGCCCATCCATCCATGGCTGAATTGCGATGCGACGGCACGTCCACCGGCGAGGCGATGTCTTCGGCGAGCACGCGCCCGAGGGCCGAGCGCACGGGAACGCGCAGCACGCCCGTCACCGGGTCGAGGAACTGGTGGATGAAGGCGCGTGCCTTCGCTACCGGCATGGAGTTGGGATCGTAGTCGTCGGCGCAGGAAGCCTGCGTGATGGTGAGCGCGTTGGTGTTCATGCGATGCCCAGCGGGATTGTCCTCAAGGCAGTGATTTTACAGTCGGCGACGGCGAGCAGCGTGACCTCGCGCATGACGTCCGCGTACTCGCCGCCCAGGGACTCTTCGGCTTCCTCGAGCGCGCGCTCGAGCAATGCGAGGTCCGCGCAGCGCGCCACGGTGATGTGCGGCTCATACGGAATGTCGCGGCGAAGGTGCGGCTGCAGGGACCGCGTGTAGAGCGCGTCGTGGAAGGCCGTGATCGAAGCGGCGCCGCGCGAGGCCATGAGGAAGACGAACTCGTTGGCGTGCATGCGGGGGCGCCGGAAGGTGACGGGGATCGCGGGCCAACGGGCCGCGACGCGGCGCACGTGCGTCTCGACCTGGAGCGCGCTCGATGCCGTGGCGAACGGAAACACCAGCGTGAGGTGGGCGGCGACGAGGCGTGCGGCGGGGTCGTGGCGCCTTCGCAGCGCCTCCACGCGATCCATTCCAGCGAACCTGGGGAACCAGGCGACCGCGAATCGCGGCAGCGGCGGCCGCGGCAGGCGCAGCGCCCGTCCCATGGGGCTAGCCGCGCGGCTCGAGGCTCGCGAGCTCCTCGCGCGTGTTGATGTTGAGGAACGCGTCGGCCTCGTCGTCGAAGGCGACTTCCACGACGTGAAGCGCGCCGTACCAGCGATCGATCTTGCGTTGGCCCGAGCCGAGGAACTCGCGAAGGGAATCGTGGACGTCGCGGCGCATGAGGGAAAACACCGGGTGCGCCTGGTCGCCGGTCTTCGCGACCGCGAGCTGCGCATCTTCGCGCTCGAGCGCCGCGCGCAGGCGCGCCACCAGGTCCAGCGGAAGGAACGGCGAATCGCATGGCACCGTCACCACGAGCGCGCCCGACGCGTGCGCGAGCCCGCGCTCGAATCCGGCGAGCGGGCCCGCGAAGCCTTCGATCCCGTCGACGACCACGACGTGCCCGAACCGCGCGTATTCGTCGGCGTTGCGATTGGCGTTCACGATGACCTCGTCCACCTGCGGCTCGAGGCGCTCGATCACGTGCGCGACCATCGGCTTGCCGCGAAAGAGTTGCAGCCCCTTGTCCACGCCGCCCATGCGGCTGCCCTGGCCGCCGGCGAGCACGACGCCCGTGACCTCAGGCCGTTTCCGGGAACTCATGGAGCGGGGACCATTCGGGTCGTTCTTCGGGGAAGGAGTTGAGCGACGGCTCGCGATCGACGGGCGTGACGAAGAGGGCGCGCGGCAGGTGCACCTCTTCCTTCCAGCGCCCATGGCTCGATTCGAACGCCATGCGCGTTCCGCAGCGCGAGCAGAACTTGCGCGTGGTGCCGGGAGACGATTCGTAATCGCGCAGCAGCTCCGCGCCCTTCGCGAAGCGCACCTGCGAGCGGTTGAAGCCGATCCAGGTGACCACGCCCGCGGCATGCGCGGTGCGGCAGCTCCAGCAGTAGCAATGGCAGCAGAAGCGCGAAGGGAACGTGACTTCGATCTCGACCGAGCCGCAATGGCAGCGCGCGATTCCGGCCTCAGGCATGGGCCTTCGCCTTCTTTACCAGGCGATGCGCGCCGGTGAAGAGGAGGTAATGCTTGTTCACCGCGCGGCCGATCATGGTGATGCCTACCTGCGTGGCGACCTCATGGCCCATCTTCGTGAGGCCCGAGCGCGAGACCAGCACGGGGATGCGCATCTGCGCGGCCTTGATCACCATCTCCGAAGTGAGGCGACCCGTGGTGTAGAAGATCTTGTCGGACCCGTCGATGCCTTCGAGCCACATCCATCCGGCGATGGCATCGACCGCGTTGTGCCGGCCCACGTCCTCGACGAAGGTGAGGATCTCGGCGCCCTTGGCGAGCGCGCAGCCGTGCACGGCGCCCGCCTGCTTGTAGATGGATTCGTGCAGGCGCACGGCATTCAGCAGCTCGAAGAGCGTCTCCTCTTCCACGCGCACCTGGTCGTCGAGCTTCATGGCCTCGATGTCTTCCATGAGGTCGCCGAAGACCGTGCCCTGCCCGCAGCCCGTGGTGGCGGTGCGCTTCTCCGTCTTCCTGTCGAGGTCCACGAGGCCGCCGCGCGTGGTGACCGCGACCGCGCTCACTTCCCAGTCCACCTGCACCGCGACGATCTCCTCGAGGGATTCGACGAGGCGCTGGTTGCGCAGGAACCCGATCGCGAGCGCTTCCGGCGCGGCCCCCAGCGTCATGATCGTGACGAGCTCCTTCTTGTCCACGTAGAGCGTGAGGGGATGCTCGCCGGCGATTGGCGTCGGGACGAGCGCGCCCGTCTCGTCGCGCGCCTCGACGGTGTAGGTCGCGGGACGGGCGTTGTGCGTGAGGAGCGGCTTGTATCCCACGAGGCTACCCGCCGATGAACGACATCTCGACCTTGCGCGCCTTCGCGGTCTCGGCGGTGCGGATCTCGGAGTAGCGGTCGGAGCGAAGCGACCAGATGCCCGCGATGGAGCCCGCGATCTCCTCGTCGCTCATGGCGCTTCGCGCGAGGCGCTTCAGGTCGTAGCCGCGCTGCGCGAAGAGGCACGTGAAGAGCTGGCCGTCGGTGGAAAGGCGCGCGCGCGTGCAGGTGGAGCAGAAGGCCTGCGTGACCGAAGAGATCACGCCGATCTCGCCCGCGCCGTCGCGATAGCGCCAGCGTTCGGCCACCTCGCCATCGTAGTTGGCGCCGATGGGTTCGAGCGGGAATTCCTTCGCGAGGCGCCTTACGATCTCGGCCGAGGCGATCACGTCGTCCATCCGCCAGTGGTTGGTCGAGCCCACGTCCATGAACTCGATGAAGCGCACGATGTGGCCGGTGCCGCGGAAGCGCCGCGCCATGTCGATCACCTGGTGGTCGTTCACGCCGCGCTTCACGACCATGTTCACCTTGACCGGCGCGAGGCCCGCCTCGGCCGCGGCATCGATGGCCTCGAGCACCTTGGCCACGGGAAAGTCCGCGTCATTCATCGCGCGGAAGGTCGCGTCGTCCAGGGAATCGAGGCTCACGGTGATGCGATTCAGGCCCGCGTCCCTGAGCGCCCGCGCCTTGGCCTTGAGCGCCGATCCGTTGGTGGTGAGCGTGAGGTCGACATCGGGAACCGCCGCCCGAAGCATCGCCACCAGCCGCTCGATGCCGCGGCGCAGCAGCGGCTCGCCGCCGGTGAGGCGGATCTTCTTCGTGCCCAGGCCGTGGAAGATGCGCGCGAGGCGCGTGATCTCCTCGAAGGAGAGGATCTCGGCGTGCGGAAGGAAGGAATAGTCCGCGTCGAATACCTCGCGCGGCATGCAATAGGTGCAGCGGAAATTGCACCGGTCGGTGACGGAGATGCGCAGGTCGTGCAGCGTCCGGCCGAGCGCGTCGGCCGGGGCCACGCCCTCGCGCGGCTGGACGCGCTCCGGGATCGGGAGCGTGCGCGCCTCGCGCAATGCGATCACGGTCTTCGCCATGGGACCAATAGTATAGTCATCCCATGGCCGGCAACCCCACGATGAAAGTCTCGGTGATCCTCTCGCGCGAGAGCGTGCAGAGCCGCTGGGAGAGCCATCGCTGGCAGCTGCTGGGCGTGGTGCCGGACGTTGGCGGCGAGCCGCGGACGCTCGTCGACGACGGCGCCATGCGCCAGCGCATCCATCCGGGCTTCGACCTCACGCTCTTCAACGACGAGGCCGAGGGTTATTTCCTCAACGTCTCGAGCGAGGAGCCCAGCGTCTTCGTCTCGATCCGGCAGGACGATGGCGGCGAGGAGCCCTATCCCTTCCAGTGCACGGCCTCGTACAACGAGGCGGCGCGCTGGATGGACGGAAGCGAGAAGGTCGAGCGGGCGCGCGCCTGGCCCGAGCTGGTCGCGTGGATCCAGGCATGGGTCGAGGTGCACTACCGCCCGGAGCCGCGCCGCCGCCAGCGCCCGCAATCCTTCGCCGGCAAGGAGGGCATGCTCCGCGAGGAGGGCGAGCAGTGAGCGACGAGAACTTCCTCTCGCGGTGGTCGCGGCGCAAGCACAAGTCGAGGCAGTCGCCCGCCGATGTCGCGCCCGAAGAGATGCCGGCGCAGGCCGCGCAGCCGGGCGCCGTCGCGGCCGATGCGCCGCCGCAACCTCCCGCGCCCGAGCCGGTGCCGCTTCCGCCCGTCGAATCGCTCACGCCGGAGTCGGACTTCACGCCGTTCATGCAGCCGAAAGTCGATGCGGACCTCAAGCGCGCGGCGCTGAAGAAGCTCTTCGCGGACACCCGTTTCAACGTGATGGATGGGCTCGACGTGTACATCGACGACTACACGAAGAGCGCTCCGATCCCCGAAGGATGGCTCGAGAAGATGGAGCAGATGCGCCATCTCGGCGTGTTCAAGAAGGAGGAGCCGCCCGAGGCGAATGCCGAGGAGAAACCCGCCGCAAACGCCACTCCCGCGATCGAGGAGAAAGCCGCGCCGGATCAAGCGGTTGCCCCAGCCCCATCTGATACTTCCAGCAAGGAAATTAGTGACTGATTTCTCTTTCGTATGGTGTACACTTCATAGCGGTTGAGTACATCGCCTTGAAGCCCGCGCAAGACGGGCTCGTGCAACGGACGAGGAGCCGCTTCCGTTCAGTTCTCGGCGGAATGTGGACACGACGAGAGAATGACCTTAGGCCTCGAGGTCTCCCAGCCCGCGCGTGCAGCGGGAACGGCCCCCGGACCGGACATCCGGGACGACCCGCTCGCCCTCGAGAGCCGGGGATGGAGCCGCGTTCCCACCGATTGCCAGCCGAAGATCGCAGCGCTCGCGTCGCTCGCGAACCTGGCCGCGCCGCAACCCGTCGGGAGAGTCTCGTACCAATCCCGCGGCAACGTGCTGGTGATCGCCGGAAGCGATCCCGATCGCGCGCGCCGCGCCGCTGAATCGCTCGCCGAATCGCTGCAAGTCACCTTGCTCGGCGCGAAATCTCCGCTGGCGCAAGTCGCGTCGTGGCCGGGGCGCATCGAGTCGCTCACGGGATACCTTGGCGACTTCAACGCGATCGTCGCGGGCCTGGACGGGTCGGGGAATCCCACGGCCGCCAAGTTCGACCTCGTGCTGGACTTCTCCGCCGAGCCGCTCTTCGCGATGCGCCAGCCCCCGCAGGGCTATCACCACGCGAAGGGCAGCGAGGCCGGGGTCGCCGCGCAACTCGAGGAGCTTCGCGACAGCGTGGGCGAATTCGAGAAGCCGCGCTACTTCGCGTATCGCGAGAACATCTGCGCCCACAGCCGCTCGGAGATCACCGGGTGCGATGCCTGCATCGAGATCTGCTCGACGCGCGCCATCAGCGCCGACGGCGATCATGTCAAGGTCGATCCGCACCTGTGCATGGGTTGCGGCGCCTGCGCCACGGTGTGCCCGTCCGGCGCGATGTCGTACCAGTTTCCGCGCGTCGCCGACCGTGGCGCGCAGGTGAAGCAGCTCCTGTCGGCCTACCGCGATGCGGGCGGGCGCGACCCGTGCGTGGTCTTCCACAACGCCGCCGACGCCCGCGAGCTGCTCGCCCAGTCGGCCGCGTCCGGCGCGGGCCTTCCGGCGCGCGCGTTGCCTCTGGCCACGTGGCACGTGGCGTCGATCGGGCTCGACCTGCTCCTTCCCGCGATCGCCTACGGGGCGAGCCAGGTCGCGGTCGTGTGCGCGGGTTCCGAGGATCGCGAGTACGTCGAGGCCCTTCGCGGGCAGATGGCCCTCGGCGAATCGATCCTCCACGGGCTGGGCTACGGCGGAACGCATTTCGCGCTCGTCGAAGCGACGACGGCCGAGGCGCTCGAGCGCGCCTTTGCGTCGCTCGCGCCCGCGCAAGTCCCGGCCATGCCCGCGACGTTCCTGCTGTCCGACGACAAGCGCACGGCGATCGAATTCGCCGTCGAGCATCTGGCGCGGCACGCGCCGGCGAAGGTCGAGGCGATCGCGCTGCCTGAAGGCGCGCCCTGGGGCGAGATTCGCGTCGATCGCGCGAAGTGCACGATGTGCATGGCCTGCGTGGGCGCCTGTCCCGAATCCGCCCTCATGGACGGCGTGGACCAGCCGCTGCTCAAGTTCCTCGAGCGCAATTGCGTGCAGTGCGGCCTGTGCGAGGCCACATGCCCGGAAGAGGCGATCTCGCTTTCGCCGCGCATGCTGCTCACGCCGGCGGTGCGCGAGACGCGCATCCTGAACGAGACGCAGCCCTTCCACTGCATCCTCTGCAAGAAGCCCTTCGGGACGCGCCAGGTGGTCGAGACGATGATCGGAAGGCTCGCGGGCCATTCGATGTTCTCCAGCGAGGCGGCGCTGCGCCGGTTGCAGATGTGCGCCGACTGCCGCGTCGTGGACATGATGTCCTCGAAGGATGAGGTCTCGGTGCTCAAGCTGGGAGCGCAGGACTGATGGCGGCCGCCGCCCCGGTCGCGATGCATCGCCCGCTCGCCGCGGAAGATGCGGCGCGCGCCGATTTCTACGCGCTCATGGCGCGCCTTCTCGTCGATGCGCCCGATGCCCAGCTCCTCGGCACGATCGCGCAGGCCGGGCCCCTTGGCGCCGGTTCGGGGCTTGCGTCGGCGTGGCAGGCCCTCGTGGATGCCTCTTCGGCGATGGATGCCGATGCGGCGCGCGAGGAATACGACGCGCTGTTCGGCGGCCTCGGCAAGGCGAAGGTCTCGCTCTATGCGGGCCACTACACGGGCGCGGGCGCCGTGGACCATCCTCGCATTCGAATCCAGCGCGAGCTCGAGTCCCTCGGCCTCGCGCATCGCTCCACCACGCAGCCCGAAGACCATGTGGGCGCGCTCCTGGACGCGATGCGCGTGCTCGTGGCGGGCGGCGCGGGCCGCGGGCCGGCGAAGCTCGAGGAGCAGCGCCGCTTCTTCGAGGGCCACGTGGGCCCGGGAGCGACGAAGTTCTTCGCCGCCGTCGCGGCCGCGAAGGAAGCCAACTACTACCGCAGGGTCGCCGCGCTGGGCGCGGCGTTCCTCGCGATCGAAACCGAATCGTTCCGGATGGATTGATAACGCAAGCTCCACGAAAAAGGAGGCTCGAGATGAAAACGACACGTCCCAGCAATCGCCGCAACTTCCTGCTTACCGCCGGGCTGGGAGGCGCGGGTGTGGCCGCCGCCGTCGCCACGGGCGCGCGCAAGGCGGGCAAGAGCGCGTCGGAGGGCGCCACCGCCTCCGCGGACACCAAGTACCGCGCCACCGAGCACATCCTGAAGTACTACGAGACCACGAAAGTCTGAGGAGCCGACCATGCTGCTCACACGCAAATCGAAAGGCGAGGTCCAGGCCGTCAATCCGCTCGCTCGCGCCGCCGCCGCACTGGGCGTGCGCACGATCGATCGCCGCGCTTTCCTGAAAGGCTCCGGCCTCACCGCGGGCGCCGCCGCCTTCGCCTCCCAGCTGCCGCTCAACTTCATTGGCGAAGCGAAGGCCGAGGCGCAGACCGGAAAGACAGTCACGCGCCGCACCGTGTGCACGCACTGCTCGGTGGGATGCGCCATCGACGCGGTGGTCACCGACGGCGTGTGGGTGCGCCAGGAGCCGGTGTTCGACTCGCCGATCAACATGGGCGCGCACTGCGCCAAGGGCGCTTCGATCCGCGAGCACGGGATGACGGAGCACTCCCACCGGCTCAAGACCCCCATGAAGCTCGTCGACGGCAAGTACCGCCGCATCTCCTGGGACGACGCGCTCAAGGAGATCAGCGACAAGCTCCTCGCGATCCGCAAGGAAAGCGGGCCCGACGCGGTCTTCTGGGTGGGCTCGTCCAAGCACAACAACGAGCAGTCGCAGATGCTTCGCAAATTCGTGTCCATGTTCGGCACCAACAACATGGACCACCAGGCGCGCATCTGCCACTCGACCACCGTCGCGGGCGTGGCCAATACCTGGGGCTACGGCGCGATGACCAACTCGTACAACGACCTCGAGAACACGAAGTGCATGATGTTCATCGGGTCGAACGCGGCCGAGGCGCACCCGGTGTCGATGCTGCACGCGCTGCACGCGAAGGAGACGGGCGCGAAGATGATCTGCGTCGACCCGCGCTTCACGCGCACCGCCGCCAAGGCCGACCAGTACGTGCGCATCCGTTCCGGCACCGACGTGGCGTTCCTCTTCGGCGTGCTCTACCACGTGTTCAACAACGGCTGGGAGGACAAGAAGTACATCAACGACCGCGTCTACGGCATGGACAAGGTCCGCGAAGAGGTGATGGCGAAGTGGACGCCCGACAAGGTGATGGAAGTCACCGGCGTTCCCGAGGCCGACGTGTACGCCGTCGCCGAGACCATGGCGAAGAACCGCCCCTCCACAATCATCTGGTGCATGGGCCAGACGCAGCACACCACGGGCAACGCCGTCGTGCGCGCCTCCTGCATCCTGCAGCTCGCGCTCGGCAACATCGGCGTCTCCGGCGGCGGCGCGAACATCTACCGCGGCCACGACAACGTGCAGGGCGCCACCGACGTGGGCCCGAACCCCGACTCGCTGCCCGGCTACTACGGGATCATCGAAGGCGCCTGGAAGCACTGGTGCAAGGTCTGGGGCGTGGACTACGAGTGGATGAAGGGCCGCTTCGCCAGCAAGGCGATGATGGAGAAGCCCGGCATGACCGTGTCGCGCTGGATCGACGGCGTGCTCGAGAAGAACGAGCTCATCGACCAGGACAGCAACCTGCGCGCGATCGTCTTCTGGGGCCACGCGCCCAACTCGCAGACCCGCGGCCTCGAGATGAAGAAGGCCATGGAGAAGGTCGACCTGATGGTGATCATCGACCCGTATCCTTCGGCTTCCGCGGCGATGCCCGACCGCAAGGACGGCGTGTACCTGCTGCCGGCGGCCACGCAGATGGAGACTTCGGGCTCCGTCACCGCGTCCAACCGCTCGATCCAGTGGCGCGAGAAGGTGATCGAGCCGCTCTTCGAGAGCAAGCCCGACCACACGATCATGCTCGCGCTCGCGCGCAAGTTCGGCTACGGCAACGAGTTCATCAAGAACATCAAGACCGTGAAGGACAAGGACGGCTGGGATGAGCCGGTGATCGAGGACATGACCGCCGAGATCAACAACGGGAACTGGACCATCGGGTACACGGGCTCCACGCCCCTGCGCCTGAAGGCCCACATGCGCAACATGGCGGCGTTCGACCCGACCACGCTTCGCTGCACCAAGCCCACCGTCGACAAGGAGACGGGGTACGACTGCAACGGCGACTACTTCGGCTTGCCGTGGCCCTGCTACGGCAAGGCCGACATCAAGCACCCGGGATCGCCGGTGCTGTATCGCACGGACCTGAAGATGATGGACGGCGGCGGCTGCTTCCGCGCGAACTTCGGCATCTCGAAGGACGGCGTGAGCCTGCTGGCGGAAGACGGGTCCCATCCGAAGGATTCCGACATCACGGTGGGCTATCCCGAGTTCGACCACGTGCTCATGAAGAAGCTGGGCTGGTGGAGCGAGCTCACGCCGGACGAGCAGAAGGCGGCCGAGGGCAAGAACTGGAAGACGGACCTCTCGGGTGGCATCCAGCGCGTGTGCATGGTGAACCACAACGTGCACTTCTGGGGCAACGCCAAGGCGCGCGCCGTGGTCTGGAACTTCCCCGACGGGATCCCGAAGCACCGCGAGCCGCTCTACAGCCCGCGGCCCGACCTCGTCGCGAAGTACCCGACGCACGACGACAAGAAGGCGTTCTGGCGCCTGCCCACGCTCTACAAGACCGTGCAGCAGAAGAACATCGAGGACAAGGTGGCGGAGAAATTCCCGCTGATCCTCACCTCCGGGCGCCTGGTGGAGTTCGAGGGCGGGGG
The DNA here is from genome assembly GCA_035501715.1 of Usitatibacter sp. Taxonomy (GTDB): domain Bacteria; phylum Pseudomonadota; class Gammaproteobacteria; order Burkholderiales; family Usitatibacteraceae; genus Usitatibacter. The sequence goes on from DATJVS010000183.1 coordinate 13,362, forward strand.
CGACGAGACGCGCTCCAACCCGTGGCTCGCCGAGCTGCAGCAGGAGAACTTCATCGAGATCAACACCAAGGACGCCGCGGCCCGCAACATCAAGTACTGGGACTGGGTATGGGTGCACACGCCACCGGGAGCGCAGCTCAAGGTGAGGGCGCTCGTGACCGATCGCGTGGCGCCGGGAACGACATTCGTTCCGTTCCACTTCGCGGGCTGGTGGCAGGGCAAGGACCTGCTCGACAAGTATCCCGAGGGCGCGGCGCCGATCGTGCGCGGCGAGGCGGTCAACACCGCGACCACCTACGGATACGACTCGGTCACGATGATGCAGGAGACGAAGACAACGCTCTGCAACGTCGAGCGCGCCTGAGGAGACAACAATGGCCAGAATGAAATTCATCTGCGACGCCGAACGCTGCATCGAGTGCAACGGGTGCGCCACCGCGTGCAAGAACGAGCACGAGGTGCCGTGGGGCGTGAACCGCCGGCGCCTCGTCACCGTGAACGACGGAGTCCCGGGCGAGCGCTCGATCTCGGTCGCGTGCATGCACTGCAAGGACGCGCCCTGCATGGCGGTCTGCCCGGTCGATTGCTTCTATCGCACCGAGGACCAGATCGTCCTGCACGACAAGGACCTTTGCATCGGCTGCGGCTACTGCTTCTACGCCTGTCCCTTCGGCGCGCCGCAGTTCCCGCAGGCCGGGGCCTTCGGGCTGCGCGGCAAGATGGACAAGTGCACGTTCTGCGCGGGCGGCCCCGAGGAGAACAATTCGCCCGAGGAGTTCCGCAAGTACGGGCGCAACCGCATCGCCGAAGGCAAGCTGCCCGCGTGCGCGGAGATGTGCTCCACCAAGGCGTTGCTCGCGGGCGACGCGCCGGTCATCACCGCGATCTACAAGCAGCGCGTGCAGACCCGCGGCAAGGGCGAGCACATCTGGGGCTGGGCGATGGCCTACCAGGGCAGCGACAAGCTCTCCGACCAGCCGGGAGGCAAGTCGTGAGGCCCGCCGTGCTGATGGCGGCCGCGCTCGTCCTCGCGGCCTGCCACGAGATCCCGCAGGACGCCCCGAAGCCGTACGCGGGCAAGGCCGACGACAAGGCCTACGCGAGCGACCTGTTCAAGGGCGACAAGGGCAAGTTCGAAGCCGCACTCGCGGCGCGCGCGCAGAGCCAGAACGAGTACCTGCGCATGGCCGAAGAGAAACACAAATAAGGAGGAGATCCATGTCTCGAACCACCGCGCGCGCCCTCGGGGCGCTGATCCTCGGGGCGATCCTCGCGGCGCCGCTCGCCGTGCTCGCGCAGCAGCCCGCGGCCAAGGCCGCGGCGCCCGCGCCCGCTCCGGCAGCCGCGGCGCCGGCAGCCGCTCCGACGCCGCCCGTTCCCGCGAAGGACTCGACCGCCGTGCCGGGCTGGAACAAGCCGCCGGAGCAGTGGGACATCCCGAGCGAGAAGCCCCAGTACGCGTCGATCCCCGGCCGCGAGAAGAACGTCCTCATCCAGGCGCAGGGCCGTGAATGGCGCGAGTTCCGCAACGGCCCGGTCACGAACTACGGCGGCTGGTTGATCGGCATCGCGTTCCTCGCGGTGATGATCTTCTACTTCGTGAAGGGCACGATGCCCGTCCACGGGGCGCCCACGGGCAAGATGATCGAGCGGTTCAACGCCGTGGAGCGCGCCTCGCACTGGACGCTCGCGATCACCTTCGTGATCCTCGGGCTCACGGGCGCCGGGATCCTCTGGGGCAAGTACCTGGTGCTTCCGTGGCTGGGCTACAGCGGCTTCTCGCTGGTCCAGACGATGGGCAAGAACATCCACAACTTCATCGGGCCGCTCTTCATCTTCTCGCTGCTCACGACGTTCCTGCTCTACCTCAAGGACAACTTCTTCAGCCACTGGGACATCGAGTGGTTCATGAGCCTGGGCGGATGGCTGAAGGAAGTGCCGTCGAACAAGTTCAACGCGGGCGAGAAGATGGTGTTCTGGGGCGGGCTCGTGCTGCTCGGCGCGATCGTGAGCACCACGGGATTGATCCTGGACTTCCCCAACTGGGGGCAGCTGCGCGAATTCATGCAGGCCGCCAACGTGATCCACGCGGTCGCCGCGATCTTCTTCATCTCGATGATCATCGGTCACGCGTACATGGGCACGCTCGGCCTCGCCGGCGCCTACCAGTCGATGCGCACCGGAATGGTGGACGAGACGTGGGCGAAGGAGCACCACCAGCTCTGGTACGAGGACGTGAAGGCGGGCAAGCGCCCCGAGCACTTCGTCGCCTCCGCCACGCAACCGGCCACGGGAGACTGACCATGACGCGCATCCAGCAGGTCGCGATCGCGATCGCCGCATCCCTCGCGGCGGGCGCCGCGCTGTCGAAGCTTCCCCCGCCCGCGCCCATGGACGAGAAGGCCAAGGCCGCAGCGGAGGAGAAGAAGGCGAAGGACGCCGCCGCCGCCGAGAAGGCCAAGGCGGACCTGGCAGCGGCCGAGGAGAAGGCGGTGAAGAATTTCCAGGCGAACATGCGCAAAGAGGGCAAGCCTGTTCCCAAGCCCACGCCGATCGTCGCGGCCGCGGCTCCCGCGGCCCCCGCGAAAGCGCCGGAGAAGAAGAAGCCGTAGCGGCAGCCTCCGGAAGGATTCGCCGCGGGGGCTGTTGTACTAGACTCTGTGGAGAACCAAGGAGGAACTGCCATGATTCATCGCAACGCAATGATCGCGCTC
>DATJVS010000184.1:0-4457 GCA_035501715.1 Usitatibacter sp.
GGGCTCGAGCAGCTCGCCGAGTACCTGGAGGTCATCCCGCGCATGGTGGGCATCTCGCCCTACGGGCGCCGCCGGAAACCGCGGGGGCCGCGCCCGGCGCAGCCCCCGCTCACCTCGTAAGGCGGCCCCTAGAAGCCGCGCACCGGACTCGGCACCGCGAGCGCGGCGACCGTGCCGATCACCACGCCCACGATCAGCGTGACGATCAGGACGACCACGAAATAGACCACCGCCTTGTCCTGGGGCGTCTTCATCAGCATGGGCAGCGCGATGAAGAGCTGGTAGAGCGTGTACAGGGCGAAGAGAAGGCCGATGATCCCCAGCAACGGGATGATGCTGAACACGCCGCCGATCCAGGAGGCGGTCGGCACGAAGGCCGCGACCTTGATCGCCTGCGCGAAGTTCTTCTGCGAGCCGAAGCTGGGCGCGAGCGCGTCGATGATGAGCGCGAGCACGTAGACGCCCGCGAGCGTGAGCACGTAGTGCAGCACGAGGCTGGTCACGCCCGCGGCGATCGGCACGCGGTACGACATGCCCATCACGCTCATGCCGATGATCGAGGCGCCGATGAAGCCGCAGACCGCCGGGATCGCCGCGAGGATCATCACATAGCCGGTGTACAAGCCCTGCACCGTATGCGTTTCCCCGTCGATCACCTGCCACTCGGCCTTGGGCTGCAGCATGAGCTTCTTCACGCGATCCACGAGATTCATTGCGACGCTCCCTGGCTTGTAGAAGTGGCCGAGAGTATAGGCGTGGAGCCCATCGGCGGCAACGCGCTCGGCCGGGGCGGCTGCTTCACGATCTGGTCGATGCGATCGATGATGCGGCGCTGCTGCTCCGCGGGCGAGTACGCGGGATAGCGCGCGGCATAGGCCTCGGCCGCCCGCTTGCATGCCGGGTCTTCGAGCAGGTGGGCGAGCAGTTGGCCGACGGTTTCGTCGCTCGCTTGCGCATCGACCCAGGCCCCGGCGCCGATCTGCGCGATTCGCTGCGCGGTGAGGAACTGCTCGTACTGCGTCGGAAACACGAGTTGCGCGACCCCGGCCATGAGCGTGCCGGGGCAGATGTTGCCTCCGTGGCTCACGAGCAGGTCGCATTCCCTGAGCAGCGGACCCAGCTTCATGGGGCGCATCGAGACCAGGCGCGCCGGCGAGCGAAGCCTTGCCGCGCGATCCGCGCTGAGGTCGGGAATGAATGCCACCACCCGATGGGGGCTTGCGGCCAGCGCGTCGATCACGGCATCCGCGTGCGGCTTGTCCTGCCTCATGTACACGAGCACGCGCTTGCCGCCGCCTTCGGGCCAGGCCGCGTCCACGCCGGAATCGAAGTTCACTCGCGGCCCCCAATAGCCGGATCGGGGCCGCCCCGCGTAGGAGTCGAGCTCCGGAAACGTCGCCAGGAAATCCTCGTCGGTCTCGAACTGCTGCGCGAGCGAGGCGAGGGGCGCGACGCCGAAGAGCGCCAGCGCGCCGTTCACCGCCTCGAGCACCTTCGCGTCGGCCTCGACGAGGGCCTCGTGCGCAACGGGCCGGTCGAAACGGAATGCCGGAAGCGGGCTCACTCTCGGCGGGATCGAGAAACCGTTCGAGTAGGCCACGCGCCGCAGGCCCATCACCCGCGCGGCGAGCAGTGCCGTGGGCGCGAAGTCCGTGACCAGCAGGTCGGGCTTCCAGCGCTGGAAGAGCGCAAACCACCCTGCGAGCAGGCCCGCGAGGTGCTGCGGCCGGTCGTAACCGCAACCGAGCAGGATGTCCGCGAAGCTCGACGGGATGGGCTTGCCGTGCCCTTCGCTCACCGACACCGGCGCCTGGAACACGTCGTGCGCCGCGAAGTCCACGAGGTGGGAGAGTCCGTGCAGCTCGCGGAACATGAAGGCGATGCGATGGCCGCGCGCCCGCATCGCCCGGGCGAGCGAGTTGCACGCCATCGCGTGACCCAGCTCGCCGCCGAGTTCCCAGGCGAAGGCGATCCGCGCCACGGCTAGTGCGCCACGAAGTCGGCGATGCGGCCGGCAGCTCGCCGGATCGCCTGGCCGAAATCGTGTCCGCGATGGCGCTCGCCGAGGACGTGCGCGGCTTCGCGGGCGCTTTCGTTCGCGAGGAAGTCGCCGAACCACTCGCGGTAGTCCGGCGCCGGCCGCTCGGGGTTCGACACGATCGCGGCTCCGGACGATTCGATGCGCGTGGCCACGAGGAATTGCTCGAGCTGCAGCGGCAACAGGGCCATGGGAACGCCGGCCGCCATGGCGCGTGCGGCGAGCCCGGGGCCGGCGTGGCTCACGCAGAGCGAGGCTTCCGGCAGCAGCGGGTCGAGGTTGATCGCTTCGGGGAAAACCCGCATCGAGGCCGTCGATGCGGCCGCCGCGCGCTCGCCATCGAGGCCGGGCGCCGCGACGATGACCTCAGCGTCGAGCGCAGCGAGCCCTGAGAGCACGGCCTCGAACCGATTGCGGCGCGGCTTGAGATAGGCGAACACGCGCCTGCGGTTGTGTCCCGCCCAATCGACCCGGGCGCCGCTCGAGGCGTCGCCCTGCGGGCCCACGTACTCGACGCCGTCGCGCGGGCTGAAAGGATCAATCTCGTGGAAGGTGCACAGGAGGTTTGCGCTCGCCTCGAAGAGCTCGCATGCGCGCCCGGGAATCGCCGTGCCGCTGCCTCCGGTGGCGCGGCGCACGCTGTCGAGCAGGCGATCGTCGAGCGCGCGAAGGACCTTTGGGTCGGTGGGCGACCAGGGACGCAGGTCCGGAAGCGGATCCCTGAATGGCGGCACGGAAAATCCCGTCCCGATCGTCACGACGGGGATGCGGGCCAGGTTCGCGGCGATGAGCGCCGTGGGCGAGTAGTCGGCCACGAGGACATCGGGCGCCAGCAGGTCGAACATCGACCGCCAGGCCCGTAGCGCTCCGGCCACGCCGCGCGGGTCGTGGAATCCCAGGTTGAGGAGCAGGTCCGAGAAATTGAGCGGCGACGGGCTCATCTGCGCGGGCGCATGGTGCAGGGGCGCGATGAAGGTGTCGAATCCCTCCGCGCGGGCGAGGTCGATGAATGCGCTGTTGCGAAACGCGAGGCAGACCTCGTGGCCCATCGCGCGCAACTCGCGCGCGATGGGAACGATGCGCCTCACGTGGCCCAGATCGCCGCCGAACTCCCAGGCGATGAGGACACGGGCCACGCCGCGTCAGCCTGCCGTGCGTGCGGCCGCCGCTACGGCGAGCAGCTGATCGACGACCCCAGGCGTGTCGAGCCCGCGAAGAACGGACGGCACCCGGTTCCCGACAGCGTCACGGTGAACGGGCTTCCCGCCGCGTTCGCGTCGATCTCGAAGACACCCCGGCGCGGGCCGAATCCCACGGGCCTCAGCACCACGTCCGCATAGCAGCTGGACCCCGCCGCGAGCGTGGGACCGCAGGTGTTGGTCACCAGGAAGTCCGTCGACGAGATGCTGGTCGAGATCGAGGCCGGCGCGTTGCCGGAGTTGCTGATCGTGATGCGCTGCGGGGCGCTCAGCGTGCCGAGCATGCGGCTTCCGAATCCGATCTGCGACGGATTGACCGTGACGATCGGCGTGGGTAGCGCGACCGTGGTCGCCGTGAGCGCAATCGAACGCGAGCCGCCGACCGCGTTGCTCACGACCGCGAGCGTTCCCGTGTGGGCGCCGAGATCGTGGTCCGAGTAGCTGAGCGTGATCGTGCAGGTCTCGCCGGGCTGGACGTCCGTCGTGCAGCCGTTGTCCATATCGAAGGGGCCCGTCACCGTGATGCTCGAGAAGGTGAGCGGCCCGTTGCCGTTGTTCTTCAGCGTGAGCGTTGTCGTGTTCGCCGGATCGCCCTGCGTGTACGTGCCGAGATCCACGGCGCTGGGCAGGGCGAGGATCGCCTGTATCACGCCGACGCCGGTGAGCGACGCGCTGCCGGGCAGCGGCCCCGCCACGTCGGCGGCCTTGGTCCCCACGGCCTCCACCTTCGGCGCCGGCCCACTCGCGACCGGGATGAACAGGTTGCCGCTGATGGCCCCCGTGCTCTGCGGGTCGAACGCGACGTCGACACCGCAACTCGTGTTGGACGCGAGGATGCTCGTGCAGTTGGTATCCACTACGACGAAGTCGTTGGAGCTCGTCGTCGGCGCGCCGATCGTGGTATCCAGGGGCGTCGTGTTCACGACGCGGAAGAGCTTCGTAGGACCGACCGTGTGCACCGGCTGGGAACCGAAGTCCCAACTCGCCGGGCTCAACGAAACGGGCGGTGGCGTGACTCCGACGCCGGTGAGCGTGATGGTGCCGCCGTATGCGTTGTCGCAAATGCCGATGCTTTCCGAGAACTCTCCGGTCGTGCTCGGCGTGAACGTGGCGGTGATGCTGCACGACTGGTTCGTGGTGTAGTCCGTGCCGGGGAGGCAATTCGTCGTGCAGGTGAATGCTCCGTCGCTGCAGATCGGGCCGCCGTCGCACACGGGGCT
>DATJVS010000185.1:0-13084 GCA_035501715.1 Usitatibacter sp.
GAGCGCGCGCGATCGCCACCGTCTGGCGCTGGCCGCCGGACATGGCGCGCACGGGCTTGCGCATGTCGCGGAAGTTGGGGTTCAACCGCGAGATCACCTGCAGCGCCTCGTGCTCCATGCGGTCGGAGTCGAGCGTGTGCCACGGCGTGAGCAGCTCGCGGCCAAGGAAGACGTTCGACGGCGCGTCGAGGTTCTCCGCGAGGGCGAGCGTCTGGTGGATCGTCTCGATGCCCGCCGCGCGCGCGTCGCTCGGGCTTTCGAACTCGCGCTTCTCGCCGCGCACGACGATGTCGCCTTCGTCCGGCGCGAACACGCCCGCGAGCATCTTGATCAACGTGCTCTTGCCCGCGCCGTTGTGGCCGAGGAGGCCCACGACCTCGCCCTCGTTCAGGTTGCAGCTCACGCGATCGACGGCCTGGATGCCGCCGAAATGCTTGCTCACCGAACGGACCTCGACGAGCGCGGTCATTTCGCGAGCCTTCGCGAGTAGAGCACGTCCAGCCACACGGCGGCGATGAGGATGAGCCCGATGTAGATCTGGCGCTGGGCGCTCGAAACGTCCATCAGCACCATGCCGTTGTCGAGGCTCTGGATGAGGAGCGCCCCCACGATGGCGCCGGGAATCGTCCCCACGCCGCCCGCGAACGACGTGCCGCCGATCACCGTGGCGGCGATCACGTAGAGCTCGGCCATCTGGCCGATCGAGTGCGTGCCCGAATTCAGCCGCGAGGTCGTGATCACCGCGGCGATCGCGGAGAGCGCGCCCATCATCGCGAAGAGCGCGAGGACCACGCGCTTCACCGGAAGTCCCGAAAGGAATGCGGCCTCTGGATTGCCTCCATACGCGAAGACGTGTCGGCCGAAGCGCGTGCGCTGCGCGATGACGGTGAGCTTCACCGCCACGATCACCAGGATCAGCACCGGTATGCCGATTCCCTTGCCTTCGGGCGTTCCGCTCTCGGCGCTGCCCGTGGGATCGGGGTAGGCGTTCATCACCGCGACGAACGCGATCAGCGCGGCGCACGTGACGAGCGCCTTGAACGCGTCGGCCCAAAGCGGCGCCATGGCCGCGTTGTAGCGGGCGCGCGAGCGGCGCGCGTAGGCCGCCTGCCCGATGACCCACGCGCACGCCACCACGCAAAGCAGCCAGCTCCATGTGGGGCCGATGGAGCCCTGCACGCCGCCGCCGATGCGCTGGTAGGTCGTGGACAGCGGCGCGAGCGTCTGCCCGTCGGCCACGAGGAACGCCGCGCCACGGAACATGAGGTAGCCCGCGAGCGTGACGAGGAACGCGGGCAGCCCGCGATACGCGACCCACCATCCCTGGAACACGCCGAGGACGGCGCCCGCGCCGACGCCCGCCGCGATCGATACCAGCCACGCGTACGGTGTCTCGGGCCCGAGCCATGTCACCTGCACGAACGCGATGACCATCCCCGTGAACGCGATCTGCGAGCCCACCGAGAGATCGATCTGCCGCGCGACGATGAGATAGACCATGCCGCACGCCATGATGGCCGTCACGCACGTCTGGATGGAGAGGTTGTAGAGGTTGCGCGGCGAAAGGAAGATTCCGCCCGTCTGCCACGCGAGCCCCGCCCAGATGAGGGCCAGCGCCAGCACGAGCGACGTGAAGCGCGCGTCGAACCCGGCCTTCTCGAGCCACGAACGCATGAAGCGATCAGGTCCTTACTTGCAGGCGGGCGGGGCCTTCGCGGGCTGGACGCCGGCGCAGACCTGCGCCTTCGTCGCCCACCCCGCGTCGATCACTGCCTTTAGGTTGTCCCGCGTGATCGGCAGCGGCTTGAGGAATACCGACGGGATCGCAAGCTTCTTCGCGCCCCCGGTCCACACGTGCGCCTCCTTGATGTCGGCGAGCTTCGTGCCCTGCGCGAGGCGCGCGGCGAAGGTGCCCGCGGCCTTGCCCAGCTCGCGCGCGTCCTTCCACACGCTCACGGTCTGCTCGCCCAGCGCGACGCGATTGAGCGCCGCGATGTCGCCGTCCTGCCCGGAAACCGGAACGCCCACCATGTTCTGCGCGCGAAGCGCCGCCACCACGCCGCCCGCGGTTCCATCGTTGGAGGCCACCACGGCGTCCACCTTGTTGTTGTTCTTCGTGAGGATCTGCTCCATGTTCTTCTGCGCGACCTCGGGCGCCCAGTTCTCGGTGTACTGCTCGCCCACGATCCTGATGTCGCCCTTGTCCATGGCGGGCTTCAACACCTCGCGCTGCCCGGCGTTGAGGAAATCCGCGTTGGGATCGGTCGGCGAGCCCTTGATGAAGACGTAGTTGCCCCTGGGCTTGACCGCGAGAACCGCGCGCGCCTGCATGCGGCCCACCTCGACGTTGTCGAACGTGAGGTAGAGCACACCCTTGTCCTGGATGAGGCGATCGTAGGCGACGACCGGCACGCCCGCCTCCTTCGCGCGCGCCACGGCCGGCAATACCGCGTTGGCGTCCTGCGCGAGGATGATGAGCGCCTTGGCGCCCTTGGTGATGAGCGCCTCGACGTCCGCGAGCTGCTTCTCGTTCGAGCCCTGGGCGTCGGCCGAGACGTACTTCGCGCCCGCGGCCTCGAGCGCGGCCTTGATGGCGGCCTCGTCGCGTTTCCAGCGCTCTTCCTGGAAATTGGACCACGACACGCCCACCAGCTCGCCCTTCGCGAATGCCGCGAGCGGCGCCACGATGCCCGCGACGGCGAGCGCCGCGGCGATGTGCTTCAGGTTCACGTTCACGCCCTCCTCCGGGCCTCGTTCCTAGATGTACTTGTTGACCAGCCCCTCGAGCTCCTCCTGCCTGCCCGAGCGGGGCTGGGGCTCGACGTCGTTCTTCTCCACGAGCTTCGCGAGCTTGTCGAGCGACATCTTCCCCGCGAGGATATCGCGCCCGAGCTTGCCCTTCCATCCCGCGTAGCGCGCGTCGACGCGCCTGCCGAGCTCCTTGTCGGAGACCATCTTCTCGGCCACCAGCAGCGCCCGCGCGCAAAGGTCCATGGCGTTGGCGTGCGCGATGACGAGGTCGTCCGGATCGATGGATTGCCGGCGCACCTTCGCGTCGAAGTTGAGGCCGCCCGAGGTGAAGCCGCCGCCGCGCAGGATGTGGTACATCGCGAGCGCCATCTGCGGCAGGTTGTTGGGAAACTGGTCCGTGTCCCAGCCCAGCTGCTCGTCGCCGCGGTTCATGTCGATGGAGCCGAAGATGCCGAGGGCCTGCGCCATCGCGATCTCGTGCTCGAAGGAGTGGCCCGCGAGCAAGGCGTGGTTCTGCTCGATGTTCACCTTCACTTCCTTCTCCAGGCCATAGCGCTTGAGGAAGCCGTACACGGTGGACACGTCGTAGTCGTACTGGTGCTTGGTGGGCTCGCCGGGCTTGGGCTCGATGAGGATCAACCCCTTGAAGCCGATCTTGTGCTTGTGCTCGACCACGAGATTGAGGAACCGTCCCAGCTGGTCCAGCTCGCGCGCGAGGTCCGTGTTGAGAAGCGTCTCGTAGCCCTCGCGACCGCCCCAGAGGACGTAGTTCTCGCCCTTCAGCTCATGCGTGAGCTCGAGCACGTTCTTCACCTGGGCCGCGGCGTAGGCGAAGACCTCCGGATCGGGATTGGTGGCCGCGCCCGACATGTAGCGGCGGTTGGTGAAGAGGTTCGCCGTGCCCCAGAGCACCTTCACGCCGCTCTTGGCCATCTTCTTCTCGAAGACCTCGCCGATCTTGCGCACGTTCCTGTTCGACTCGCGCAGCGTGTCGCCCTCCGGCGCGATGTCGCGGTCGTGGAAGGTGAAGAACGGCACCTGCAGCAGGCGGAAGAGCTCGAAGGCCACGTCGGCCTTGTGGTGCGCCTGCTTCATCGGATCGCCGCCCGCGGCGTGCCAGGGACGGCGGAAGGTTTCGCCCCCGAACGGATCCAGGCCCGGCCACACGAAGCTGTGCCAGTAGCACACGGCGAAGCGGAGGTGGTCGGCCATGGCGCGGCCCAGCACTTTCTTCTCCGGCTTGTACCACTTGTACTTGACGGGCACGCTTTGCTGGAAGAAGGAATCGGTCTTTTTCATGGTGGTCTTTCGGCAGCTTTGGAGGTGAAGTATCAGGTGTAGCGGTTCACGACGGACTCGAGGAATTCCTGGCGGCCCGAGCGCGGCTGGGGCTCCAGGTCGTGCTTCTCGACGTGCTTCGCGAGCTTCGCGAGCGACGTCTTTCCGGAAAGGATCTCGCGGCCGAGCTTGCCCTTCCAGCCGGCGTATCGCGCCTCGAGGTGCTTCGCGAGCTCGCCGCCCGCGATCATCTTCTCGGCCGCGAGGAGCGCCCGCGCGCAAAGGTCGATGGCCTGCGCATGGGCCGTGACGAGATCCTGCGCATCGATGGACTGGCGGCGCACCTTCGCGTCGAGGTTGAGGCCGCCCGCGCCGAGCCCGCCGCCGCGCAGGGTGTAGTAGAGCGCGAGCGCCACGTGCGGAAGGTTGTTCGGGAACTGCGCCGTGTCCCAGCCGAGGAGCTCGTCGCCGCGGTTCATGTCGAGGGAGCCGAAGATGCCGAGCGCCTGCGCGAGCGCGATCTCGTGCTCGAAGGTATGCCCCGCGTGAAGCGCGTGGTTCTGCTCGATGTTCACCTTGACTTCGGTCGTGAGGTGGTGGCGCGCGAGGAATCCGTACACGGCGGCCACGTCCGCATCGTACTGGTGCTTGGTGGGCTCCGCGGGCTTGGTCTCCACGAGGATCGGGCCCTTGAAGCCGATCTTGTGCTTGTGCTCGACGATGAGCGAGACGAAACGCGCCAGCTGCTGCATCTCGCGCGACAGGTCCGTGTTGAGGATCGTCTCGTAGCCCTCGCGCCCGCCCCAGAGCGCGTAGTTCTCCCCGCCCAGCTCGTGGGTGAGCTCGAGCGCGTTCTTCGATTGCGCGGCGGCGTAGGCGAACACCTCGGGATCCGGATTGGTCGCGGCACCCGACATGTAGCGGCGGTGGCCCGTGAGGTTCGCCATGCCCCAGAGGAGCTTCACGCGGCCGCGCGACATCTTCTTCGCGATCGCCTCGCCCATGCGGCGCACGTTGCGGTTCGTCTCGCGAAGCGTGTCGCCCTCGGGCGCGAGGTCGAGATCGTGGAACGTGAAGTAGCGCGTGCCGAGCCGCTCGAAGAGATCGAAGGCGACGTCGGCCTTGAGATGTGCCTGCTTCATGGCGTCTCCCGCGCGATGCCAGGGCCGCATGAAGGTCTCGCCGCCGAAGGGGTCCGTCCCCGTTCCCCCGAGCGTGTGCCAGTAGCACACGGCGATGCGCAGCTGGTCTTCCATGCGCCGGCCCAGCACCTTGCGGTCGGGCTGGTACCAGCGATACGCCACGGGCTTCACGCCGTCGAAGAAGGAAGCGGCCTTCTTCATGCGCCGCTCCGGCGCTCTTCGCGCGCGAAAGCGTTCAGGGGCGAATACAGGCCCTGCCAGTGTCGATGGCGTTCGGCCTGCAGCTTCACGCGATCGGCGCGAGGCGAAAATGTGCGCACGCGCGTGGGCCGCGCGAGGCTCGACAGCGGAGCGCCGGCCGCGAGGCGCGCAAGGCGCGCGGCGCCGAGGGCGCAGCCGATCTCGCTTTCGGCCACCTGGTGCATCGGCACGCCCAGCACGTCGGCCATCACCTGCGACCACAGTGCCGATCGCGCGCCGCCGCCGATGATGTCGGCTTCCTTCAATATCGTTCCCGCGCTCGCGAGCGCCTGCTGCGCGTCGCGCATGGCGTAGGCCACGCCCTCCAGCACCGCGAGCGTCATGTCGGCGCGCGTGGTGCCGCTGTCGAGCCCCACGAAGCCGCCGCGGACGCGCGCATCGTTGTGCGGCGTGCGTTCGCCATTGAGATACGGCACGAACCAGCATGACGAAGCGGCCTTCGCGGGATCGATCTCGCGAAGCAGCGTCGCTTCGTCGGCGCCGGCGACACTCGACCACCAGGCGAGGCTCGCGGCGGCGGAAAGGAGCACGCCCATCTGGTGCCATGTGCCCGGCACCGCGTGGCAGAAGGCGTGAACGGCGCGCTGCGGGGCAGGCGCGAAGGCCGCCGTCGTGGCCCAGAGCACGCCGGAAGTTCCCAGCGATACGAATGCATCTCCCGCGTGCACGGCGCCCAATCCCACGGCGCCGGCCGCATTGTCGCCCGCGCCGCCCGCGATCGCCGGCGCGCGCTTGAATCCCCAGCGCTTCGCAAGATCCGCGCTCAATTCGCCTGCCACCGCGTTGCCCTCGACCAGCCGCGGCATCTGGTCGCGGCGCATTCCCGTCGCCGCGAGCGCCGCGTCGGACCATTGGCGCTTGCCTACGTCGAGCCAAAGCGTGCCCGACGCGTCCGACATCTCCTCCACGTGCTGGCCGCACAGGCGATGGTTCACGTACGCCTTGGGAAGGAGCACCTTGGCCACGCGCTTGAAGGTCTCCGGTTCGTGCTTGCGCACCCACATGAGCTTGGGCGCCGTGAATCCCGGCATGGCGAGGTTGCCCGTGACCGCGTGCAGCTGCGGCCAGTTGTGCGTGAGCTCCGCGCATTCCTCGAAGCTGCGCCCGTCGTTCCAGAGGATGCAGGGACGCAAGACCTCGCCCTTCGCATCGAGCAGCGTCGCGCCGTGCATCTGCCCCGAAAGCCCGATTGACGCTGCCTCGGAAAGCTCGGCGCCGCGGCCGCCCTTCAACTCGTCGAGGCTCTCGGTGACGGCATTCCACCACGCGTGCGGATCCTGCTCGCTGAATCCCGGCTGGGGACGGCTCACGGCAAGCGCACGGCTCGCGGTGGCGATCACGCGGTCGTCGTCGCCCACGAGCGCCGCTTTCACGCTCGAGGTTCCGATGTCGATGCCGATGGTGATCACGCGCCGCTCTCCGTGATGCGCACCTCGTCCGCGCCGAAGAGGTGCCAGCGCCCCGCGGCGGGGCGCGCCTCGACAGTCTCGCCTTCCCGGCGCGCGCTCTGCCCCGGCACGTGAAGCAGCACCTCGCCGCTGGGCGCGCTGCAGTGCAGGTACGTGCTCGATCCGTGCTGTTCGATCACCTCGACCTTGAATCGCCAGGCGTTGGCGCCATCCGAAGCAAGAACCATGTCCTCGGGGCGCACGCCGAAGCTCACGAACTGGCCCACCTGCAGGGCGCGGCCGCCGCGCGGCAGCGTCATCGCGCCCAGGCCGTCGCACTCGAGGTCGAAGTCGGCGTCCCCCACGCGCACGATCCGCCCCGGGATGAAGTTCATGCGCGGCGAGCCGATGAAGCCCGCCACGAACTTGTTGCGCGGCGCGTTGTAGAGCTCGAGCGGCGCGCCCACCTGCTCGATCACCCCGGCACGCAGCACCACGATGCGGTCGGCCATCGTCATGGCCTCGACCTGGTCGTGGGTCACGTAGATCATGGTGTTGCCCAGCCGATTGTGCAGCTTGGAGATCTCCAGGCGCATCAGCACGCGAAGCTCGGCATCCAGGTTCGAGAGCGGCTCGTCGAAGAGGAAGATCTTCGGGTCGCGCGTGATGGCGCGCCCGATGGCCACGCGCTGGCGCTGCCCGCCGGAAAGCTGGCGGGGCTTGCGGTCCAGGTACGGGTCGATGCGAAGCATCTTCGCCGCGTGGTCCACGCGCTGGGCGATCTCGGCCTTCTTCATCCGCATGTTCTCGAGGCCGAAGGAAAGGTTCTCGCGCACGGTCATGTGCGGATACAGCGCATAGGACTGGAACACCATGGCCACGCCGCGGTCGGCCGCGGCCTTGCGCACCACGCTCTCGCCGTCGATGCGGATGTCGCCCGAGCTCACCTCCTCGAGCCCGGCGATCAGCCTCAACAGCGTGGACTTGCCGCAGCCCGACGGCCCCACGAACACCACGAACTCGCCGTCGGCGACCTCGAGGTTGGCCTCGCGGATCACGTCCACGACGCCGAACGTCTTCGAGAGCTTCTCGATCGTCAGGCTGGCCATGGGGTGCGCGGTCCAAGCGTCATTTGATGCCGGTCGAGGCGATGCCGGTGGTGATGTAGCGCTGCAGGAAGATGAACCCGAGCGCGAGCGGCAACGCGGTAAGCGTGGTCATGGCAAGCAGCATCCCGTACTGGATGCCGTTCTCGTCGCTGTAGCCCGCGAGTGCCAGCTGCAGCGTGTACACCTCCGGCTTGTTGAGGATCACGAGGGGCAGCAGGAAATCGTTCCAGCGCGACATGATCGAGAAGATCGCCACCACGGCAAGCGCGGGCGTGGCGAGCGGCAGGATCAGCTTCCAGAAGATGCGCCACTCGCTCGCGTGGTCCATGCGCGCCGCCTCGATCAGCTCGTCGGGGATCGTGAGCATGTACTGGCGCAGCAGGAACACGCCCGTGGGCGTGGAGATCACCGGCAGGATCACGCCCCAGACGTTGTTCACGAGGCGCAGCTCCGAGACGATGAGGTAGATCGGCACGAGCACGATTGTCGCCGGAACCATGAGCGTGGCGAGGATCGCCATCAGCGCGGCGCCCGATCCGCGGAAGCGGTACTTCGAAAGCGCGAAGGCCGCCATCGAGTTCATCACCAGCGTGATCACCGTGGCCACCACCGTGATGAACACCGTGTTGTAGATCGACGACCAGATGGTCCCGCCCGCGGAGGCGAGGAGCTTGCGGTAATTCTCCATTCCCAGGTGGAACTCGCGAAGGGGCTTGGCATCCTCGATGGGCACGGTGATGAGGCCCGCTTCGGGGCGCGCGGGATCGACCATCTTCGCTTCGATGCCCACGCGCCGCACCTGCGCGAGCGTGGTCGTCGCATTTCCCATCCTCACCTCGTAGAGCGGAAGCGGGCGCGGATAGCCCTTCACTTCCACGGTCCTCGCGGCCTCGGGCCAGAGCGTGGGCGGGAACTCCATGAGGTTGCCCTCGCTCTTGAAGGACGAGAGCACCACCCAGAGCACCGGCGCCAGCATCACCACCACGCCCAGCAGCAGGTATCCGTAGGTGACCCAATCGGTCCAGTCGGCGCGGATCCCGCCCCTGCGGCGCGCGACGAAGGCCCATGCGCCCGCGGCCATCGTGGCGGCCTCAGGCATTGCCGCCTCCGCGCGATAGCCGCATCTGCAGCGCCGTGAACACGAAGAGCGCCGCGCCCAGGATGAGCGAGGCCGCGGCGGCCAATCCGTAGTTGCGCGGCATGACGGCAAAGCCCGTGTCGAAGATGTAGTGCACGATCATCTTGGTCGCCGTGCCGGGGCCGCCGCCGGTGAGCACGTAGATCTCGTCGAAGGTCTGCACGGAGCGGATCACCGCGAGGATGAAGACCACGAGCAGCACGGGCTTCAGCATCGGAAGCGTGATGCGCGTGAACACGCGCCAGGGCGAGGCGCGGTCCATCTTCGCCGCCTCGTAGATGTCCGCCGGGATGCTCTGCAGGCCCGCGAGCAGGATGATCGTGTAGAAGCCCATGTGCGCCCACACCGTCACGAACACGGACCAGCGGAAGGCGCGCGACGGATCGGTAAGCCACGTCACCTGCTCGAAGCCCAGGGCGCCCAGCACGCCGTTCAACGCCCCGTCCCTTTGCAGCACCCAGAGCCACGTCATCGCCACCACGACCGGCGAGAGCATCACGGGGAAGAAGAACACGCCACGGAAGAAGCCGCGCGCGCGGATGTTGCGATTCAACGCGATGGCGGTGACCAGGGCGAATCCGATCATCACGGCCACCTGGGTGGGCACGAACACGATCGCGTTGCCCACGGCGCGCCAGAAGAGGTCGCGCGAGCAGCTCGACGGATCGAAGTAGTTGCCGCACTCGAGCAGCGTCGAGAAATTCTCGAAGCCCACGAACGGCCGCTCGCTCGGCCACAGGTTGTCGCTGCCCGTGACCGAGTACATCACGTTCACGAGCACCGGCAGCAGCGAGAAGACCGCGATGATGGCGAGGTTGGGCGCGAGGAAGAGCCACGGCACCCAGGGACGCACGCCTCTGTCGCCCGATCCCATGGCGCTAGTAGCTCGAGGCGCGGATCGCGAGGTCCACGTCCTTCTTCACGAAGGCGAGCGCGGTGTCGATGTCGAGCTCGTTGGTGAGGATCTGGCTGATGCGCGTGGTGAGGGCATTCAGCGCCGCGCGCTGGAAGCGCCAGCCCTGGAACGCGTAGGCGCGCTCCGGGACATTGGGCATCTGGCGCGTGAAGGCGGCGAGCGCGGCCCTCACCCGCTCCGAATCGTTGGGATATTGCGCGCCGGTCTTCACGATCGTGGCCGCCGCCGGGATATTGGCGTGGCGCGCGAGGGCCTCACGCATGTTGTCCTCGCGGGCGAGGAATGCGAGGTAGCGCGCCACCAGCCGCGGATGCTTCGTGTGCCTGAAGCCCACCATCGCGCCGCCCCCGGGCATCACCACGCAGCCCGCGGTGCCGCACGGCGCATCGACCACCTTCCAGTCGAAGTTGTCGCCCACGGTCTTGTCCATGAGGAAGAGCGACCACGAGCCGCCGAAGTAGAAGACGACCTTGCCGTTCATGAAGTCGGAGAAGCGGTCCAGGTGCGTGGTGCCGCCCACCGCGCCCCAGAGGTCCATGGGCATCGTCCCGTCGCGGTGCCAGCCCACGAACTTCGCAACCGCGGTCTTCAGCCCCTCGTCCACGACGAAGCGGCCCTGGTCGTCCACGAGCTGCGCGCCGTAGCTCAAGGCGAGGCTCGCGAAGCGGTGCGCCGAGCGGTCCATCTCCATGGGCATCTCGGTGTGCGTGGCCTTCGCGACCTTGCGCGCGGCCGCGGCCCAGTCGTCCCACGTCGCGCCCGGCGGCGGAAGTTCCACGTGCGCCTGCCGGAAGAGCGTGAGGTTCACGAACGCGCCGTTCAACGTGACCGCGCCCGCCATGCCGTAGATCGCGTTGCTCTTCGTGTCGCCGCCGCGCATGGGCGCGAGGATCGGGCCGAACTCGCGCTCGAAGTACGCGGCCTGCGCGGCCGTGAGATAAGGCCGGATGTCGAGGTAGTAGCGCGAGAGCCCGCCCCAATCGGCAACCATGGAGATATCGGGGCCCTCGCCCGAGGCGAGCTGCACCGGCAGGCTTTCCAGCAGCGACTGGAACGAGACCACCCGGAAATCGATCTTCGTTCCGGGGTTCTCCTTCATGAACTTCACGGCCGCGGCGCGCTCGTCCGCGTGGATGTGCTGGACGCTGATCTCCTGCGCGTGCGCGACCGCGATCGAGGCCGCGAGCCCGAGGGCGAAGCGGCATGCCCGGGCGAAAGCGCGCGCGCGCCGGCGACCCGTCAAGCCCGGCTCGCAATCGCGACCGGCGGGCGAAGGCGCGGAGCAGCGTCCGACTGGCGCCGGATCAGCGAGAAGTCCATCACCACGTGCTCGTGGGGCTCGGGCGAGCCCTCGCGATGCGCGCGGATCTGGCGCACGAGGATATCGACCGCGGCACCGGCCATGTCGAAGATCGGCTGGCGCACGGTGGTGAGCTCGGGCCAGATTGTGGTCGCGAGCGCCGCATCGTCGAAGCCGGCCACCGTGAGATCTCCCGGCACGTCGAGGCCGAATCGATGCGCGATGGCCACGGTGGCCGCGGCCATGTCGTCGTTGCTCGAGAAGATCGCCGAGGGACGCGGATCGACCGAAAGGAGCTTCTCGGCGGCGTCGAGGCCCGAGCGGTAGTTGAACATGCCCTGGCTCACGAGCTCGTCGGGCACCTCGAGGCCCGCCTCGCTCATCGCCTGCATGAAGCCCGCGAGGCGACGCGCGGAGGCCGTTTGGTTCGGGTGCCCCTTGATGAAGCCGATGCGCAGGTGGCCCAGGTTGATGAGGTGGCGCGTCATCTCGTAGGCGGCGCGGTGGTCGTCGATGCCGATGGCGCTCACGCGCTTGTCGGGCTGCCCGCTCGCCACCGCCACCGCGGGCGTCGAAGTCTGCGCGACGAGATCGAGCAGGTTGTGCGCGTCGCAAAGCGGCGGCGGCAGGATGATCCCGTCGATGCCGTTGTCGATGAGCTCGCGCGCCTCTTTCTCGCCCTCTTCGCACTTCTCGACCACGAGCTGCAGGTGGCCGAGGCTCGCGCGGTTGAGCACGCCGACGAGCAACTCGTTCAGGTAGCTCGCCGACGGGTTGCTGTAGAGGATCGCGATGCGGATCAGCTTCGAGCCCGCGAGGCGGCGCGCCGCCTGGTTGGGCGTGTAGTTGAGAGCCGCGATGGCGATGTTCACCTTCTCGCGGGTCGTGTCGCGCACGTTCGCCTCGCCGTTGACCACCCGCGAGACGGTCATGGGCGAGACGCCGGCCCGTTTCGCCACGTCGGCGATGGTGGCCGCGGCTCGTTTGCCGCCCGATCTGTTCTTGGTGCTCGGCATGGTCTTCGATACGAATCCTGGACCCAGAAGCACGGAGGGCGACCGAAGGAGCTTCGGTCGCCCTCCGCCGACGGAGTGTCCCTTCGCGGGGACTAGAACTTCAAGCGCAGCCCGAGCATTGTCGTCATGCCGGGCGAGTACTCGGTGAAGGTCGCGTTGTTGAACTGGAAGTACTGGCGCTGCTTCGCCTTGTTGAGGTTGATGATGTCGAACGTGATCGTCGGCCAGTATTTGCTCGTGTAGCCCATGATCTCGCCGATGTCGAACGCCGACGAGAAGTCCACCTGCGTGTAGCTGTCCTGGTACAGCGCGGCGGCGGTGATGCCGTTCTGGTTCGCGGTCGCGATCTGGCTGCCCCCGTTGTACGTCTGGGCGAGCCGGAACATCAGGCCGTGATCCTCGTAGTACGCCACCAGATTGTACGCATTCTCCGGCACGCCCAGCGCCACCGCGCCCGAGACGCCGCCGGATGTGCTCTGGTGGATGCGCGTGTAGTTGGCGCTGAAGCCCAGGCCCGGCCACGGCAGCCATTTGTCGAGCGGCTGGACCCAGGACAGCTCCAGGCCGCGGATCTGCAGGTAGCCCTGCGCGTTCACCTGCTCGCTCAGCACGACAGTCGCCTGGTCCGGGCCGCCACGCGAGTCGATTCCCGCCTGCTGCGTCGGCGTGAGCGTTGCGTACGTGACGCCGTAGGGCGCCAGCGCGCTGAATGGCTCCGTGACGTTGGAGCTGGTCGTGAAACCCTTGATGTGCTTGTAGAACGGCGTGGCCGCCACGTAGCCCGA
>DATJVS010000186.1:0-8852 GCA_035501715.1 Usitatibacter sp.
CTTCGGCGCGATGCTTCGCGCCGGAGAATCCCCCTCCGAGGTGCGCGAGGTCGTCGAGCGCGCCTTCGGCCGCCACGGATGCGACCGCGGTCCCGACGTCAGGCCCGATGGAACTGCCCGCCGCGTGGAACTGCTCGTTGGTGTACAGCACCACCGGAAGGCGATCGGCACGGCGCGAGCGCCGCTCCCAATCGGGCGGAATGTGGACCACCGCATAGACCTTGCGCTGGCGCAGCAGGGGCCAGGCTTCCTCGAGCGTCGCCGCGCGCGCCGCGATCAGCGACGAGCGCGTGGCGTCGATGGCGAGGGCCAC
Source organism: Usitatibacter sp. (assembly GCA_035501715.1). Taxonomy (GTDB): domain Bacteria; phylum Pseudomonadota; class Gammaproteobacteria; order Burkholderiales; family Usitatibacteraceae; genus Usitatibacter. Next base: position 314 of record DATJVS010000186.1, read on the forward strand.
GCGCCGCGATCCCGGCGAATGATCTTCATCGACCAGCGCGACCGGAAGCTTCACCACCACGCCCGCCGCGAAGATGGCCCACGTCGCCAGGAGCACGAGCGCGGGAAACCAGCTCACCATCGCGAGATCCCACGGATGGGAGCGCAGGTACGCCAGCTCTCTCAGGCAGGCGCCGCGAACGCCCGCGAGGAACATCCTTCAGCTCCTCGCGACGAGCACCGACATTCCGGGCCGCAGTCCGGCAATCGTCCCCACGGGGCGCGCGCGCACTTCGAACGTCTTGATGTCATAGCCGCTCGATTGCCGCGTGGCGCGCCATGTCGCGTACTCGCCCTTGGGGCTCATGTAGTAGACGGAAAATTTCACCGCACGGTCGCCGAGCGCGGGAATCGTCGCCGCGATCTCCGAGCCCATGTGGATGTCGCGCAGCTCGTCCTCGCGCAGGTTGAACACCGCCCACGTGTCGCTCAGGTTCACGAGGGTCACGATCGGGAAGCCCGGGGGTGCCAGCTCGCCCACGTGCAGGATCACCTTGTCGACCTCTGCGGACAGTGGCGACTTGAGCGCCTCATCGACGGCGAGCGCGCCGACTTCGTCGACCATGGCGTTCGCGCCGCGCGTGGTCGCCGCAGCAGCGTCGCGCTCCTCGCGCCGGAAGCCGTTCATGGAAAGGTCATAGCGGGCGCGTGCCGCCGCTTCGGTGTCGGAGGCCGCGTGGTAGGCGGTCTCGACCTCGTCGTTGTGCTGCTGCGAGACCAGGCCTTCCTTGTAGAGCGCGTTGATGCGCTTGAACGTGGACTCCGCGAGCCGCGCCGCGGCCTCGGAGCGCTCCCAATCGGCCTTCGCGCTGCGCACCTCTTCCTGCCGGGCGCCGCGATCGACCAGTTCCTGGTGCGCGGAGGCCGCGGCGCGCGCGGCCTGCGCCTGCGAAACCTTCGCCTCGATCTCGGGGCTGTCGAGCGTGACCAGCAGCGTGCCGGGCTGCACTTCATCGCCTTCGGCGACGTGGAGCTTGGCAACGCGCCCCGTGATCTTCGGCGCAATGTCGATGTAGCGCGCCTCGATCTGTCCCTGCAGGGGCGCGCGCACCGGGCGGTTCGCAAGATAAAGGCCGTAGAAGACGAAGACGATCACCGCGAGGATCACGATCGGCACGGCGAGGCGCTTCACGGGCGAGGGTTTCGATCGGGTAGTCATGGCTGGAGGGTCACGTCGGCTCGTTGGACGAATTCGGAAAGCGAGCGCTTCTGGCCGCTCACCTCGAGGAGCTTCGAAAGGGCGACGACGAATTCGTAGGCCGCGACGGAGCGCGACGTTTCGGCACGAGCGAGGGCGTTCCTCGCCTCGTTGATGTCGAGGCTCGTGGCCTGCCCCTCCTCGAATCCCCGCTCGCGCAGCCGCAGGTTCTCCCGGGCGTCGACGATCGCGGATTCGAGCAGCTGGAACTGCTCGCGCGCCTGCTCGACCTTGCGGTAGGCCGCCTCGACCGCGGTGAGGATCTGGTTGCGCGCTTCGCCGTCGAGCGACTCGACGCGGCGCAGCGTATCGCGCGCGGAGTCCACGGCGTTCGCGCGATCTTCGCGCGAGTAGAGCGTGAAGTTCACGCCGATGCCTGCGATCCAGTTGGGCTCGACGAGGGTCTGGTAGTGGCGGATCGTGCTGTAGGAGCCGAACGCGAAGACCTCGGGCTTCCACTTCGCCTCGGCAGCGACGATGCCCTGCTCGGCCTCTGCGCGGCGCGCGGTGAACGCCTTGAGGACCGGGCTGTCGGCTTGCGCGAGCCCGAGCCACTCGGAAAGGGGCTTGCCGGGACTGGTGATCATGAAGAGCGGGGTGGTCGGTTCGACCGGCGTGTCCTGCACGAGCAACCGCTGCAATCGCATGCGGGCGATCTCGAGGTCGCGCTGGGCGCGCACGTGTTCGCGCGCGGCCTCGTCGCGCGCGACCTGCGCGTTCAGGCGCTCGACCGCCGGAATCACGCCGCGCGCCTCGAACCGCTTCGCGCGCTCGAGCTGCCTGTCGGCCTGCTCCAGGACCGATCGGCGCGTGCGCTCCACGCTGATCGCGAGGCAGACACCGAAGTAGATGTTTGCCAGCTCGTCGTCGAGGTGCTGCTCGACCTGATCGAGCTCCGACTGCGCTTCCTGGACTCCTGCGGCGAGGAAGCGCTGCTTCGCTTCGATCCGGCCGCCGGTGTAGATCGGCCAAGTCGTGTTGAAGGAGGAGCGCGGTCCCTGCAGGTTCTGGTCGATGCCGATCGCTCCGAGGGGTGTGTCCAGCGTCGCGGTCTTGATGCCCCAGATCTGCGTGGCACTGACGGACAGATCGGGATGCCCGAGGGAATCCGCGGCCCGCGCGTCATGCGATCGCCCGCTCACGGCGGCCTCGGCGGCCCTTTGCGCGTCCGAGGCCTGCGCGAGCGCCGTGCGGGCCTCGTCGAAGCTGAGCGCCGTAGCCCAGGCCGCACCGCCATCCAACAGCGCGAATGCAAGGATCGTGGCTCGGGCGATGCGAGTGTGCCAATCGCCCATGCCTCAGCCCGTCGCGAGGATCCACTCGATGAGCTTCTTCAGATCGGCGTCGGGGACATTGTTCGGCGGCATCGGCATCGAGCCCCAGGCGCCGCTGCCTCCGGACTTGACCTTGGCCGCGAGCTTCGCGGGGGCCGAAGCGTCGCCCGCGTATTTCTTCGCCACGTCCTGATACGAGGGACCGACGAGCTTGCTGGCGGCCGCATGGCAGGCGCTGCAGTTGTACTTCGCGGCCAGCGCGGAGGCGTCGGGCGCGGCGAAAGCGGCCGCGTTCATGGCGATGCCGATGGCGGCGGCTCCGAGGATGATGATGCGTTTCATGAGATCTCCTTTGGGGTTGCGATGATGGGAAGCGCGCGAATGCGATTGCCCGTGGCGGTGAAGATGGCGTTCGCGATGGCCGGCGCGACGGCCGCCGCGGCGCTTTCCGCGATGCCCTCCGGGTCACACGGCCCGTCAGTGAAATGGACGTCGATGGCCGGAGACTCGTTCGGTAGCGCGCAGTTGTCGTCGAGGCCCCTTCGCACCGAGCCAAGGCCCATGAGAATTCCAACCTCGACCTGTTGCCGCGCGGCGCGAAGATCGGCGCCAGGCCCGCTTTCCATGGCGCAGGTGACACGGCCTACGTGCACGTCGCGTCCGAAGACCTCGACCTCGGCCACCATCGCGAGAAACGACCGGCGCGCGGCCTGCATGGCGAACCCGCGGCCGGTGCCGCGATCGGGCGGCGCATTCCAGTCCGATCGCGAGACGGCGAGCTCGAGCACGGCGAGCGCGCGGGGCGAGGTGGCGAGCATCCCGCGCCGGTAGTGCGCGGGACACGTCCGGGACAACGCGGCGAGCTCGTCGACGAAGCTCTCCACGGTAAAGGCATTCTCGGCAAGTCCCGCGCCGTTGCGCCAGCGCGCGTCCAGGCCGGGCGCGTCCGCGCCCACGTGCTCGATGAGAATGTTGGGAATCGCATAGGGAATGTCCGCGGCTCCATCGACGGCGCGGATTTCGTCCTCGAACGCGCGGATGGGGTCGCCGTGCGGGACGCAGACGGTGGAGGCGACGCGATGCCGCCAGGCGATCGGAATACCCGCCCGGTCGAGGCATGCCCAGACGCGTCCGACGTAGCAGGGCTGATGGAAGTAGGTCGCGGAGTGGGTCTTCGCGGCAGCCACCATGGCGCGTGGCACGTCGCCCTTGCGCCGCGCGATGGCGCCGGGTTCCTCCGACGCGTCCTCGAGGCTCGACCGAACGCGCGATGCGAGCGGCTGCGTTGCGTTGCGCGTTTCGTTCAACCCGGCAATGTTCATGGCGATCATCGAAACCTCATGTTCGGGACATCGTACGAAGCCCTGCCGGTACGGTCTTGTACAAACCTCGTGCGTGCTTTTGGAATGCTGCCCGCTCTCAGCCGATCGGCACGTAGTGGTCGATCATCAAGGCCGCGAAGATCAGCGCGAGGTAGGTGATCGAGAAGCGGAAGGCGCGCAGCGCGTGGGAATCCCGAGGCTGCCTCGCGAGATGCCAGGCGTGCACGAGGAAACGCCCCCCGAGCACGAGCGCCGCGGCGAGGTAGATCACCCCAGCACCGCCGGTCGCGTAAGGCAGCACGCTCACGGCGACCAGCGCAACGCTGTACAGGACGATGAAATATCGCGTGAGGCCGGCGCCGTGGGTCACCGGAAGCATCGGGATGCCGGCGTTCGCATATTCGTTCTTCCGGTATAGCGCGAGTGCCCAGAAGTGGGGCGGGGTCCAGACGAAGATGATCAGGAACAGCAGCAGCGCCTCGGGCGCCACGGTTCCGGTGGCGGCCGCCCAGCCCAGCACCGGCGGCATCGCACCCGAGGCGCCGCCGATCACGATGTTCTGCGGCGTGAGCGGTTTCAACAGCACCGTATAGACGATCGCGTAACCCATGAACGTGGCGAGCGTGAGCCACATGGTGATCGGGTTCACGAGGAAGTAGAGCGTGGCGAGCCCCGCGACGCAGGTGACGGCGGCGAACGCGAGCGCGCTCGGCAGCGACACTTCGGAACGCGGCAAAGGGCGTGCGCGGGTGCGTGCCATCACGCTGTCGATGCGCCGCTCCAGGATGCAATTGAGCGCGGCCGCGGCCGTCGCCACCAAGCCGATTCCCACCGTCGCGCAAAGGACCAGCGTGGGGGAGGGCAGGCCCGGCGTGGCGAGGAACATGCCGATCACCGCCGTGAAGACGATCAAGGACACGACCCGTGGCTTGCCCAGGCGCAGCAGCGCTTCCAGGCGCATCGAGGGCGCGGCTTGCGCGGCGTGCGGATAGGCGCTCATCGAAAAGGCTCCTGTGGGTCCAGGCGCCGAGTGTCCCCGCGCGCGTCGCGATGGTCTTTCACATTTTGGCGCCAGTAATCTGAAAGACGCGACCCCACGGCGGGCCCTAGTGTTCGCCGCATCGACTCGTCTCCAGAGATCACGCGCTATGTCCCGCTTCTGGTTCCAGCCCCCTCAGACCGAGGTCGCGCAGCGCATCTCCGACCTGCACATCCTGCTGCTCTGGATCGTGGCCGCGATCGTGGTGATCGTGTTCAGCCTGATGATCTATTCGTTGTGGAACCATCGGAAGTCGGTGGGCGCCGTTCCCGCGCAGTTCGAGAGCAACCGGAAGTTCGAGCTCATCTGGACCGTTATCCCCATCCTCATCGTGGTCGGCATGGCCTGGCCCGCAACGAGCGCGGTGCTGTTCATGAAGGACACCTCGCAAGCGGACATGGTGGTCAAGGTCACCGGGTACCAGTGGAAATGGCGCTACGACTACCTCAAGGAGCGCATCTCGTACTACAGCGAGCTGTCCACGCCCCGTGCGCAGATCGACAACCGGGAGCCCAAGGGCGAGAACTACCTCCTCGAAGTCGACAACCCCCTGGTGGTTCCCGTCGGCAAGAAGGTGCGGATCCTGGTGACCGCGAACGACGTGATCCACTCCTGGTGGGTTCCCGCTTTCGGCGTGAAGCAGGATGGGATCCCGGGATTCATCAAGGAGACCTGGTTCCGCGTCGACACGCCCGGCATCTATCGCGGCCAGTGTGCAGAGCTCTGCGGCAAGGACCACGGCTTCATGCCGATCGTGGTCAAGGCATTGCCGGAGGATGAATACGCGGCCTGGGTGGCCGCGCACGTCGCGGCCGCCGCTGCGCCGGCTGCCGTCGCCCTGAAGGACTATACGGTCGACGAGCTCAAGGACGCGGGTGGAAAAGTCTACGCGGCGAAGTGTGCCGGCTGCCACCAGCCCAACGGACAGGGACTTCCTCCTGCGTTCCCCGCGCTCGCCCACGGCAAGGTGGCCACGGGACCCCTCGCGGGCACCCTCGACATCGTGATGAACGGCAGCAAGGCGAATCCCGCGATGGCCGCATGGAAGGACCAGTTGAGCGACACGGAGCTGGCCCAGGTCATCACCTACGTGCGCAACGATTTCGGCAACACGACTGGCGACGCCGTGCAACCCAAGGAAGTCGCCGCCGCTCGGCACTGAGACCTGGAGAACGAATGGCCACTACGATCGAAAGTGCCGCAAACGTCCCGCACGGCGAGGGCGAGGAGAAGAAGGGCTTGGTCCGCTGGATCTCCTCGACCAATCACAAGGATATCGGGACCCTTTACCTCTTCTTCAGCTTCAGCATGTTCATCCTGGGCGGGATCATGGCGCTTGCGATCCGCGCGGAGCTTTTCCAGCCCGGGCTACAGTTTTTTCAACCCGAGTTCTTCAACCAGCTCACCACCGTGCACGGCCTGGTCATGGTGTTCGCCGCGATCATGCCGGCCTTCGTCGGCTTCGCGAACTGGCAGCTGCCCCTGATGCTCGGCGCTCCCGACATGGCGTTCCCGCGGCTGAACAACCTGAGCTTCTGGCTGCTTCCCGTGGCCGCCATCCTGCTCGTCGCTTCGTTCTTCGTGCCCGGCGGCGCCTCGGCGGCCGGTTGGACCTTCTATCCGCCGCTCTCGGTGCAGATGGGCCCGGGCATGGACATGACCATCTTCGCCGTCCACATCCTCGGCATCTCCTCGATCCTCGGCGCCATCAACATCATCGTGACGATCCTCAACATGCGCGCTCCCGGCATGCCCCTGATGAAGATGCCGATGTTCGCCTGGACCTGGCTCGTGACGGCCTACCTGCTGATCATCGTGATGCCGGTGCTGGCAAGCGTCATGACGATGCTGCTCTTCGACCGGCATTTCGGCACGCATTTCTTCAACGCGGCGGGCGGCGGCGATCCGGTCCTTTTCCAGCACATCTTCTGGTTCTTCGGGCACCCCGAGGTCTACATCCTCATCCTGCCGGCGTTCGGCATCATCTCCAGTGTCATCCCGACGTTCGCGCGCAAGCCCCTCTTCGGATACCGGTCGATGGTGTTCGCGACGTGCGCGATCGGGCTCGTCTCGATCTTCGTGTGGGGCCACCACATGTTCGCGGTCGGGTTCCCCGCGTGGGGGCAGATCTTCTTCATGTACGCCACGATGCTGGTCGCCGTGCCCACCGGCGTGAAGGTCTTCAACTGGCTTGCCACCATGTGGAGGGGCTCGATGACGTTCGAGGCGCCGATGATGTGGGCCGTGGGCTTCATCGCGATCTTCGTGCTGGGGGGCGTGACGGGCGTGATCCTCTCCGTCGCCGCGGTCGACATCCAGCTCCAGGACACGTACTACGTCGTCGCCCACTTCCACTACGTGATGGTGGCCGGATCGCTCTTCGCGCTCTACGCGGGCACCTACTACTGGCTGCCGAAGTGGACCGGCCACATGTACGACGAGAAACTCGCGCAGTGGCACTTCTGGCTGTCGGTGATCTTCTTCAACATGACATTCTTCCTCATGCACTTCCTCGGGATCGCCGGCATGCCGCGGCGCATCCCCGATTACCCGACGCAGTTCGCCGAATTCAACATGATCTCGAGCATCGGCGCGTTCGGGTTCGGATTCACGCAGTTGCTGTTCTTCTACATCGTGGTGAAGTGCATCCGCAGCGGTCCGAAAGCTTCCTCGCAGGTCTGGGAGGGCGCGAAGGGCCTCGAGTGGACCCTGCCTTCGCCGGCGCCGCACCACTCCTTCGCAACGCCCCCCGTGATCTCCTGACCGCCATGGCCTCGATCTCCCCGGTTCCGTACTTCGTTCCCAAGCCGTCGCGCTTTCCCATCCGCACCGGCATCGCGCTGCTGCTCATGGTCCTGGGCGCAGCCGCCTGGATCAATCGCGCGCAACCCGGGCCATATTTGCTGGGCTGTGGCGTGTTCCTCCTGGCGCTGGTCCTGATCGGTTGGTTCGGTGCGTTGATCCGCGAGGGACCGCAGTTCAACGGCCAGGTGGACCAATCGTTGCGCTGGGGGATGGCCTGGTTCATCTTCTCGGAGGTGATGTTCTTCGGGGGATTGTTCGCGGCGCTCTTCTACGTGCGTGAGGTTTCGATACCGGACCTGTCGCACGGGGCGAGCGCCTCGCTGTGGCCAGGCTACGCGGGCGGATGGCCGGCCTCGGGTCCGTTGATCACGTCAGAGCTGCATCCGATGTCGTGGAAGGGCGCGCCGGCGCTCAACACCATCCTGCTCCTTTGCTCCGGCGTGGCCATCACGTTCGCGGGCCGCGCCATCCGCCAGGGAAAGCAGGGCTTGCTGAGCGTGCTGCTCGCCGTGACGGTCGCGCTGGGCGCGACATTCCTCTTCAAGCAGGCCGGCGAGTATCACCACGCACTGACGGATCTGCACCTCACGCTCAGCGAGGGCGCGTATGGAGCCACGTTCTACCTGCTGACCGGGTTCCACGGCGTGCACGTTGCGATCGGCACGGCCATGGTCTTTGTGATGCTGGTGCGGTCGCTGCTCCGGCAGTTCACGCCATCGCAGCACCTCGGGCTCGAGATGGTGTCGTGGTACTGGCACTTCGTGGGCGTGGTGTGGCTGCTTCTCTACGTGATCGTGTACGTCCTGTGAAAGGCCACGAGGTGAAAGACATGAGACTGGTCCTGTTGGCCGCCGGATTCGCGA
>DATJVS010000187.1:0-8505 GCA_035501715.1 Usitatibacter sp.
TCGCGCGGCATCGTGAACCTCACTTACGGCGGGCGCAAGAAGCCGCCCAAGCTGTCGATCGGCAACGTCGATTGGCACCAGAAAGCGGCGGCCTAGCCATGGAATTCTTCCGCATCCGCCGCAGCATCCCCTTCATGCGCCACGCGCTGGTGTTCAACATCATCTCGCTCGTGGTGTTCCTGCTCTCGGTGGTGTTCCTCGCCACCAAGGGACTGAACTTCTCCATCGAGTTCCTGGGCGGCACGGTGATGGAGGTGAGCTACAAGAACGACGCGCATCCCGACCAGGTCCGCGATGCGCTCGACCAGATCGGGGTCAAGGACGTCGCGGTGCAGTCCTTCGGCACCTCGCGCGACATCCTGATCCGCCTGCCGCTCAAGAGCGTCGAGGGCTCGAGCCAGAACGTCGAGATGCAGAAGCAGGCCGACGCGGTGATGAAGTCCCTCAAGGAGCGCGACGCGAGCGCGGAGCTGAAGCGCGTGGAGTTCGTGGGCGGGCAGGTCGGCAAGGAGCTCGCCACCGACGGCGCCGAGGCGCTGCTGTTCGTCTGCCTGGGCATCGTGCTCTACCTGGCGTTTCGCTTCGAGTGGCGCTTCGCGGTGGCGACAATCCTCGCGAACCTGCACGACGTGGTGATCATCCTGGGCTTCTTCGCCTTCTTCCAGTGGGAATTCTCGCTGCCGGTGCTGGCGGCGATCCTCGCGGTGTTCGGCTACTCGGTGAACGAATCGGTGGTCGTCTTCGACCGGGTGCGCGAGAACTTCAAGAAGATGCGCAAGGCGACCGTGCGCGAAGTGATGGACGCGGCGATCACGGGAACCATCTCGCGCACGATAATCACACACGGCTGCACGCAGATGATGGTGCTGTCGATCTTCTTCTTCGGCGGCGCGAGCCTGCACTATTTCGCCCTCGCGCTCACGATCGGCATCTGCTTCGGCATCTACTCCTCGGTGCTCGTGGCCTGCCCGCTCGCGATGTACCTCGGCGCCTCGCGCGAGGACTTCGTGAAGCCGGAGAGGAAGACCGTCGAGCCGCAGGTCCCCTAGGGCACGGGCCCACGCGTGCTGGACCTCGTCCTGCACCTGGACGTCCACCTGCTCGCGATGGTGGCGCAGTACGGCGCGTGGATCTACGCGATCCTCTTCGCCATCGTCTTCTGCGAGACGGGCCTCGTGGTGACCCCGTTCCTGCCGGGCGATTCGCTGCTCTTCGTGGCGGGCGCCGTCGCCGCGGCGGGCCAGCTCGACGTGAACGTGCTCGCCGCGCTCCTCGTGGCGGCGGCCTTCCTCGGCAACCTCGTGAACTACGCCATCGGCCGCTGGCTCGGGCGGCATTTCTTCACCGACCGGGGATCGCGCTGGCTCAATCCCTCGCACCTGGATCGCGCGCACGCGTTCTACGAGCGGCACGGCGGTTCGGCGGTGATCCTCTCGCGCTTCATGCCGATCATCCGCACCTACGTCCCGTTCGTGGCGGGACTCGCGGCCATGGACGCGCGCCGCTACGCGCTCTTCAACGCCGTGGGCGCCGTGCTGTGGGTGGCGGGCCTTGCGTACGCGGGATATTTTTTCGGCAACATTGCCTGGGTTCGCGGTAATCTCAGCGCCATCATCGTGGGGATCGTGGCCGTGAGCCTGGTCCCTCTGGCATGGGCGCTCCTCACGAAGCCCCGGGAGGCATGAGCATGGGCATCATCGACCCCGATTCGCACATCGCCCTCATCACCCACGCGATCCAGCTCGCCATCGCGCCGGTGTTCCTCCTCACCGCCATCGGCACCCTCATCAACGCGCAGGCGGGCCGCCTCGCGCGCGCCGTGGACCGCCGCCGCCAGATCGAGGACGAGCTGCTGCCCAAGCTCGAGGCGGAAGACGGCGAGGCGCGCTCCAACCTCGAAAGCGAGCTCGCGATCCTCGCCCGGCGCATCATCACCACGATCCGCGCCATCGCCCTCGCGGTGATCTCGGCGCTGCTGGTGTGCGTGCTGATCGGCACGGCCTTCGCGGCGGCGTTCGTCTCGATCGATCTTTCGCGGCCCGTCGCGCTCATGTTCATCGCGGCGGTCGTGGCCCTCACCATCTCGCTGCTCTTCTTCATGCACGAGGTGTTCCTCGCCGCGCAGGCGGTGCACCCCCGCGTCTGGCCTCAGCCCCCGCGCGTCGATCGCACGTAGGCGACGGCCGCGCCGAAGTACGCGAGCGAGAGTCCGAGCTCGATCCCCGCGAGCGCCGACGACATTCCCCGGTCCGTGTACACGCGCGTGGCGCCCTCGGCCGCGTAGAGCCATATGAGCAGCGTGGACCACTGGTAGGTGTAGCGCTTGCCGTGCAGGACCCCGAAGAGCGGCGCGAGGAGCGGGAGGACCTTCAGCACCAGCCACGATCCCCCGGGACGCAGCGGCGCGAGGAAGAGCTCCCAGGCGAGGCCCAGGAAGATGAGCGCGACGAGCGACCCGCCCGCCGCGAGCCGAGCCGCTCGCGCATTCACGGCTGCTATGATGCCACGCCGTGATCCAGATCCTCCGCGACCTCTACGGGTTCCTGCGCTTCGTGGTCAAGCGCTGGAACGACGACCGGTGCCCGCTCATCGCGGGGAGCCTCACCTACACCACGATCCTCGCGCTCGCCCCCATGTTCGCCGTCGGGGTGGCGGTGCTTTCGTCGGCGCCGTTCTTCGAGGAGGTGATGAACAAGTTCAAGATCTTCCTGCTCCTCAACCTCACGCCCGAGGTGGCCGGGACCATCATCACGCAGTACATCCCGCAGTTCGCGCGCAACGCCGCGCGCCTGACCGCGGTGGGCGGCATGCTGGTGCTCGTGGTCGCGGTGTGGCTGCTGCTCACCATCGACAGGCAGCTCAATGCCATCTGGCGCACGCGCCGCTCGCGCCCGTACCTCGTGTCGATCGCGGGATACGTGGCGCTCATCTTCGCCGCCCCGGTGCTGATCGGCGCGAGCGTGACAGTCACCACGTATCTCCTGTCGCTGCGAAACGAGGTGAAGGCGCCGCGCGAGATCCAGACGGCGCTGCTGCACCTCGTGCCCACGGCGGTGAGCACGGTCGCATTCTTCCTCGTCTATCGCATCATTCCCCATCGCCGCGTGCCGTGGCCCCATGCGCTGCTTGGAGGCATCGTGGCCGCTGTCCTCTTCGAGGGCGCGAAGGAGCTCTTCGAGATCTACGTGCATGCGACGCCCACGTTCAACCGCGTGTATGGCGCGTTCGCGGCCGTGCCGCTCTTCCTGATCTGGATCTATTTCTCGTGGCTCGTCGTGCTTTTCGGCGCGGAGCTCACGGCCTGCGCCTCCTATTGGCATGGCCGCTTGTGGAAACAGGCCGAGCAGCCCGGGGTGCGCTTCCGCGAAGCGCTTGCCATCACGCAGGCGCTGCTCGAGGTGGGCGGCGGGCCGCTCGCATTCAACGCGATCGCCGAGCGCACGCGGCTGCCCGCCGTCGAGATCGAGGAGACCCTCGCGCAGATGACGGACGGAAGCGTGGTGCAGAAGACCGCCCGCGGCTACGAGATCACCGCGGCGACGAAGGAAGTGCTGGCGACCCGCCCGAAGGCGGGAATGGCCTCCTAGGCGGCGCTCACGTAGAAGACGTCGAAGCGCGGCGTCTTCTCGATCAACCCCGTGGCACGCAGGGTCGCGATCTCGCCGGCGGTCTCGACCTCGTAGGTGCGCATCTCCCCGAAGAGGCTGGGCAGGGTGAGGAGCGAGTCGGCGCCCTCGTCGTCGGTGAGCAGCAACCCGGGCTTGGCCTGCGGATTGGCCGAATTGCTCGGCTGCACCCAGACCGAACGCGCGTTGTTCGCCAGGAACTGCACGCCGAACTCCATGCCGCCTTCCTCGAACTGCGTGATCCAGCGCACCGCGCCCACGGTCCACGTGGGACGGTTGATGAACTTTATGCCCACCACGTCGCCCACCACGACGGGATTGAGCGACTGCGAAGCGCGGCGAAGCTTCACGCCCCCCGCGCTATGGTTCACCACGTCCCACTCGTGCACGGGAAACTGCTTCGAGGTCTCGTCGTCGGGGACGGCCGTGAGGGGAATTGTGATGCCCGCGCGGATCGCCTCGCCTTCGGCGGTGGGATCGCGCTCGGGCTGCGTCGAGACGAAATGGCCCACGGACTTCAGGCCCACGCACACGGCCACTGTCGTTTCCATGGGATCGCGCCGGTGCGCGCGCTTGGGAGGGTCTCCCCAGAGCGTGATCAACTTGCCCATGAACGCGAGCGCTTCGGGCGTGACGCTCTTCGAGAGCGTCGCCGAGACGTTGCCGGTCTCGTGCGCGTTCTTGCGCGCGCGCAGCTTGTCCACCACGGCGTTCGCGTCGAGCAGGCGCCAGTTGGGGCCGCCCGTGTCGTCGCTCGCGGAGAGCGCGGGCTTGGGCGGCTTGTCCGTGTCGCACGGCACGAGGAAGTGGCCGCCGGGGCGCGTGGCGGGCCGTGCCTGGCCGAGCGTGACCATGCCGCGCATCGGCTTCAACGTCGCGAGTATCTGGTCGGCCTCGCCGGGCACGAGGCGATAGGGGTCGGTGAGCGAGAGCATGAGCGCCTCGGCGTAGAGCGCGGCGGCGGAGGCCTTCGACTCGGCATCGCCCGGCTCCGTGGCGATGCCCTGGCGCTCGGCGAAGAGGTAGAGCTGGTGCAGCTCCGACCAGATCGCGGAAGGCACGGGCGAGTAGCTCTTGTAGCTCGCGCGAAGCTCGAGGCTCAGGTACTCCATGGCGCGCGTGACGAGCGACGGAAGCTGCTTCTTCGCGCCGAACGCGATCAGCTTGCCGGTCTTCTCGCCGATGGCGATGCGATAGCCCGAGGCGAGGTCGAATGCGATGGCGCGCGCGAGCGTGAGGGCCTCGCGGGCGCGTGGCCCCAGCGGCAGCGCCGCCTTGGCGTAGATCGCGTCGAGCTCTTCGAGGACCATGGTCGCGAAGGGGCGGTACACCTCGAGGATCTGCACGCGGTCGTCCACGTCCACCTTGGCTCGGTTGAGCGCGGTGAGGTGGGCCGACATCTTGCGGGCCGCCTCCACGCTCTGGGCGAGGGGCAGGGCCTCGATCCAGGCCTTCACCTGCTTGGGCCGGATCTCCAGCTCCCGGGGCGGGGCCGAACGCTCCGAGGTCATGCGTACGCTGGCGGGCAGGGCGGACATGGGATCCTTTGCAGTATTCTTCGGTCTGTTTTTTAGGCGCAATCTTAGTCGAGGACACAATATTGCAACAACAACCATTTGCCGGTCTCGCCGCCCGGATTGCACTGGTAATGCTGCTTGCCGCGCCAGCCGCCCACGCGTTCGACCTGACCGACACGCAGGGCACCCGCCACCGGCTCGAGGAGGCCCGCGGGCACTGGGTGGTATTGAACTTCTGGGCCACCTGGTGCGTGCCGTGCATCCAGGAAATCCCCGAGATCGCCGAGTTCCACCGGCGCAACCCGCAGGTCGTGGTCCTGGGCGTGGCGGTGGACGTCGAGGACCCGGCGGCCGTGAAGCGGTTCGCGCGCAAGGTGGGCCACGACTACCCACTGGTCTTGTCGGACGAATTCGTGGAAAAGCAGCTCGGGACCCCCGCGGCGCTGCCCACCACGCGCATCTACGACCCCGCCGGGCGCCTCGTCTACGACAAGCCCGGGCGCGTGGACTTGAAATTCCTCGAGGAGAAGACCGGGTCGGCTTCCAGGGCCCAACGCGCCCTCCACGCCTTGAGCACGCGGTTCGGGTAGTCGGGCTGTCCGAGGCTGCCGTTGTAGCGCGCGAGCGCGTTGGACAGGTTGCCGTGCTCTCGATCGACGAGGTAGTAGCGCAGGATCGTGCAGCCGTAGCGCAGGTTCAGGCGCTCCTGGAAGAGGTTCTGCCCGGGCGCCCCGATCTGCTTCACCCAGAACGGCATCACCTGCATGTAGCCGCGCGCGCCGGCGCGCGACACCGCGTACTTGCGGAACTGGCTCTCCACGTCGATCACGGCGAGCACGAGGTGCGGGTCGAGGCCGGCGCGCATCGCTTCGTAGCGCACGAGCCCGAGGAACTCGCGGGCCGACTGCTCGTCGGGAAACCTGCCGATCACGCGCGGCGTCATGGCCCGCACCCAGGCGCGCGTGTCGAGGTCGCTCATGTCCACGCTTGCGCGGTCGTTCACCGCCTGCGCAAGGCCCGCGCGCACGCTCGCGGAGAGCACCTCGTACTGCTGCGCGCCCGCGATCGCGCTCGCGGGCGAGGCGAGCGCCAGGGCGAGGAGGAAGGCTTCAGCCCGCCGCGTCTTTCCCATGGGCGAGGCGCGATCGCACGTGCGCCGCGGCATCGGCGAGGGCGACCTTCGTGGCGGCCGCGTCGCGGCGATGCTGGTATTCGACGACGCCTTCCTTCAGCCCGCGCTCCCCGATCACCACGCGATGCGGAATGCCGACCAGCTCCTGGTCGGCGAGGAGCACGCCCGCGCGCTCGTCGCGGTCGTCGAGGAACGCCTCGATCCCCGCGGCGCCCAGCTCGGCGTAGAGCTTCTCCGCGGCATCCTTCACCGCTTCGCTCTTGCGGTAGCCCAGCGGGATGACCGCCACGGTGAAGGGCGCCATGGGATCGGGCCAGATGATGCCCTTGTCGTCGTGGTTCTGCTCGATGGCCGCGGCCACGATGCGCGTGATGCCGATGCCGTAGCAGCCCATCTCCATGGGGTGCGTGGCGCCTTTCTCGTCGATGAAGGTGACGTCCATCTTCTTCGTGTACGCGGTGCCCAGCTGGAAGACGTGCCCCACCTCGATGCCGCGTGCGATCTCGAGAGCGCCCTGGCCGTCGGGCGAAGGATCGCCCGCGACCACGTTGCGGATGTCGGCGACGATCGCGGGCTCGGGCAGGTCGCGCCCCCAGTTCACGCCCGTGAGGTGGAAGCCTTCCTCGTTGGCGCCGGTGACGAAGTCGCTCATGGCGGCGACAGTCCGGTCCGCGATGATCCGCACGTCCTGCCCGACGGGGCCCAGCGATCCGGGCGGCGCTTTGAGCCGCGTGCGGATCTCCGCATCCGTTGCGAAGCGAAAGGGTTTCAACTCCGCGATCTTCGAGGCCTTGATCTCGTTCAGCATGTGGTCGCCGCGCACGAGGAGCATGTACATGGTCTCCTCGTGCATCAGGACGATGGACTTCACGGTCTTCTCGATGGGGATGCCGAGAAGCGCGGAGACTTCCTCGCAGGTGTGCTTGTCCGGCGTGGCGACCTTCTTCATCGCCTGCGACGGGGCCGGGCGCGGGGCGCGGGGCGCGACGGCTTCCGCCAGCTCGACGTTGGCCGCGAAATCCGAGCCCGTCGAGTAGGCGATCGCGTCCTCGCCCGATTGCGCGATCACCTGGAACTCGTGCGACGCGGTGCCGCCGATCTCGCCCGTGTCCGCGGCCACCGCGCGGAATCGCAGTCCCAGGCGCGTGAAGATGCGCGTGTACGCGTCGTACATCGCCTTGTAGCTCTTCTTCAGTCCCTCGAAGTCCGCGTCGAACGAGTACGCGTCCTTCATGGTGAATTCGCGCGCGCGCATCACGCCGAATCGCGGGCGGATCTCGTCGCGGAACTTCGTCTGGATCTGGTAGAAGTTGACGGGAAGCTGGCGGTAGCTGCGAATCTCCTTGCGCACGGTGTCGCAGAGCACTTCTTCCGCGGTGGGCGCGTAGCAGAACTCGCGCTCGGCGCGGTCCTTGATGCGCAGCATGAGCGGGCCATATAGGTCCCAGCGGCCGGTCTCCTGCCAGAGCTCCGCGGGCTGGATCGGAGGCGCGAGCATCTCGAGGGCGCCGGCGCGGTTCATCTCCTCGCGCACGATCGCTTCGATCTTCTTCACCACCTTCAGGCCGATGGGCATCCACGTGTACAGGCCGCTGCCCAACTTGCGGATCAGGCCCGCACGCAGCATCAGCTTGTGGCTCGCGAGCTCCGCTTCCTGGGGAGCTTCCTTGAGGGTGGCGAGGTAGTACCGGGTGGCGCGCATTCTGTCTCCATCGGGCCGGGATCGCCGGCCGTGCGTTTTCGGCTTTAAATCATTGGCTTGCGAACGACTATTTTACACGGCCCGAGGATTTCGCCCGCGGCTGGCGAGCGCCCGCAAACTGTGGAAAAATGTTTCCAACTGAACGAATTGGATGGTGGACGCCATGATCGATCGGGACGGCTATCGCCCGAACGTCGCCATCGTGCTGGTCAACGGCAAGAACCAGGTCTTCTGGGGCAAGCGCATCAAGGAGCACGCGTGGCAGTTTCCGCAGGGCGGCATCAAGCCCGGCGAAACGCCCGAGCAGGCGATGTACCGGGAGCTCCAGGAAGAGACCGGCCTGCTTCCCCAGCACGTGAAGATCCTGGGCCGTACGCGCGATTGGCTGCACTACAACGTGCCCACGCATTGGGTGAAGCGCGAATGGCGCGGCACCTACCGCGGCCAGAAGCAGATCTGGTTCCTGCTGCGCCTGTGCGGGCGCGACAGCGACATCAGCCTGCGCGCGAGCGGGCATCCCGAATTCGA
>DATJVS010000188.1:0-6442 GCA_035501715.1 Usitatibacter sp.
GAACCCGCTCTTCGCGAAGGGCGAGATGATGATCGCGGGAATGCGCGTGCCGGGCCCGAGCAGGTCGCCCTTGGGCGGCGCCACGTGGTCCCACTGCCCGCCGAACTCGTCGTAGGTGATCACGATCACCATCCCCTTCCATTGCGGGCTCGCCTGCAGCTTGCTCACCACGTCCGCGATGTGCGCGTCACCCGCCGCGACCGAGGCGTAGCCGGGGTGCTGGTTCGTGTCGCCCTCGGGCTTGTAGAACACGACCTGGGGCAGCGTCCCCGCGGCGGCGGCGGACACGAGGTCCGTGTAGTCCTTGAGGTGCGCCTTGCGATTGGCCGCGCCCGTCACCGGATCCATCGACGCCTGATAGTTGAACGGATGGTGGTGCGCCTGGAAGTTGGGCACGGTGTTGTTGTAGATGCCCGAACGGTCGGCCGAGACCTGGTTCCACGCCTGCGCATACCACGCCCAGCTCACGCCCGCCGTCGTGAGCTGGTCGCCGATGGTGGTGCCCTTCTGAGGAGGCAGCGTCGTGCCCGAGGCCGGGTTGGCGTACAGCCCGGTCGTGTCCGTCGAGGCCGGCGCGTTGCCGCTCGGCTGGTACGGCGGCTGCATCGTGTTCACCGCGCGGAAGGTGCCGTCGCCGAAGTAGTTCTTGGGAACGATGTTGCCCGAGAGCTGGAACGTGGGCGGGCCGTCCATCGCCGAAGCGGGCGACGAGGCCGAGGGCGTGAGGTTCGGCGTGAACTTGCCCGCCGAATCCGTGTTGAGCACCGCGATCGTGGGCTTGGCCGCGGCCGTGTCGGCGTTCGGATATTCCGGCGCGCAGGCGCAGATGAGGTACTGGTGGTTGAGGAACGAGCCGCCGAAGGCGCCCATGAAGAAGTTGTCGGCGAGCGTGTACTGCTTCGCGAGCGCCCAGAGCTTCATGGAGCTTCCGTCGTAGTAGCCCATCGGCAGTCCGCCCGAGTCGGCCCACGCCACCATCTTGTCGTTCTTGCCGCCGTCGATCTGCATCTGGTTCTCGAAGAAGCGGTGATAGAGGTCGCGCGTGACGATGGTCTGCGGCAGGCTGAACGTCGTCTGGATGTTGAAGGGCGCGTTGGCGAGGTTCGCGCTCTGCGCCTGGGTGACCACCGGTGTCTGGCCCGCGGCCGTAACGCCGCCCCACGTCTGCGGCAGCGTCGCGAGCGCCGTCCCCGACGAACGATCCACCTGCGCCACGACCGAGCCCGAGGCCGAGGAATTCAGGCCCGGGATGCCGTTCGCGCCGGGAAACAGGCCATACAGGTTGTCGAAGCTGTGGTTCTCGGCGTAGATCACGACGATGTTGCCCACCTTCGTCTGCAGGCTCCCCGTCTTGCACGGGTCGCAGTTGTTGTCGGTGGCGCAGCTCGCGGCCAAGAGGCCCGCGAAGGCGACGGAGATGAGCGAGGCTATTTGTGTTTTGCGCATGGCTGTGGAGGGCAGTCGTGGTGGACGGGTAGGCGACGATTAGAAGGCGTCAACGTGACAAGGGTGTTCGCGCCTCCGTCACGCGCCTGAAACGAAAGTCGCGTCTTCTTGTCACGTGAGATTCCCGATTGCCGCAGCGATCGCGCTCTTCATTGGTGCAGGCGCCCTGTTGCCCGCTCGAAGCGGGCCGCGCGCCTTGCCGCCGGCGAGCACGACCTTCTATGAGACGCGCTTCGAGAAGCAGCCCGGCGTGGCCCAACTCACCGCCGTCGGACGCAGGCTCTTCTTCGACGCGTCGCTTTCCGCCTCGGGGCGCACCGCATGCGCGAGCTGCCACGATCCCGCGCATGCCTACGGGCCGCCCAATGCGCGCGCGGTCCAGCTCGCCGGCCCGGACGGCAAGACGCCGGGATTGCGTGCAGCGCCGTCACTGCGCTATGTACAAAAAGTGCCGCCTTTCACCGAGCACTTCTTCGAGGCAGACGGCAACGACAGCGAGGACCAGGGTCCCGCGGGCGGCCACGCGTGGGACGGGCGCGCGCGCTCGCTGCACGAGCAGGCGGTGCTGCCGCTGCTTTCGCCCCTCGAAATGGCCAATCGCGATTCCGCCGAGGTGGTCGCGCGCGTGCGCAGGTCGCCCGCCGCCGCAGCCCTGCAGGAAGCCTTCGGGCCGCACGTGCTCGACGACCCCGAGAAGGGGTTCCGCGCGATCCTGCTCTGCCTCGAGGTGTTCCAGCAGGATCCGGCCGAGTTCTATCCGTACAGCAGCAAGTACGACGCGTTCCTGCGCGGCCAGGTAAAGCTCGCGAAGGACGAGATGCGCGGCCTCGCGCTCTTCAACGATGCGGCCAAGGGCAACTGCGCCTCGTGCCACATCAGCGCGGTGCGAGAGGGCGAGTTCCCCGCTTTCAGCGACTGGGGATTCATAGCGCTGGGCGTGCCGCGCAATCGCGCGGTGGCCGACCCGAAGTCGCAGGACCTCGGGCTGTGCGGCCCGATGCGCACCGACCTTTCGGGCCACGCCGAGTATTGCGGGCGCTTCCGCACGCCTACGCTGCGCAACGTCTCGAAGCGCGCCGTGTTCTTCCACAACGGCAAGTTCACGAGCCTGGAAGAGGTCGTCCGCTTCTACGCCGAGCGCGACACCAATCCCGCGCGCTGGTATCCGCGGCGCGCCGACGGATCGATCGACTCCTACGACGACATTCCCCCGGCGATGCGCGGCAACGTGAATCGCGAGCCGCCCTTCGGCGGCAAACCGGGCTCGAGGCCCAGGCTCGATCGCTCCGAGATCCGCGACGTCGTCGCCTTCCTTCGCACGCTCGAAGACGGCTACACCGCGAAGGACTAGCGCAGCGTCGGGGTGCCGAAGAATTCCTTGATGAGGAAATCCTCGAGGCCGTCGTTGTCCTCGGGGCGCGCGGAGAGCACCACCACGCGGCCCAGGCGCGGCGACTCCCAGCGGAAGTCGCCGCTGTAGTGCTCGCGGATCAACTGGATCATGCGCTTCACGATCGCGCGATCGATGTCGCCGCCCGGTCCCGCGTCCACCTCGATCACCTCGCGCCAGCGCCGGTCGCGCGATGGCTCCCATCCGTTGAACGCGAACTCCGCGGTGATCGTGCCCTTGCTCAGGATCTGGAAGACGCCGCCCACGCCGCCGCCGGGCACGAAGCGCAGGTTGCGTTCGATGTTCGCATCGGCGCGTTCGGCATCCGAGAGCTGCTGCGGGCCGCGCGCGAGCGCGGCTTCGGCCTCGCGCCGCGCCTCGCGGCGCGCGTTGATCGCGGCCATCATGTCCACGGGCGGCTCGGGCCGCGGCGGCGAAGGCTCGGGCGGCGGCGTGGGCGGCACGGGCGGCTGCAGCGCCTCGGGCGCCGGGCCCGGCACCGGCCGCACCAGCTTCGGCGGCTCGTGCACGGGGCGCGGCCGCGGCGGCGGCTTCGCCTCGGGCTCGGCCTTCGGGATCGGTGCAGGCGCGACCTGCTCCGCGGTCGACGGCGGGGCGCTGCGGATCTCCACCGTGATCGGGCCGGGCGTGTCGGCGGTGATGAGCTCGTTGGGAAGCTTCTTCAGCGGGATCGCGATCAGCACGATGTGCACGATCACCGAGATCCAGACCCAGAGGATGAATCTGCGCTCGTAGTCGACCAGCGCCATCGCGTTGCCTTACTTGCGCCGCAGGATGATCACGTTGCCGCCCACCGACACCGCGATGCCCGCCCAGGTGAGCATCGTCCAGTGGAAGCCCTCGAACGCCGCCGAGACCACCAGCGCGACGATGGGCACCATGACCCCGGTATAGCCCGCGCGCGCGGCGCCGACGTTCCTCACCAGGGTGAGATACGCGGCGAAGGCGACGACCGAGCCCAGCACCGACAGGTACAGCAGCGACAGCACATAGCCTGGCGTGGGCTCGAACGTGAGCGCCTTGCCGGAGGCGAGCGTGACCCCGAGCGCGAAGAGCGCGCCGTAGAACATGCCCCACGACATCGTCTGCAGCAGCGGAAGCTTCGCCTCGTTGTTGCGATGGGCGGTGAGCGTGCCCAGCGCCGAGAGCACCACGGCGGCCACGGTGAACATCGCGCCCAGGGCCGTGTCACCATCGCCCCGGAGCTTCGAGAACTCCGGCCAGAACACGAGCACGATGCCCGCCATGCCCATCACCGAGCCCAGCGCCACGCGCCGCGAGATCTTCGCGCCGAAGAAGAATCGCATGCCGAGGGCGCCCAGGAGCGGGCTGGCGGAATAGCCCACCGCGACGAGACCCGACACCACGTGCCGCTCCGCGTAGTACACGAACACGTAGCTCACGCCGAAGAGCAGCACGCCGAAGAGCGCGACCCACAGGTGCTGGCGCGCGGGCAACGCGAGCGGCATCCGGCGGATGCGGCAATAGCACGCGATCAGGAACGAGGCGAGGAAGAAGCGGTACGAAACGCTCGCCTCGGGGGCCACGCGCCCGAGCTGGTACTTGATCGCGAGCCACGTCGTGCCCCAGATCGTGACGCAGGCGACGAAGAGCCGCAGGTTGCCCAAGCTCAGTTCGCCAGCCCGGCCTGGTCGAGGACGAAGGCGTAGGTGAAGGCGACTTCCTTCAGCGCGTCGTACCGGCCCGAAGCGCCGCCGTGGCCCGCTTCCATGATCGTCTTCAACAGCAGCGGATTGGCGTCCGTCTTGAGGGCGCGCAGCTTCGCGACGTACTTGGCCGCCTCCCAGTAGCCCACCTGGCTGTCGTTCAGCGAGGTCTCCACGAGCATCGCGGGATAGGCCTTCCTGCGGATGTTGTCGTAGGGCGAGTAGGAGCGCATGTACTTGTAGAAGCGCTTCTCGTTCGGGTTGCCCCACTCGCGATACTCGCTCACCGTGAGCGGCAGCGTCGCATCGAGCATCGTGTTCATCACGTCCACGAACGGCACCTGGACCACCGCGGCCTTGAAGAGGTCCGGGCGCATGTTGGCCACCGCGCCCATGAGAAGCCCGCCGGCGCTCCCGCCCTGGATCACGAGCTGCGCGGGCGACGTGTAGCGGCGGCGCACGAGCGACTCGGCGCAGGCGATGAAGTCGGTGAACGTGTTCTTCTTCTTCAGCAGCTTTCCGTCGTCGTACCAGGTGCGGCCCAGGTCGCCGCCGCCCCGGACGTGGGCGATCGCGAAGACCATGCCCCGGTCGAGAAGCGAGATGCGGGCGTTCGAGAACCAGGGATCGCGCGGAATTCCATAGGAACCGTACCCGTAGAGCAGGAGCGCCTGCGGCCCCTTCTTGCGCAGCGACGTGCGGTACACGAGCGAGATGGGAACCCGCGTGCCGTCCTTCGCCACCGCCGTGAGCGCTTCCGACGTGTAGTCCTTCGGGTCGAACTTGCCCAGCACCGGCTGGCGCTTCAGGAGCTCGCGCGTGCGCTTGGCCACGTCGTAGTCGTACCAGGTGCGCGGCGTGACGAGGCTTTCGTAGATGATCCGCAGCTTGCCGGTGTCGTACTCCTCGTTGGCGCCGAGGTTGACGGAGTACACGGCTTCGTCGAACTCCACGTAGTGCTGCTTGCCTTTCGCGAAATCCGTGATGCGCAGCTTGATGAGGCCCTTGTCGCGCTCGACCAGCACCCAGAAGTCCTTGAAGCAGTTCACCTCCTCCAGCATCACGCGCGGGCGATGCGCGACCAACTCGGTCCAGTTCGCGCGCGAGGGGTCCGACACGGGCGCCGTCACCAGGCGGAAGTTGGGGCCCTTGTCGTTGGTGCGGATGAAGAAGCGGTCGCCGTGGTGGCCGACGTAGTACTCGATCCCGTTCCTGCGCGGCTCCACCACGCGGAATTCGCCGCGCGGGTCCGAGGCGCGCAGCACGCGCACTTCCGAAGTGTCCTTGGCGCCGGAGGTGAGCACGATCCACTCGTCGCTCCGCGTGCCGCCCACGCCGATGTCGAAGAGCTCGTCGCGCTCGTCGAACACGATGGGCTGCTCCTTCTCGCCCAGGGTCATGCGGCGCAGGTGGTTGCTGCGCTTGGTGACCTCGTCTTCCTCGACGTAGAAGAGGGTCTTGTTGTCCGAGGCCCACGCCGTGGAGGTCACGCGCTCGGCCACGTCGGGCAGGAGCGCGCCGCTCGCGAGGTCCTTCACGTGCAGCGTGTACTGGCGATAGCCCGTGAAATCCACCGAGTAGGCGAGCCGGCGGCCGTCGGGGCTCACGTCCATGAGGCCCAGGGAGGCGAACTTGTGCCCCTTGGCGAGCTCGTTCATGTCGAGGACGATCTCCTCGGCGCCCTGCATCGTGCCCTTGCGCCGGCAGTAGATCGGGTACTGAAGGCCCTCCACCTCGCGCTGGTAGTACCAGAACCCGTGACTCAGGTACGGCACGCTCTCGTCGGTCTCCTTGATGCGCGCGAGCATCTCCTTGTAGAGCGTCTCGCGGAAGCCCTCCAGGGGCTTCATCGCGGCGTACGTGTAGTCGTTCTCCGCCTTGAGGTAGTCGATGACGGCGGGATTCTCCTTCTCGCGCA
>DATJVS010000189.1:0-4628 GCA_035501715.1 Usitatibacter sp.
GGCGCCACGCGCCTCGCGGGCCTCATGTCCGGCGAGATCGATTTCGTCGTCGACGCGGGCGTCCAGGACATCGAGCGGCTGAAGTCCATGCCGGGCTTCACCGTGGAATCCGCCGAGGGAACCGGCGCCAACTTCATGGGCTTCGACTACGCGCACAACGAGCTCAAGTACGGCGACGTGAAGGGGAAGAACCCGTTCCGCGACCTTCGCGTGCGCCAGGCCATCCGCTATGCGATCGACCTGAAGGCGATCCAGGCGAAGGTGATGCGCGGGCTCGCGAGCGAGGGCAGCTCCTTCATCACGCCGGTCGTCGAAGGGTGGGACCCGAAGTTCGCGAAGCTTCCGCTCCACGACCCGGAGAAATCGAAGGCGCTGCTGAAGGAAGCGGGATATCCGAACGGATTCTCGGTAGACCTCGACTGCAGCTCCCAGGCGCCGGCCGATGCCGTGTGCCAGGCGATCGCGGGCATGCTCGCGCGCGTCGGCATCAAGGTGAACTTCGAAGGCAAGACCTTCAACGTGCTGCTGCCCAAGGTCACGAGCCGCGACACGAGCCTCTTCGCGCTGGGATGGACGCCGGCGTCCGTGGATGCGGAAGGCGTGCTGCTGCCTCTCGTGCATACGCCGACGGCGCCTGGCGTGGGCGACTACAACTTCGGCGTCTATTCCAATCCGAAAGTGGACTCGCTCATCGACCGCGGCCGGGTCGAGCTCGATCCCGAAAAGCGCAAGGCGATGTTCGTCGAGGCGCTCACCATCATCGACGACGACTGCGCGTTCATCCCGCTCATGTACCGCCGCATCGAGTGGGTGATGCGGAAGAACGTGCACGTGAAGGCGATGCCGAACGACGTCGTGGACCTGAGGTTCGTCAACGTGGACTGACCTCCGCCATGCTCGCCAGCGCGCGATCGAGTGCCGCCGCGAATTTCTCCGGCTGGTCGAACATCACGAAGTGGCGGGCCCCGGCGATGGAGATCACTTCGAGGTTGCCCGTTCCGGCGAGCAGCATGCGGTAGTACTCCGTCTTTCGAGCCTCGTCGATGCCCATCGCTGCGAAGTCGGGAGCATTGAAGGGCGAGATCTCCACCACCGGCACCTTGATGCTCGCGAGGCGCGGGCGCAAATCCACGGTCATGGCCTGGGCGGCGAAATCCGCGGTGGCCCCGATGTCGCTTCGGCTCGTCGACGCGGCGAGCTTCATCGCGGTCGCTTCGTCGACGCTTCCGATCCGTTTCATGTAGGCCTGCTGCCCCTGCGCGAACTGCTCGGGAGTCTGGCCCGCGAACTGCGCGCGGATGCGGGCCCCCAGCGCGCTGCGATCGCCCGTCATGCCTTCGGTGCCGGGAAAGACCGGCAGCCCATCGACGGCGACCACGCCCGCGATGAGCCCGGAGTGATCCGCCGCGAAGGCGAGCGACAGCGTGGCGCCCAGGCTGTGGCCCACGAGCACCGGTCTTTGAATCCCGCGGGTCTCGATGAGCGCCGCGAGATCGCGCGACAGGGATTCGAGCGTGGCGCCCGCGACGGGCTTCGTCCCGTCGAACCCTGGCAGGGTCGCGAGGTAGATGCTGTACTTGCCGCGAAGCCGGGCGGCGGTGTCGCTCCAGACCCAGGGACCGCTCGCGAGCCCCGGGATGAAGACGATGGCGGGACCTTCGCTGGAAACCTGCTCGACTTGCAGCGCGCCGGCTTCGAACGGGGCCGCAGCCGGGCACCCGGGCACGAGCAGGGACAGCGCGAGCGCGAGGCTCGCGAAAAGCTTCTTCGTCATGTCATTTCTCCGGTGAAAAGATTTTTTCGATCGGCTTGCCGAACAACTTCGCGATGGCGAATGCGAGCGGCAAGCTGGGGTCGTAGCGCCCGGTCTCGATCGCGTTCACGGTCTGGCGCGACACCTCGAGCCTGTCGGCGAGATCGCCCTGGCTCCAGCCGCGCTCGGTGCGCAGCTCGCGCACCAGGTTCTTCATCGCGACATCGCGCGGCGCAGGAGCGAGTGCAGCCCCCAGCTCGCGCCCATCACTACCCACACCCAGAACATGCTGATCTTCGGGAAACCGGCGGTTTCGAGGAACCCGTACGTGAAGGTGAGCGCGGCGGTCACGCCGGCGGCGACTGAAAGGCTCTCGAGGCTTCGCAATCGCACGAACTCGTCCATGCGGGCGAATTGCCGCGCGATCGCCCACACGGCGAGCAGCAGGGGAATCATCGGCGTGAGCAGGACCAGCGTGCGCCCCGGCCCGGGATCCATTCCCCGGCCCCACGAGATGGATCCGAACAACACGGCGGCGTATACGAGGATCGCCGAGAACAGCTCCGTGCGGTACTTCGAATGGGCTTCGCGCTCTTTCATCGTCATCTCCTGCGGCATCCGCTTTGTAAAGGATGCTTTACAGGTTAGACGGTGCTTCGGCGCTTGTCAAGCGTCCTTTACATGGGCGACGGCAGCCTTCAATCTCTCCCCGGCGTGGGCGCGCGGACTGGTCCCGTAGGCGCGGCGAAATGCCCTTCTCATGCGCTCCTCGCTTCCGAATCCGCTCTGGGCGGCTATCGCCGCGAGCCGCAGGCGGGACGTTTCAAGGAGATTGCGCGCGAGCCCGACGCGGACCTTCTCCACGAACTTCGATGGTGTGATCCCCATCTCGCGGACGAACAGCCGCGAGAGCGTCCGCACGCTCGTCGCCGCCTGGCTTGCGAGCAATTCGGCCGAGAACTCCCGCCGCGGGTCCTGAACGATCCACGCCGCCAGGGAGCGAATGCGGGGATCGACGGCGGGCTCCAATTCAGGAAGGAGGGGCGCGCCTTGCGAGGTCCGCTCCCTCACCCGCGCCGCGATCTCGTCGCCGTGATCGTCCCGGATGAGGGCGAGGCTCAGGTCCACGCACGTGGCCGTCGTCGAGGGCACGACAACGCGGCCGGCCCGCTGCGCAATTCGCGCGATGAGCCCGGACAGTTGCGGCGCGTGGCCGGCGCCCTGGCCCGTTCCTCCGGGAACGATCACCGTGTCGATGGCCATGCTCGCCGCCAGGTCCAGGCGCTGGGTCGGAAGGACCAGCAGGCCGCACGAGGTGCTGCTCGCTTCTTCGTCCGGCGAGACCACCTGGATGGCGTATGCGCTTCGATCGCGATAGCGGCCGATGTTCCGAAGCTCGGAGTTGGCGCCGCTGAACACTTCCATTGCGCCCGCGATGTCCAGCGCCCGCGCGCCGTCGAACGCCACTATTGCGACAACCCGGCTCGTGTCGGGCCGGAAGTTGCTTTGTGCACTCAGGTCCATCGTCGCTATCGATCACGCGTTGCCACCGACAGGAAATCCTAGCGGCCGGCCTGCCGCCCGGGACGACAAGAAATGAAGCAAGCCCGGACATGCGTGTTACGGAACCTTCCACGTGGCCTGAAGTGCTCGAAGATTGTCCCTTCTTGTACGCGCGCCTTGTCGACAATTCGATCTCCCGCTAGGCAGCGGGTGCTGTAAACCCCTAGGTGCGCTTTGAGGCCCGCCACTTCTTGAAGAGTCGCGGGCTTCTTTTTGCCCGGTGGTGGCCTGAAATGAGGGCAAGACTGGCCGATCTTGCGAATTCGGTTGCCGGAAAATGACAGGCCATCGGCAACTGCACATTCACAAACGCAAGATACATGGGGACAACGATGAATCGCAGAAAGAACACGCTCGCCGTCGCGGTGTCGGGAGCCTTGGCATTGGCATCGTCCGGCGCGGCCACCACCACGTTCGCCCAGCAGGCGAGCGACGCGCCCGCTTCCAAGGAGCGCATCGAGGTCACGGGATCCAGCATCAAGCGCGTCGAGGGAGAGACCGCGCTGCCCGTGACGGTGATCTCGCGCGACGAGATCGACAAGAGCGGCGCGACCTCGCCGGTGGAGCTGCTGCAGCTCATCTCGGCGAACAACTCGGTCGGCAGCGTCACCCTCACGAGCACGATCGGCGCCGCGACCAATTCGGCGCAGACGGCGAACCTGCGCGGCCTGCAAGGCGGCCATACGCTGGTGCTGATCAACGGCAAGCGCGTGAACGGATTCGCCGGCGAAGTCCAGGGCGTGCAGGGCGTGAACCTCGCGATCATCCCGTTCGCCGCGATCGAGCGCGTGGAGATCCTCAAGGACGGCGCCTCGGCGGTGTACGGGTCGGACGCGATCGCCGGCGTGATCAACTTCATCATGCGCTCCGACTATCGCGGCGGCGAGGTCAATGTCTTCTACGGCAAGCCGACCCGCAGCGGCGGCGGCGACCAGTCGAAGGTCGACGCGTCGTTCGGTTTCGGCGACCTCAACAAGGACCGCTACAACGTCTTCGCCAACGCGTCCTACATGCACCAGAAGTCGCTGGACCAGAAGGACCGCAGCTTCTCGGACGACTCCACCAACAAGTTCATCCAGCTCGGCGGCTTCGCCGGTTCGTCGAACACGTATCCGGGCAACATCACGTCGGGCGGCATCGGCATCCTGGGCAGCACCGCCACGACTTGCGGACCGGTGCCCGAGAACGTCTTCGTGCCCCTGCTGGGCGGCTGCTTCTTCGATCCGGCCCACGAAAAGGGCGTCGAGTCGATTCCCGAGGACAAGCAATCCAACTTCTTCGTGCAGGGCAAGTTCCAGATCAACGCCGACTG
>DATJVS010000190.1:0-5533 GCA_035501715.1 Usitatibacter sp.
CCCGTGTCGCGGATGCTTCGCGTGCCTTCCTTGATGACGGCGCCGTCGGGGCCGAGGAGCTTGAAGCTGAAGTCCATGCGCGGCGGGTAGCGTTCCTTCACGATGCGGACCTCGCGCGAGTAGAGCTGCCACGGCTCGAAATCGCCCGCGAGGTCCACGTCGGTCACGGTCACGACGAGCTTCTCGTTCGCCGGCAGCATCGCGGCCGCCTGCTTCACGATGTGGGCCTTGAGGTTGGCGAGGTTCGTGTCGCGGTCGATGTACTGGCGCGGCGTGCCGGCGTCGGTGAACTTCTCGGGATGCACGAACTCGACCTCGGCCGTGGCGGCGAAAGCCGCGTGGCCGATGAACAGGGCCGCGGCGAGGGCGGCAAAGAGCGTGATGGTTGCGCGCATGGCAGTTCCCTCCTTCAGCCCATAGACAGCCGGGCGGCGCGAATATTCCGCCATCATGGCATGGGATAATTCGCGGGCGAAGATGGACGACGAGAAATTCATGCGCGAGGCGCTCGCGCTCGCGGGCGAGGCCGCCGCCGCGGGCGAGGTGCCCGTGGGCGCGGTGGTGGTGAAGGACGGCCGCGTGATCGGCCGCGGCTTCAACCGCCCCATCGGCAGCGCCGATCCCACGGCCCACGCGGAGATCGTGGCGCTGCGGGAAGCGGCCGCCGCGGAGCGCAACTACCGCCTTCCGGGTTGCCAGCTCTTCGTGACGCTCGAGCCCTGCGCCATGTGCGTGGGCGCGCTCGTCCACGCGCGGCTCGCGCGCGTCGTGTTCGGCGCGAAGGACCCGAAGACCGGCGCCTGCGGCAGCATCGTCGATCTTCCCGCGATCGCGCACTGGAACCATCACGGCCGCTTCGAGGGCGGGCTGCTGGCCGACGAGTGCTCGGCGGCGCTCAAGGATTTTTTCGCCGCGCGCCGCGGGTAGAATCGAGCTTCACCCCCGAATCGCCAGAATGACCGCTCCCCGCTTCGTCCACCTGCGACTGCACACCGAGTATTCCGTGGTCGACGGCATGGCGCGGGTCGAGGATGCGGTGGCCGCGGCCGCGGCCGACGGCATGCCGGCTCTCGCCATCACCGATGCGTCGAACGTCTTCGGGGCGATCAAGTTCTTCCAGGCCGCTCGCGGGCAGGGCGTGCAGCCCGTCATCGGCTGCGACCTCTGGATCACCAACGAGAAGAGCCGCGACACGCCTTCGCGAGTGGCTGTCCTCTGCCGCAACCGCGACGGGTACCTGGCGCTTTGCGAGCTGCTCACGCGGGCCCATGCCGAGAACCACTGGCGCGGCCGCGCCGAGGTGCGCCGCGAGTGGCTGCGCGCGGTGAAGGGGCTCATCGTGCTTTCGGGCGCGCAGGCGGGCGACGTGGGCCAGGCGCTATCGTCGGGGCAGCCCGACGTCGCGGAAAGGCTCGCGCGAGCGTGGAGCGAGGATTTCCCCGGCGCGTTCTACGTCGAGGTCCAGCGCGTCGATCCCGTGCGCAGCGCCGCGCTGGTGCAGGCCTCGGTGGAGCTCGCTTCGCGCGTGGGCCTTCCCGTCGTCGCGACCCATCCGATCCAGTTCGTGAAGCCCGGCGACTACCGCGCGCACGAGGCGCGCGTGTGCATCGCGCAGGGCTACGTCCTCGGCGACTCGCGCCGGCCGCGGGAATTCTCGGCCCAGCAATACTTCAAGACGCAAGCCGAGATGTCGGAGCTCTTCGCCGACATCCCTGCCGCGCTCGAGAACTCCGTCGAGATCGCGAGGCGCTGCTCCTTCGAATTCGAGCTGGGCAAGAGCCGCCTGCCGGATTTCCCGACGCCCAAGGGCGTGACGATCGAGGAATTCCTCCGGGCCGAAGCCAGGAGCGGCCTCGATGCGCGCCTCGCCACGCTCTATCCGGACGAGGCGAAGCGCCGCGAAGTGCGCCCCGCATACGACGAGCGCCTCGAGTTCGAGACGAGGACCGTGATCCAGATGGGCTTCGCGGGCTACTTCCTCATCGTCGCCGACTTCATCAACTGGGCCAAGACGCACGGCGTTCCCGTGGGGCCGGGCCGCGGCTCCGGCGCGGGGTCGCTCGTGGCCTATTCGCTCGGCATCACGGATCTCGATCCGCTGCGCTACGAGCTGCTCTTCGAGCGCTTCCTCAATCCCGAGCGCGTGTCGATGCCCGACTTCGACATCGACTTCTGCCAGGACGGCCGCGACCGCGTGATCGAGTACGTGAAGGAGAAGTACGGCGCCGAGTGCGTCTCGCAGATCGCCACCTTCGGCACCATGGCCGCGAAGGCGGTGGTGCGCGACGTGGGCCGCGTGCTCTCGATGCCTTACGGCGAGGTCGATCGCATCGCGAAGCTCATTCCCTTCGAGCTCGGCATCACACTCGAGAAGGCGCTCGAGGAAGAGCCGCAGTTGAAGCAGCTCATGAAGGAGCAGGAAGAGGTGGCCGAGCTGATGGCGCTCGCGCAGTCGCTCGAAGGGCTCGCGCGCAACGTCGGCATGCATGCGGGTGGCGTGCTGATCGCGCCGGGCAAGCTCACGGACTTCACGCCGCTTTACTGCGCGGAGAACTCCACGGCGATGGTGAGCCAGTTCGACAAGGACGACGTCGAGAAGGCGGGCCTGGTGAAGTTCGACTTCCTCGGCCTCACCACGCTCACGATCCTCGCCGAGGCCGAGCACCACATCCGCGCCATGGGAGATCCCGCGTTCGACATCCAGAAGATCCCGCTGGACGACCAGCCCGCCTACAAGGTGTTCTCCTCGGGCAACACGGTGGGCATCTTCCAGTTCGAATCGCGCGGCATGAGGGACCTCATCATGAAGGCGAAGCCCGACCGCCTCGAGGACCTGATCGCGTTGAACGCGCTCTATCGCCCGGGGCCCATGGACCTCATCCCCGAGTTCATCGAGAGGAAGCACGGCCTGAAACGCTGGGAATATCTCGATCCGAAGCTGAAGGAAATCCTGGAGCCCACGTACGGCGTGATGACCTACCAGGAGCACGTGATGACGATCGCGCAGGTGATCGGCGGCTACACGCTGGGCGGCGCCGACCTGCTTCGCCGCGCCATGGGCAAGAAGAAACCCGAGGAGATGGCGCAGCATCGCGAGATCTTCACCCGGGGCGCGACGGAGCGCGGGCTCGCGAAGGACAAGGCCGTCGCGCTCTTCGACCAGATGGAGAAGTTCGCGGGCTACGGCTTCAACAAGTCGCACTCCGCGGCCTACGCGCTCATCGCCTACCAGACGGCGTACCTCAAGGCGCACCACGCGGCGGCGTTCATGGCGGCGAACATGTCGCTCCTGATGGACGATACCGACAAGGTCCAGGTGCTCCACGACGACGCGGTGAAGAATGGCCTCGCGATCGTGCCGCCGGACGTCAACACGTCCACCTATCGCTTCGAGCCCATCGACACGAAGCGCATCCGCTACGGCCTGGGCGGCGTGAAGGGGACCGGGCAGGGCGCCATCGAGAACATCGTCGCGCGCCGCGCCGAGGCGGGGCCGTTCACGGGGCTCGCGGATTTCTGCCGCCGCGTCGACCGGCGCATCGTGAACCGCCGCGCCATGGAAGCGCTCATCAAGTCGGGATCGTTCGACAGGATCGAACCCAATCGGGCGAGCCTGCTGGCCTCCCTTGGCTCCGCCATCGACGCGGCCGAGCACGCCGAGCAGTTCGCGGCGCAGACGAGCCTGTTCGGCGAATCGTCCAGCGCCGCGGACACCTTCACGCTCACGCCCGCGCCCATCTGGAGCGAGCGCGAGCGCCTCGTGAACGAGAAGCAGAGCCTGGGCTATTACCTCTCGGGGCATCCGTTCAACGCCTATCGCGACGAGCTTCGCCGCGTGGCGCGCACGCCGCTGGCGAGCCTGCAGGCCACGATGGAGCCCGTGATGATGGCGGGCGTGATCTACGGCGTGCAGATGCGCAACTCGCGCCGCGGGCGCATGGCGATCCTCACGCTGGACGACGGCAGCGCGCGCGTCGAGGTCGTCGTCTTCGGCGAGCTCTTCCACGAGAGGCGCAGCGTGATCCAGGAGGACCAGGTCGTCGTCGTGAAGGGCCGCATCTTCCCCGACGAATTCACCGGCGGCCTGCGCATCACGGCCGACAGCCTCATGGATCTCGCGGAGGTGCGCTCGGCGCACGCGCGGCTGCTGCGCCTTTCGATCAACGGCCAGGCGGACTCGGCGAAGCTCAAGTCGATCCTCACGCAGTACGCGGGCGGCCGGTGCAGCGTGGCGATCCACTATCGGAACGCCTCGGGCGAGTGCGACATCAGGCTGCCCGACAGCTGCCGCGTGAAAGTCTCGGCGCCTCTGCTCGATTCGCTCGCCGAGTGGCTCGAGGAGAAGAACGTCGAGGTCGTGTACTAGCTTCGGAGGAGGCCATGGACTTGAAGCTCGAGGGGCGCGGCGCGCTCGTGACGGGTGCGAGCGCGGGCATCGGCCGCGCGATCGCCAAGGCGCTGGCGCGCGAGGGCGCGCGCGTCGCGTTCACCGCGCGGCGCCGGGCCGAGCTCGAGTCGCTCGCCGCGGAGATCGTGGCCGCGGGCGGCGCATCGCCCATGGGCATCGTCCACGACGCGCTCACCGACGACTACGTGGAAGACGTCGCGACGACGGCCTCGAGGGCCCTGGGCGCCGTCGACATCCTCGTGAACAACGCGGGCGGCAGCCGCGCCTTCGGCAAGGACGCCACCGAAGACCAATGGGAAGAGGCGATGACGCTCAACTTCACGCGCCACCGCCAGCTCGCGATGCGCCTGCTGCCCGCGATGGCCGAGCGCAAATGGGGACGCATCATCAACATCACCGGCAAGATGGAACCCGACAACGTGAACGGCGCCTTCTGCGCGAAAGCGGCGCTCACCGCGTGGGCGAAGGGCCTGTCGCGCGAGGTGGGCAAGCAGGGCATCACGGTGAACTGCATCGCGCCGGGGCGCATCATGAGCGAGCAGATCCGCCGCAACTACACGCCCGAGTACCGCGCGTGGCAGTCGGAGCACGAGATTCCCGTGGGACGCTACGGAGAGCCGGAAGAGCTCGCGGACCTCGCGGTGTTCCTCGCCTCGCCCCGCGCGGCGTACATTACGGGCATCGTGTACTTCGTCGACGGCGGGCTGCGCCGGTACCAGTACTGATCGGGAGTGCGATGAAACGCCGCGTCGCCGCCTATGCCGCCTGCGCCCTTCTTGCCGCGGGCCCGGCCCGCGCCTTCGAGACGATCTCGTTCCAGTCGCTCGACGCCGACCTCACGGGCGGGAAGGCCACCACGATCGAGGCCGCGCTCTTCAAGCCGCCCGGCGCCGGCCCGTTCGCCGCGGTGGTCCTGCTGCACGGCTGCGGCGGCCTCTATCACTGGAAGGGCCGCGAGAGAGGCCAGCTCACGTCGCGCCACGCCGAGTGGGCCGAGCGGCTCGTGAAGGCCGGCTACGTGGTCCTGCTGCCGGACAGCTTCACCCCGCGCGGCGTGCATGAAAGCTGCACGGTGAAGGACCGGCCCGTCGATTCGTCGCGGGAGCGCCCGCGCGACGCATACGC
>DATJVS010000191.1:0-6715 GCA_035501715.1 Usitatibacter sp.
GAGTGGCCCTGATCATTCTTGTTCTCCCTGTTGTTCCTGCCCGCGTACCCGCTAGACGGCTGAATATAACAGGAGTTTGTGACGATCCCCACGTGGCGGGATGAAATCGACCGCCTCTCGCGCCACCGCCGACCGGCGCTCGCGCGAGTTTGGCGAACGCGTGTGTTAATACCGGTGGGGACGGTTAGTGGGAAAGAGATCGCGTATCCCGCGCTACATCTTTTCGATCGCGTCGCGCCAGGAATCGATGTAGTCCCGGTAAGCCGCCTCGTCCATGCGGCGCACGTAGGCATTGCCCGACTCGGTGAGGCCCGTGAGCACGTAGATCACGGTGACGCGGGTGCGCTCGGGCGAAAGCGCCGTGCACTGCACCAGCACGCGCGCGGTGCGCGAGCCGGGCGTGACGCGCGCGTATTCGACGAGGCCGGAAGCCGGGTCGTGGCGCGTCACCATCCAGATCGTGTCCTCGCCGCCGTGGCTCGTCGTGAAGACCAGGTCCGCCTCGGCATGCCCGTCGGCCGGATGCACGTACACCGGGTCCCAGCCTTCGGCCCAGCGCCGCTCGCCTTCGGGCGTGAAGAGCGCGAAGGCCGCGGCGACCGGCCGCTCCACCACGAACGAGTGGGTGCGCGTGGCGCGCTCGGCCACGAAGGCGCTCACGGGGCGCTCCTTTCGCGCAGGCGATGGCTGTGGCGCGAATCGAGGTCGAGGCCGTAGATCTTCTTCAGCTGGCCGATGCGATCGAGGCTCGCGCGCTCGAAGGGCGCCTTGCCCTCGAAGGCGTGCAGCACGATGCCCTCGAGGAGGTCGCCCAGGGTCATGTCGTGGTACTCGGCCATGGCCTTGAGCACCTTGAGCATGCGCTTCTCGATCTTCACGCCCGTCTGGACGCGCTCGACCTCGAGGGAGGGCTGGGGGGCGGCTTGCCGCCGGGGAGGGGCCGTCTTCATGGCCGGGATACTGATGTATTTATGTACATATGTCAAGACGCGGCCCGCGCGGCGCCCGCGGCTGCGGCATACTGGCGGCATGACCTTCGCCCGGCTCGCCCCGCTCTTCGCCGCGGTCCTCTTCGCGGCCCCCGCCCTCGCCGCTCCGGTCTATCCGCCCGTTTCCGGCGCCGAGGCCGATATCAGGGCCGGCATCGCCGATGCCGCGAAGACCCACCGCCGCGTGCTCCTGGACTTCGGCGGCAACTGGTGCACCGACTGCAAGGTGCTCGACGCCTACATGCGCCGCCCGGAGAACGCGGCGATCCTGGAATTGCGCTTCACCGTCGTCCACGTGAACGTCGGCGACAAGGGCATCACGGACAACTTCGAGGTGGCCTCGCGCTACGGCATCCCGCTCGAGAAGGGCGTGCCGGCGCTCGCCGTGCTCGATGGCGAGGGCCACGTGCTCTACAGCCAGAAGGCCGGCGAGTTCGAATCGATGCGGTCCATGAGCCCGCAATCGGTGAACGACTTCCTCGTGAAATGGCAGGGCCCGAAGTAGGCGAGCCCGAAGGGGCTAAGCGAGCGCCTGCTGGATATCGGCGATGAGATCGCCGGCGTGCTCCACCCCGATCGAAAGGCGCACGAGGTCCGCGGGACACGTGGTGCCCGGCCCTTCCACGCTCGCGCGGTGCTCGGCGAGGCTCTCGGTGGATCCCAGGGACGTGGCGCGCTTGAACACGCGCAGGCGCGCGGTGAATTCCTTCGCGGCCGCTTCGCCCTTCTTCAGCCGCAGCGACATCATCCCGCCGTAGCCGCCGTGCATCTGCCGCGTGGCCACGACGTGGCCCGGATGCGACGCGAGCCCGGGGTAGAGCACGTGCGAGAGCGCCGGATGCCCCTCGAAATGCGTCGCGATGGCCATGGCATTCTCGCAGGCGCGCGCCACGCGAAGATGCAGCGTGCGCATTCCGCGAAGCAGCAGCCACGCCTCGAACGGACCCAGCACGCCGCCCCCGCCGCCGCGGACGTAGCGCACGCGCTGCCAGAACTCGTCGTCCACCGCGGTGGCGAGCGCTCCGGCGATCACGTCCGCGTGGCCGTTCAGGTACTTGGTGGCCGAATGCATGACGATGTTCGCGCCCAGGTCGAGGGGCCGCGTGAGCATTGGCGTGGCGGCCGTGGAGTCCACCGCCAGCACCGCGCCCACCTCGCGGGCGATGGCGGCGGCGCCCGCGATGTCCGTCACGTCCCACGTGGGATTGGCGGGCGTCTCGACCCAGATCACGCGGGGCTTCCTCGCTCGCGCCTTCGCGGCAAGGTCGTCCAGCGACGCGTTGTCGTAGAGCTCGACAGCAAGCCCGCGGGGCGCGGCGAATTCAAGCAGCCACTTGCGCAACGCCCAGTACATGTTGCGCGGCGCGAGCGCCCCTTCGCCCGGCATGAGCGCCTGGAAGAGCGCGACGGACGCGCTCATCCCCGAGGAGAAGAGCATCGCGGCCTTGGCGTGCTCGAGCGAAGCGATCAGCGCCTCGGCCAGGTCGTAGCTCGGGTTGTCGGCGCGCGAGTAGATACGCCCGCCGGGATAGGTGCCGTCCGCGCCGCGCTCGTAGGTGGTCGAGACGTGGATCGGGGGAACGACCTCGCGATAGGTCCCGGTGACGCGGCCCAATCCCTGGGCGGCGAGCGTTTCCTCGCTGAGGTCGTCTCGCTTGGTCAACTAGCGCGTGCCGTTGCCGACGCCGGTGGCAATGTGGTGCTGGACGCGGGACCGGTGATTCATGATCGGCACGAGGTGCGCCCCGCGACCGGCCACGGCGTACGCGGGCATGGCGTAGCCGTATCCGTACGCATCGGAACTGGACTGGGCCATGAGCTGCGCTTCGCGCTCGCGCGCGGCGATGTCCGCCATGGCGATGCGCTCGTTGCTGTCGATCTCGTAGCGCTTGAGCTCGCGCTGCTCCAGGAGCGCCACCTGGCGAAGCAGGCGCTCGCGCTCGGCGCTATTGACCTCCGGGAACGACGTGGGGATGTTGGCCACGCCGCCCGCTTGTGCGCCCTCGCACGCGATCTCCTGGTAGCTCACGCTGCCCGAGGGAGAAGTGCACTTGTAGATTCCGGCCGCAGCCAGGTCGACCGAGAGAGCCAGGAGCCCGAAGGCCAGCAGTTCGCGTTTCATCGCAACCCCCACGACGTTACGCGAATAGCCTACTCCAGCCGCGACCGGAATGTGTTGCAGCCGGTGTCAGCCGTTCTGCCCGGTGGCGCTGCCGTTTCCGTTGTGCTTCTTGTTGTGCACGTGCCGGCTCTGGCGATTCTCGCGCGCCTGGATGCTCTTCTGCTCGCCGGCGCCGACGTGGCCGTTGGCTCCCGCGCGCGCTTCCGCGCCGTTCACGTGCGCCTGGCCGCGCTCGAGCTTGCCGGTTTCCTGGTTGGTGAGCTGGCCCGACTTCACGCCGTTCTCGATGCGCGTTTGCTGGTTCACGTTGCGCTGCACGTCCGCCTGCATGCGCTTGGACGACGCGGAGCCCGGATTGCCCGCGACGGCGTTGTGCTTGTCCCGATAGATGGCGTTGGACTCGCGGTTCTGCGCCTTCTGGATGGCGGCCGCCTGCTGCGCCGTGGGCCCGCCGTTCTTGTTGGCGTTGGCTTCCATCCTGTCGACCTTCTGCTCGCCCTTCTCGAGCTGCGAGGTCTCCTTCGTCGAGAGCTGCCCCGACTGCAGGCCGTTCTCGATGCGCTGCTGCTGGTCCACGTTGCGTTGCACCTCGCTGCCCGTGGTCTGGGCCGACGCGCTCCCGATCGCGAGGAGTGCCGCGACCAGGGAAAGGGTGAGTGATTTCTTCATTGCTGTTGAGCCTCCGGAATGATGGCAACTCGCCATGACCCTAGAACGCGCCCCGGGAATTTCGGCTGACACGGCTTGTTTCGATTCTGCAAGGTCCGCGAAAGTCCCGCGGCTCGAGAGGCGCATCCCGGGACGGCGTGTTATTTTGGCGCCCAAACGAATCCGGAGGAGGACCGCACTTTGAACGAACCCCGCTGGTCGTGGCTGCCGGCCCCCAACACCTGGAAGTACCACGCCCTGCTGCTGGGGCTCGGGATCTTCGTGCTGGGACCCCTGGGCGGCGTGACCGCCTCGTACATGAACTTCTCGCTGGGGTTCTACATCGGGGGCCAGGTGCTGGCGGGCATCCTCGGATCCACGGTGACGTACGGCTACGGCGCCGAGGGCAAGCACGGCGCGAACTATATCCAGACCGCGGCCGCGTCGGTCGCGAGCCTCTCGGCCATGGGCGTGCTGATCCAGGCGCTGGTGTGGATGGGATTGCCGCAGCCGCCCGTGTGGCAGCTGATCCTCTACTTCCTCTGCATCGGCATGTTCGCCGCGGGCGTGGGCATGCTCTACACGCCGATCCTCGTGGACCGCATGCAGCTGCAGTTCCCCTCGGGACTCGCGGTGGCGAACATCCTTCGCGCGCTCACCGACCCGGTGCTGCTCAAGCGCTCGGTGAACCAGCTGGGCGGCGGCATGGCCACGGGATTCCTGGTCCCGATGGCGGCGTTGAAGGTCGAATTCATCGACAAGATCTCCTTCTCAGCGTCGACCTTCGGCGCGGGCATGGTGGTGGGCGCGAGGATCGGCATCCCCGCGATCACCGCGGCGATAATCGGCGACCTCCTCACCCCGTGGTTCATCTCCATCGGCTGGCTGCAGGAAGGCGATCCCTATCGGAAGATCACGTTCCTCATCGCGCTCGGCATGATCATGGGCGCCGCGCTGCTGGACATCAGCCTGATCCTCTGGGAATTCGCGGGGCGCCTGAAGAGCGGGCCGAAGCAGGTCGCCGCCGAGCAGCCCGACTGGAAGAAGGTGAACACGCAGAAGCTCGTCGCGTGGGTGGCCGCGTGGGGCATCGGCGTCATCGCCACGGGCCACGTCGTGCTGCAGCAGCCGCTGTTGTATCTGTGCATCGCGGTGGCGCTCGTGTTCGTGTTCGTGATGGTGAACGGCATCTCGCTGGGACTCACGGACAGCAACCCGATCTCGTCGGCCTTCGTGGTGTCGGTGCTGATCATGGCCACCGCAGGCCTCACCGACCCGGGCGTGGGACTGCTCGCCGGCGCGATCATGCTCATCTCCACCAACACCGCCGCCGACATGCAGCAGGACCGCTCGACCGGATGGCGCCTGGGCACCAATCGCGTGATGCAGTTCCGCTACCAGGCCGCGGGCATCCTCATGGGCGCGATCATGGGCGTGGTGTTCGCCAAGCTCTTCATGGCCGCGTATCCCGTGCTGCTCCAGGACCAGACGGTGATGAAGGCCGCGGACCAGCCCGCCGCGTGGAGCGCGGCGATGACCTATAAATTCGTGGGCGTGCTGCGCAGCCTCACGCAGCCCAAGCCGTACCAGCTGACGGCGATCTGGTGGGGCGTGGGCCTGGGCCTCGCGTTCCAGCTCGCGCGGAAGATCGTGGGGACGAGGAACTTCATCGTCGATGCGGTCCTGCTGCCCTCGCCCTACGCGTTCTCCTTCGGCGGCTTCGTGAACTACGCGACGTCCATGTGGTTCGGCGGCGGCGGCGTGGCCTCGTCGCTCTTCAACACCGTGATGAAATCGAAGAAGACGAAGGACGACTCGCTGCCCGAGGACATGAGCACGACCTCGCTCGTGGGCGGCGGCCTCATCGCCGGAGACGCGATCGCCGCACTCGGCATCGGCATCTTCGGACTGCTCACGACACTGCTCAAATCATGAACGCACCCGACAAGCCCTTCGCCTTCGACGAGGCGATCCACGCCGCGGTCGACGAGCTCGAGCCCCGCGTCATCGCCTGGAGGCGCGACCTGCACCAGAACCCGGAGCTCGGCAACCGCGAGTTCCGCACCTCGAAGATCGTTGCCGATCACCTGCGCTCGCTCGGCATCGAGGTGAAGGAGAAGGTGGCGCACACGGGCGTGGTGGGATTGCTGAAGGGCGGCAAGCCGGGCCCGGTCGTTGCGTTGCGCGCCGACATGGACGCGCTGCCCGTGACCGAGGAAGTGGACGTCCCCTTCAGGAGCACGGTGAAGACCGAGTGGTCCGGCATGCAGTGCGGCGTGATGCACGCGTGCGGCCACGACGCGCACACGGCGATCCTCATGGGCGTGGCGCAGATGCTGGCGGGGATGCGCGATCGCATTCCCGGGACCGTGAAGTTCATCTTCCAGCCCGCGGAGGAAGGCGCGCCCGAGGGCGAGGAAGGCGGCGCGCGAATGATGATCGAGGAGCAGTGCCTGGAGGCGCCGAAGGTGGGCGCGATCTTCGGGCTGCACGTGACCTCCAACCACCACACCGGCAAGATCGGCTACCGCGTGGGCCCGATGATGGCCTCGTCCGACGAGCTCAGGATCTTCGTGCGCGGCGAGCAGACCCATGCGGCGATGCCCTGGCGCGGCGTGGACCCGATCGTGGCATCGGCGCAGATCGTGACGGGGATCCAGACGATCGTCTCGCGCAGGATGGACATCACGAAGGAGCCTTCGGTGGTGACCATCGGCGTCTTCCGCGGCGGCGTGCGCAAGAACATCATCCCCGACGAAGTGCGCATGGAAGGCACGATCCGCACCTTCGACGAGAAGCAGCGCGAGGACATCCACGCGCACGTGAAGCGCATCGCCGAGATGATCGCGGCCGCGGGCGGCGCGCAGGCGAAGGTGATGATCAAGCGCGGCTACGACGTGACCGTGAACGATCCGGCGCTCACCAAGTGGGCGATCCCGACACTGCAACGCATGGC
>DATJVS010000192.1:0-13260 GCA_035501715.1 Usitatibacter sp.
CCGAATCGGGCCAGGTGATCCCGGTCACGCTCGACGGCGTGAAAGGTAGCTACGTGCACTCGATGTACCTCGACGATCATCCGCCCATCGCCGGCGGGCGCGAGCTGTGGGGATTCCCGAAGAAGCTCGCGCAACCGAAGCTGCACGTGGACATCGACACGCTCGTCTGCACCCTGGACTACGGGCCCGTCCGGATCGCGACCGCCACCATGGGATTCAAGCATCGCGAGGTTCCGCACAAGACCGTCGCGGACGCGCTCGCGCAGCCCAATTTCCTGCTGAAGATCATTCCCCACGTAGACGGCACCGCGCGCATCTGCGAGCTGGTGCGCTACTACACGACCGACGTCACCCTGAAGGGCGCGTGGACGGGCCCCGCGTCGCTGCAGCTCGAGCCCCACGCGCTCGCACCCGTGTCGGAGCTGCCCGTGCGCAGGATCGTCTCGTCGCTGCACTTCATCGCCGACCTCACGCTCGGATTGGGCGAGGTCGTATTCGATTATCTCGACGTGAAAGGCGAAAGGAGCCGCCCATGAAGCTCAAGGACAAGGTCGCGTACATCACCGGATCGGCAAGCGGCATCGGGCGCGAGATCGCGCAGGTCTTCGCGCAGGAAGGCGCGCACGTGGTGGTCGCCGACCTGAACAAGGAAGCCGCGATCGCCGCGGCCGCAGAGATCGGCAAGACCGGGCCGAAGGCGCTCGGCCTCGCCGTCGACGTCACCCGCGAGGACCAGGTCGAAGCCTCCGTGAAAGCGGCGGCCGACACTTTCGGCAGCGTGGACATCCTCGTGAGCAACGCGGGCATCCAGATCGTGCATCCGCTCGAGGAATTCCCCTTCGCCGAATGGAAGAAGCTCCTCGCGATCCATCTCGACGGGGCGTTCCTCACGACGCGCGCCTGCCTCAAGTACATGTACGCCTCGGGCCGCGGCGGCTCGATCATCTACATGGGCTCGGTCCACTCGAAGGAAGCCTCGAAGCTCAAGGCGCCCTACGTCACCGCCAAGCACGGCCTCGAGGGCCTGGCCAAGGTGGTCGCGAAGGAAGGCGCGGAGCACAACGTGCGCGCCAACGTGATCTGCCCGGGCTTCGTGCGCACGCCGCTCGTGGAAAAGCAGATCCCCGAGCAGGCGAAGACGCTGGGCATCACCGAGCAGCAGGTCGTGAAGGACGTGATGCTGAAGGAGACCGTGGACGGCGAATTCACCACCACCGCGGACGTGGCCCAGGTGGCCCTGCTCTTCGCCTCATTCCCCACCAACGCGCTCACGGGGCAGTCGCTCGTCGTGAGCCACGGCTGGTTCATGCAATAGGCCGGCGCTTCGCCTCAGTCATCGTCGTCCGACTCGAAACCCTGGTACTCGCCGCTGATCCACGTGTCCTTGTCGCGGATCACCGCCTGCGGCGGCAGGTTGGGGGTGACGGTGGACAGGCCGGCGACGCGCTTCACCGCCGTGCCGATCGCCATGAACTCCACGAGGCTGCCGATCTCGTGGATGTGCGTCTTGATGCCGATCACGTCGTCGGCGCCGATCGAGCTCGCCTCGCGGCGGATCAGGTCGATGGCGTGCTCGCGGGCGTCGTAGATCAGTGTCGTGAGGTCGGAGATCTCGCCGCGGGAAAACGACTTGAGCGCGGCCTTGAGGCCGCCCACGACGCCCAGCGAATAGACCGCGGTGCCGAGGACGAGCCGCAGCGGCGCGTAGCCCATGCGCGTGACGCTCCAAGTCTCTTCGCACGTGAGGTCGCTCGTCGCGCAGCCCTGTCCCAGCTGGCCCAGCGCGTCGTGGTGGGCGGCCGTGCCCATCATCACCATCTCGT
This sequence comes from Usitatibacter sp., assembly GCA_035501715.1. Lineage (GTDB taxonomy): Bacteria > Pseudomonadota > Gammaproteobacteria > Burkholderiales > Usitatibacteraceae > Usitatibacter. Next base: position 1,824 of record DATJVS010000192.1, read on the forward strand.
GAAGGCCCTGGAAGAGCTTGAGCTTCGTCACGATCCCCAGCACGCAGTTGGCGCCCGCGGCTTTCGCTTCGGCGACGATTCGATTGAGCGCCACGTGCCGCGTCGCGTTGAACACGTCGCTGAATTCCTTGATCTCGCCGCGCGCCATGGCCTTGAGGCTTCCCAGCAATCCGCCCGTCACGCCGATGGAGTACGCCACGTTGCTGAACACGAACTGCTTGGGGACGTAGCCGGAATCGAGCAGGCAATAGAGCTCCTGGCCGTCGCCGCTCGTGGAGAATTCCATCGTCTGCTGCTTGCCGGCCTCGTGGTAGAGGCAGCTGCCCACGGAGATGAATTCGATGTTGCCCTGGAAATGGCGCAGCTCGCTCGTCATCCCTGAAATTCCCGCGGCGCCGTTCTTCTGGGCCTCGGCCACGATGCGCTTGGTCGCTTCCTGCCGGCCCTCGTGGATGATCTGGGTCACTTCCGTGACCTCGCCGCCCATCACGCCGCGGAAGCCGCTGGACAGGCCCCCGATGAACCCCAGCGAATGCACGCTGTTGCCGATCACGATGTCGCCGGGCCTGAAGCCCTTCAATCCGAGGCAGAACATCTCGTTGCCCGAGAAACCGGTCATGACGGTCATGGAAATCTCCTTTGGGAGTCATTCACCCATCTGCAGCTCCGCGGGCTTCATCGCCTCGCCTTCCTTTCGGGCACAAGCCATCGCATGGCCTGCGCCTCGTCGGTGAAGCATCGCACGGGCAGCCCGCGATTCACGGAAACGTCCTCGATGAACTTGAGCAGCGGGCTGCCCGGGGTGCCCACGAGCGCGACCCGGAACTTCACGATTCCCAGGTCGGAAGCCGCCTCCGCGTGCCGGATGACGGAGGAATGGAAATCGGCGTCGCTCGCCTTGCGAATGTCGAAGAGGATGCAGCGGCAGCCGTTTTCCTGCGCGGCCTGCATCGCGGTGGTGACCGCATGGACGCTTCCGTGTTCCGGCCGCGTGCCCATCACCTCGAGGCGAAGGACGTCACCGAGGACGTCGATGCGATAGGCGGACCCCGGCGTCCCGGACGTCATGGGCGATCTCGGTGCAAACTCTGGAGGCGCGAGCCGGAATCGAACCGACGTACACGGCTTTGCAGGCCGCTGCATAACCACTCTGCCATCGCGCCGCGTTTCACACTCGTCGAATGTGAATCGGGGGAAACCGGTCGCCCGATTTCCCCCGGAGAACTGGAGCGGCAGAAGAGTCTCGAACTCTCGACCTCAACCTTGGCAAGGTTGCGCTCTACCAACTGAGCTACTGCCGCATTGAAGCCCCGAATTATAGCGTTTTCAGCGACTTCCTTCAACCTCCGCACGCCCTTAGCCGCCTTTCCCGGGGCGATCCGCGGCCCACGCGGCCTTCAGGTACACCCCCATCGACCACAGCGTGATGATCGCGGCGACCCAGATGAGCCAGCGGCCCACGTTCACCGTGTGGAACCACCCGAAGAGCACCCCGTTGAAGAGCAGGAACGGGATCGCCACGAGCTGCGAGACTGTCTTCACCTTGCCCAGGATGTTCACGGCCACGCTCTTGGACTTGCCCACCTGCGCCATCCATTCGCGCAGCGCCGAGATCGTGATCTCGCGGCCGATGATGATGAGCGAAGCGAAGGGGTCCACGAGGCCCTTCTCGGTGAGCACGATGAGCGCGGCGGCCACCATGAGCTTGTCCGCGACGGGATCGAGGAACGCCCCGAACGAGGTCGTCTGGTTCCAGCGGCGCGCGAGGTAGCCGTCGAACCAGTCGGTCACCGCCGCCAGGATGAAGATCCACATGGAGGTCACGTTCGCGTTGTGCTCGCTGATCCACTCCTCGGGCAGGTAGAGCACCGCCACGAAGAGCGGGATCGCGATGATCCGCAGCCACGTGAGGAAGATGGGGAAGTTGAATCGCGTGGCCACGGCCTAGTGGAGCTCCTGGTATATGCGTTCGGCCAGCGTGCGGCTGATGCCCTCCACGCGCGCCAGATCGTCGATACTGGCAGCGATCACCCCCTGGAGTCCACCGAAGTGCTCCAGCAGGCGCTGGCGGCGGCGCGGGCCCACGGCGGAGATCTCTTCCAGGCGCGAGGCCGTGCGGGCCTTGCCGCGGCGCGCGCGATGCCCCGTGATGGCGAAGCGGTGCGCCTCGTCCCTCACCTGCTGGATGAGGTGCAGCGCGGGATGGTCGGGCGGCAGGCGCCGCGGCTCCGCTTCGCCCGCGACGAAGAGCTGCTCCATCCCGGGCTTGCGTTCCACGCCCTTGGCCACGCCGATCATCGGGATCTCGTGCAGGCCCAGGTCGTTCATCGTCGCCACCGCGGCGTTGAGCTGCCCCAGCCCGCCGTCGATGAGGATGAGATCCGGGCGCTTGCCTTCTCCATCGGCGAGCTTCCTGTAGCGCATGCCGAGCGCGAAGCACATGGCGCCATAATCGTCGCCGGGCTCCACGCCCTTCACGTTGTAGCGCCGGTACTCGGAGTTCTGCATCGCGCCCTTGTCGTACACCACGCACGAGGCGACAGTCGCCTCGCCCATCGTGTGGCTGATGTCGAAGCACTCGATGCGCTGGATCGCCGTCTCGGCGCCGAGGAATTCCTGCAGCGCGGCCACGCGCACTTCCTGGTTCGCCTGCGTGGCAAGGCGCTGCCCGAGCGCGAGCGACGCGTTGCGCCGCGCCATGTCGAGCCACGTGCGCGATTCGCCCACGGGCCGCGTGAGAAGCTTCACCGCGCGCCCCGCGATCTCGCCCAGCATCGCCTCGGTCTCGGCCGCATCCTCGGCCTGGTCGCACACCACGCGCCCCGGCACGGGCTGCTGCGCGTAGTGCTGGTTGATGAAGGACTCGATCACTGTCGCCGCGTCGCTTCCGGAAGCGTTCGACGGGAAGAAGCTGCGATCGCCCAGGTGCCGGCCGCCGCGAACCATCGCGAGCGTGACGCACCACGTTCCCTGGCTTTCCACCGCGACGATGATGTCCACGTCGCCCGCGCCGGTGGATTCGATCGCCTGCCCCGAAAGCAGCCGCTGCAGCATGCGGATCTGGTCGCGGTACTGCGCGGCCTTCTCGTAGACCTGCTCCTCGGCGGCGAGCTGCATCCGGGCCGTGAGGTCCTCGATCACGTCGGTCTCCTTGCCCTCGAGGAATTGCTCGGCATGGCGCACGTCCGAAGCGTACTGCTCCTTCGTGACAAGTCCCACGCACGGCCCCGAGCAGCGGTGGATCTGGTGGAGCAGGCACGGGCGCGAGCGGTGCGCGAACACGGTGTCGTCGCAGGTGCGCAGCTGGAAGATCTTCTGCAGGTGCCCGATTGTCTCGCGGATCGACCACGCCGAAGGATATGGACCGAAATACCGGTTGCCCTTCTGGTGGGCGCCGCGGTAGAAGCGGATCTGCGGATACTCGTGGCCCGTGACGAGCAGGTAGCCGTAGCTCTTGTCGTCGCGGAAGACGACGTTGTACTTCGGATTGAGGCTCTTGATGAGGTTGTTCTCGAGCAGCAGCGCCTCGGCCTCGGTGCGCGTGACGGTGGTCTCGGCCGACGCGATCTGCGAGACCATGAGCGCCGTGCGCGGGCTGGGATGGTTCTTCTGGAAGTAGGACGACACGCGCTTGCGAAGGTCGCCCGCCTTGCCCACGTAGATGGGCTCGCCCGCGGCGTTGAAGAAGCGGTACACGCCCGGCATGTTGGGCAGGCCGGAGAGCAGTTGCGCGGAGTCGAAGCTCACGCCTGCCGGATGCGCGCGAGGTTCTCGGTGGCGGCGAGGTAGGCCGCGTTCGCCTTGAGCGTCGCGCTGGAGATCGTCTTGCCGCGCATCTTCTCGAGGCGGCGCGCGAGCGTGGGCGCCACGGGGCGCCGCTCGAGGCCCTCGAGCATCGTGTCCTGCGCGCGCGGGTCGTTGCAGAGGAGCACCATGTCGCAGCCCGCGTTCAGCGCCGCGTTCGCGCGCGACATCACGCCGCCCGCGGTGCTCGCCCCTTCCATCGAGAGGTCGTCGGAGAAGACCAGGCCGTCGAAGCCGAGCTTCTCGCGCAGGATCTTCTGCAGCCACGTCGCCGAGAAGCCCGCGGGCTTCGCATCGACCTTGGGATAGATCACGTGCGCGGGCATGACGCCGCCCATGCCCGAGCGCACCATGCGCTGGAAGGGAATCAGGTCTCGCTGCGTGATCTCGGTAAGCGTGCGGTCGTCCACCGGCACTTCGTGGTGGGAATCCGCGCGAACGTAGCCGTGGCCGGGGAAATGCTTGCCCACGCTCGCCATGCCCGCCGCCGTGAGCCCCGCCTGCAAGGCTTCGGCCAGCACGGCGATTGTGTTGGGGTCGTGGTGCAGCGCGCGGTCGCCGATCACGCTCGACTCGCCGTAATCGACGTCGAGCACCGGCGCGAAGCTGAAGTCCACGCCGTGCGCCTGCAGCTCGCTTCCCATCACGAAGCCGCAGCCGCGCGCCGCCGCGAGCGCCTGCGCCGGATCGCGGTCCCAGAGCTTGCCCAATTCGCGCATCGGCGGGATGGTCGTGAAGCCGTGCCTGAAGCGCTGCACGCGCCCGCCCTCGTGATCGACGGCGATCAGCAGGTGCGGCGTGCGGATCTCGCGGATGGAATGCGCGAGCTGGATCAATTGCAGCGGCGCGGCGAAGTTGCGCGCGAAGAGGATCACGCCGCCCACCTGCGGGTGCTGCAGCCGCTCGATGTCGTCGGGCGTGAGCTCGAGGCCGGCGACGTCCACCATGACGGGACCGAGCCTCATCGGCCCTCCAGGACCACGAAGGCCATGGCGACGTCGCCGTCGTCGGTGAGCGAGACGTGGGCCTTCGAAACGCCGATCTTCTGGAGATGCCGCGCCATCGAAGTGTCCGGCTCGATCCCGGGCCTGCCCTTGGCGCCGCGCGTGACCGTGATGCTGTGCCACGTGAAGGGCGCATGGATGCCCGTGCCGATCGCCTTGGAGAAAGCCTCCTTCGCCGCGAATCGCTTGGCGAGGTGCCCGGCCTTGTCCCTCACGCGGGCGAAGCGCAGCCGCTCCGCGGGCGTGAGGATGCGATTCACCAGCCGATCGCCGAACCGGTCGAGGCTCTTGCGGATCCTTTCGATCGAGCAGACGTCGGTGCCGATCCCCACGATCATCGTGCGCCCCGCGCGCCCGTCATGAGGTGCTTCATCTCGCGCACCGCCTCCCTCATGCCCACGAACACCGCGCGGCTCACGATCGCGTGGCCGATGTGCAGCTCGCGGATGCCCGGAAGCGCGGCGATCGGCTCGACGTTGGCGTAGTTGAGCGCATGGCCCGCGTTGAAGCGCATGCCGAGGCCGCGGATCGCATCGCCCGCCTGGCGCACTTTCTCGATCTCCGCGACCACCGGCTTGCTCTCGGCGTCGCGGCCCTTCGAATGGAACGCATGCGCGTACGGGCCCGTATGGATCTCGCAGACTCGCGCGCCGATGCGCGCGGCGGCCTCCACCTGCGCCAGCTCCGCGTCGATGAAGACGCTGGTCACGATGCCCGCGTCGGCGAGCCGCGCCACCGCGTCGCGCAGCCGCGCCTCGCGCGCGACGATGTCGAGGCCGCCCTCGGTGGTGACCTCCATGCGCCCTTCGGGCACGAGCATCGCCATCTCGGGCTTCACCATGCAGGCGATCCCGACCATCTCGCCCGTGGCCGCCATCTCGAGGTTCAGCTTGATGTGCGTGAGGTCGCGAAGCCGGCGCACGTCCTCGTCCTGGATGTGGCGGCGGTCCTCGCGCAGGTGCACCGTGATGCCGTCGGCGCCGCCCAGGTGCGCTTCCACCGCGGCCCACACCGGATCGGGCTCGTAGGTGCGCCGCGCCTGGCGGATCGTGGCGACGTGGTCGATGTTGACGCCCAGCTCGATCACGGAGTGTCCTCGTCGATGCGCTGCAGGTCCCGCACGAGGCTTCTCGTGGCGAGCTCCTGCCCGTTGAGCGAATGATGGATGAGAAGGCGCATCAGCTGCTTGGATTGCGTGGCGGTGGTGGGCGAATCGAAGCGTCCGCGCTCGAGGTCCATGAGCGTTCGACCGCTCAATCTTATCGCATTGGGTGGCGCCTCCCCCTCGGATGCGCGCACCGGGCCCCGCTCGACCACGTAGAAGTACTCCAGCTCGGCCTCGATCGGGCGATGGGCGCCCGCCTCCCGCGCGAGCTCCACCGCATATCCCAGCTCCTGCAGCAGCGAGAGCTCGAAACGGCGCAGCACGGGCTCGATGTCGCGCGCGGCTTGCGGCGCGGATTCGGCGACGGCGGCGCCCATGCCCGCCCGCGAAAGGGCGCGCAGCCGCGCGATCGCCGCGTCGTAGGCCGCGAAGAGTCCCTCGTGCGGGTCGTCGCGCGTCGTGAGCTTGAGCAGCAGCTCGTTCAGGTAGAACGCCGAGAGCAGGCTCGCGCCCCCGAGCGGCGTTGCGGGCGCCGCGGGCTCGGCGGTCTTCAACGTTCGAAGCTCTCCGCGCCCGAACCAATCGAGCACGAGCGGCTGGAAGGCAACGAGCACGCTTCGCGAGGACGACTTGGGCCGGCGCGCGCCCTTGGCCACGAGTGCCAGGCGCCCGTGCTTCTCCGTCCACACCTGCAGGATCAGGCTGGTCTCGCGATACGGGTAGCTGTGCAGGACGTAGCCGCGATCCATCGCGTCAATAGCCGAACTGCTTGAGCGCCTTCTCGTTGTCGGCCCATCCGCCCTTCACGCGCACCCAGAGCTCGAGGAACACGCGCGAACCGAAGAGCTCCTCCATGGCGTGGCGCGCCTCGGTGCCGATGCGCTTCAACATCGCGCCCTTCTCGCCGATCACGATGCCCTTGTGGCTGGGGCGGTCCACGTAGATCGTGGCCGCGATGCGCCGCAGGTTCCCCTCGGTCTCGAACTTGTCGATGTCGACGGCGGTGGAATACGGCAGCTCGTCGCCCAGCAGGCGAAAGACGCGCTCGCGCACGAGCTCCGCCGCGAGGAAGCGTTCGGGCCGGTCGGTGATTTCGTCCTCGCCGTAGATCGCTTCCTGCTCGGGCAGGTGCTTGCGCACTTCGTCGAGCAGCGCCTTCAGCTGCGTCCCCTTGGCGGCGCTCACGGGCACGAGCGCGGCGAAGTCGCGCTTGGCGTTGGCGGCGATGAGCGTGGCCGCGACCTTCGACCTGTCTCCCGCCTTGTCCACCTTGTTCAGCGCGAGCACCACCGGGACCTTCGGCGGCAGGAGCTTGAGCACCGGATCGTCGCGTTCGTCCCAGCCGTGCGCGTCGATCACGAAGACCACCACGTCCACCTCGGACGCGACCTGCCCCACCGTGCGGTTCATCGCGCGGTTGAGCGCGTTCACGTGCTGCGTCTGGTAGCCGGGCGTGTCCACGAAGATGTACTGCGCGTGGCGGTCGGTGAGGATGCCCTGGATGCGATGGCGCGTGGTCTGCGCCTTGCGCGAGGTGATGGCCACGTGCGCGCCCACCAGGTGATTGAGCAGCGTGGACTTGCCGACGTTGGGGCGGCCCACGATCGCCACCGTCCCGGTTCGAAACGCCTCGTGCCTCGCCTCGTGCTTCACGTCTCCTGCCTCGCGTCGCGCTTCTTCTTCGGCGCTTTCTCGAGTTGCGCGAGCAGGCTCTCGGCGGCGGCCTGCTCGGCGGCCCGGCGGCTGGTGCCCGTGCCCGAGGCCGCGAGGCCCAGGTCGTCCACGCGGCACTCGACGATGAAGGTCTGCTCGTGCGCCTCGCCCTCGGTCTTCTGCACCGCGTAGCGCGGAAGCGCGAGCCCGCGCCCCTGCAGGTGCTCCTGGAGCGCGGTCTTCGGGTCCTTGTCCACGGGTTGCTTCGCCGCCGACTCGAGCTTCGCCGCGAGCAGGCGCGCCACCGCCGCGCGCGTGGCCTCGAAGCCCGCGTCGAGGAACACGGCGCCGAGGAGCGCTTCGACCGCGTCGGCGAGGATCGAGGGGCGGCGGAAGCCGCCGCTCTTCAACTCGCCTTCGCCCAGGCGCAACCGCTCGCCCAGGCCCAGCTCCACCGCGACTTCCGCGAGCGAACGCTGGTTCACGAGCGCGGCGCGAAGCCGCGACAGGTCGCCTTCCGGAAGGCTCGCGAAACGCTCGTAGAGGAGCGTGGCCACCGAACAGTTGAGCAGCGCATCGCCCAGGAACTCGAGCCGCTCGTTGTGCGGCGTGCCGTAGCTGCGGTGGGTCAGGGCCTGGAGCGCGAGCGACTTGTCGGCGAACGCGTGGCCGAGGCGGCGCTCCAGCTCGGCAAGGTCGGAAACCGACGCGCCGCGCGCCGCCCTGCGGGTCACTGTTGCTGCTGGGGCGCGGTGGTCACGTAGAAGTCGAGGCACGCCGAGATGTTGCTCACCAGCGGCACCTTCTTCGACCAGGACACCGACATCACGGTCTCGCCGCCTTCCTTGGTGATCTCGAGATCCTCGGGATGCACGTCGTTCACGCTCTCGATGTTGTTGCGCTTCTCGAAGGACTTGCGGATTTCGTACACGTTGCCCTTCAGGTCGCCGGCCTGCTCCATCGCCGCGAACATCTTCTTCACCGCGAAATAGTCGATGTAGGCCGGCAGCAGCTTGCTCGCCATCACGCCGAGGAAGCCCACCACGGCGAGCGTGACGATGAGGCCCATCAGCGAAACACCCCGTTGCCTGAACATGAACCCCTCTCCCATAGCGAGTTGCTTTCTACTCGATCCCGCTTCCGATGCGCCTGAAATCGCCGAAGTTCATCCACACCAGGAACGCGCGCCCCTTCACGTTCTCGTCGGGCACGAATCCCCAGTAACGGCTGTCGCTGCTCTGGTCGCGGTTGTCGCCCATCATGAAATAGTTGCCCGCGGGGACGGTGCAGCTGAAGCCGTCGTCATTGTATTCGCAATTCTCCCGGTGGGCGAACTGGCGCACCGCGGCGAGGTCCACGGGCGGCTGCCCCGGCACGGTCATGATCTGGTGCTTGTGCAGGCCGAGCGTCTCCATCGAAAGCGGCAGGCGCAGGTAGTTCAGCTCCGCGTCGGTGTAGAAGCCCGCGGGCTGCACGTCCACCGCCTGCCCGTTCACCGTGAGGCGCTTGCCGCGGTAGACGATCTTGTCGCCTGGAAGTCCCACCACGCGCTTGATGTAGTCCACGCTCGGGTCGGCGGGATAACGGAACACCACGACGTCGCCGCGCGCGAGCGGGTTCACGTCGAGGACCTTCTTGTTGATCACCGGGATGCGGATGCCGTACGTGTACTTGTTCACGAGGATGAAGTCGCCCACGAGGAGCGTCGGCTTCATCGAGCCCGACGGGATCTTGAAGGGCTCGACCCAGAACGAGCGGATCAGGAACACGATCACGATCACCGGGAAGAAGGCGCGCGCCATGTCCACGACGATGGGCTCGGCCTGCGTCGCGGAGCGCCGCGGGCGCGCGAACCTCGCGTCGTAGAGCCAGAGCAGCCCGGTGATCACCGCCGCCAGCAGCAGCACCGCGGCGAAATCCGTGAACTTGAGCATGAGCCCCATCAGCGCGATGAAGAGCACGGGCCACGCGATCTCGAGGATGCTCTTGCGCGTGTCGCTGCGCGCCGAGCCCGCGCGCGCCGCCACCCAGTCCCATCCGATGAGGCCGGTGCTGCCCACGGCGGCCACCATCGCCACCATTTCCCAGTCGATTCCCTGCTGCATCGCCCTGTCTCTCCTTACTTGCTTTCGACCTGCAGGATGGCGAGGAACGCCTCCTGCGGGATCTCCACGCTTCCCACTTGCTTCATCCGCTTCTTGCCGGCTTTTTGCTTTTCAAGCAGCTTCCTCTTGCGCGTGATGTCGCCGCCGTAGCACTTGGCGAGCACGTTCTTGCGCAGGGCCTTGATGTTCTCGCGCGCCACCACGTCCGAGCCGATCGCCGCCTGCACCGCGACGTCGAACATCTGGCGGGGAATGAGCTCGCGCATGCGCGTGGCGAGGTCGCGGCCCCGGTACTTCGCGGTCTCGCGGTGCACGATGAGCGAAAGCGCGTCCACCTTGTCGCCGTTGATGAGGATGTCGAGTCTGACCAGGTCGCCGGCCCGGAATTCCCGGAATTCGTAGTCGAGCGACGCGTAGCCGCGCGAATTGCTCTTCAGCTTGTCGAAGAAGTCCATCACGATCTCGTTCAGCGGCATGTCGTAGGTGAGGATCACCTGGCGCCCCACGTACTGCATGTTCACCTGCGCGCCGCGCTTCTGCTCGCACAGGGTGATGACGGGCCCGACGTATTCCTGCGGCATGATGATCGTGGCGCGAATGATGGGCTCGCGGATCTCCTCGATCTTGGACGGGTCGGGAAGCTTGCTCGGATTGTCGATCTCGGTGACGGTGCCGTCGCGCTGCGCCACCTGGTACACCACGGTGGGCGCCGTCGTGATCAGCTCCATGTCGTACTCGCGCTCGAGCCGCTCCTGGACGATGTCCATGTGCAGCAGCCCCAGGAAGCCGCAGCGGAAGCCGAAGCCCAGCGCCTGCGAGGTCTCCGGCTCGTAGCGCAGGCTCGAATCGTTCAGCTGGAGCTTGGCCAGCGCATCGCGCAGCGCCTCGTACTGGTTGGACTCCACGGGATACAGGCCCGCGAAGACCTGCGGCTGGATCTCCTTGAATCCCGGCAGCGCCTCGGCCGCGGGATTGTCCGCGAGCGTCACGGTGTCTCCGACCTTCGCGTCCTTCAGGTCCTTGATGCCGGCGATGACGAAGCCCACGCCGCCGGCCGAAAGGCTGTCGCGCGCGACCGATTTCGGCGTGAAGACGCCCACCTGCTCGGTGAGGTGCAGCGCGCCCGTGGCCATGAGCTTGATGCGATCCTTGGGTTTGAGCACGCCGTCGACGACTCGCACCAGCATCACGACGCCCACGTAGTTGTCGAACCACGAGTCGATGATGAGCGCCTTGAGCGGCGCCTCCGGGTTGCCCTTCGGCGGCGGGATGCGCTCGATCACGGCTTCGAGCACGTCGTCGATTCCCTCGCCCGTCTTGGCGCTCGTGCGGATGGCGTCGTGCGCCGGAATGCCGATCACGTCCTCGATCTCCTGGATCGCGCGATCGGGCATCGCCGAGGGCAGGTCGATCTTGTTGAGCACCGGCACGACGGTCACGCCCAGCTCCGTCGCCGTATAGCAGTTGGCGACGGTCTGGGCTTCCACGCCCTGGGAGGCATCGACCACGAGCAGCGCCCCCTCGCACGCCGAGAGCGAACGCGAGACCTCGTAGGAGAAGTCCACGTGGCCGGGCGTATCGATGAGGTTCAGCTCGTACTCGCGCCCGCTGCGGGCCGTGTAGCGCAGCGCCGCCGTCTGCGCCTTGATCGTGATGCCGCGCTCGCGCTCGAGCTCCATGGAGTCGAGCACCTGCGCTTCCATCTCGCGGGTCTGCAGGCCGCCGGTGCGCTCGATCAGCCTGTCGGCGAGAGTGCTCTTGCCGTG
>DATJVS010000193.1:0-6468 GCA_035501715.1 Usitatibacter sp.
AGCTTCCCGCTGCTCGTGACGACGATCGCGATCTGCGTCGTGGGCATCTGGCTGCCCACCTCGCCGCTCGCCGGCGCGCTGGGCATGGCCGCCCTGCCGCACGCCTACTGGGGCGCGCTCGTGTGCATCCTCGCGGCCTACATGCTGCTCACGCAGCTCGTGAAGAGCTGGCTCATCAAGCGGTTCGGGCTCAATTGATCTAACGCAGAAGTCCGGCTCGCCGCCGCCCTAGTATCGGGGCGTGGCGCCCTCGAACGTCTCGCAATCGCTGCTCCTCGCGCTGAAAGAGCACGGCGCGCGGGAGGTCTTCGGCATTCCCGGCGACTTCGTTCTTCCGTTCTTCAAGGTAGTCGAAGAATCGGGGATCATGCCGCTGTACACCTTCAGCCACGAGCCCGCCGTGGGCTTCGCCGCCGATGCCGCGGCGCGGTGGCGCTGCGCGCCATCGGTCGCGGCCGCCACGTGGGGCGCGGGCGCCCTCAACATGGTGAATGCCGTCGCGGGCGCCTTCGCCGAGAAGTCGCCCGTGGTGGTGGTCTCCGGAGCGCCGGGGCGCAGCGAGGGCAGCCGCGGCCTGCTGTTGCACCACCAGGTGAAGACGCTCGACTCCCAATACCGCATCTATGCCGAGATCACCTGCGACCAGGCGAGGCTCGACGATCCGCTGCGCGCGCCCGCGGACATCGCGCGCGTGCTGAGGAGCTGCGTCACCCATTCCCAGCCCGTGTACATCGAGATCCCCCGCGACGCCGCCACGGCCGCTTGCGAGCCCGTCGTCGCCGAGCCGGTGCGGACGTTCGACCGCGAAGCGTTGGCCGCCTGCGCGGACGAGATCGTCGCGCGCCTCGCCGGCGCGGCTTCGCCCGTGATGATGGTGGGCGTCGAGGTGCGGCGATTCGGCCTCGAGAACAAGGTCGCGGCGTTGGCGAAGCGCCTCGGCATCCCGGTGGTCACGAGCGTGCTGGGGCGCGGGCTCCTCGCGAACTCGGACGTGCCGCTCCTGGGAACCTACCTCGGCGTCGCCGGCGCCGCGGAGATCACCGACCTCGTCGAGGAGTCGGATGCGCTGTTCCTCGTGGGAGAGATCGTCTCCGACGTGAGCTTCGGCGTATCGTCGCGCCGGATCGACCTGCGCAAGACGATCCAGGCGCTCGACGAGCGCGTCACGCTGGGCTACCACACGTATCCGCACATTCCGCTGGACTCGCTGGTGGACGCGCTCCTCGCGTGCGACTTCCCCGCGCGTTGCCCGCTTCCGGTTGCGCCCGCGGTCTATCCGAGGGGTCTTCCGGAAGACGACGCCAGGATCGGACCGAACGACATCGCCTGCGCCGTGAACGACCTCATGGCCGGCACGCGGCGCTTTCCGATCGCCGCCGACATGGGCGATTGCCTCTTCACCGCGATGGACATCGACAACACGTCGCTCGTGGCGCCCGCCTATTACGCCTCGATGGGCTTCGGCGTTCCCGCGGGAATGGGGCTGCAGGCGGCCTGCGGGGAGCGCCCGCTGATTCTCGTGGGCGACGGCGCGTTCCAGATGACCGGCGCGGAGCTTGCGAACTGCGCCCGATACGGATGGGACCCGATCGTCATCGTGTTCAACAACGCGAGCTGGGAGATGTTGCGCGCGTTCCAGCCCGAGTCGCGCTTCAACGACCTGCCGAGCCTGCGCTTCTGCGACCTTGCCGCGGGGCTGGGCGGCGACGGAGTGCGGGTGCGGACGCGACGGGAGCTGCGCGCGGCGCTCGTGAAAGCCGCGGCCACGCGCGGGCGCTTCCAGCTGATCGACGTGTCCCTGGAGCGCGGCGCGCTCTCGAGCACGCTGGAGCGCTTCGTGCGCGGAATGAAGCGGCCCGCTCCGGTCAGCTCAGCGCGTTCCTGATCACTTCCCCCCCGCGCACGATGGTGGTGAGCTTCCTGCCGTCGGCGGCCAACAGCGAGATGTCCTTGGTGGGATCGCCATCGACCACGATCAGGTCGGCCAACGCGCCGGGCGCCACGCATCCGATCTGGCCCTTCATGAGCATCATCTCCGCGGGGATCGAGGTCGCCTGGCGCAGGATCTCCACGGGCGAGAAGACTTCGCTTCGCAGCGTGAACTCGCGGCACTGCTGCGTGTAGGTGACGCCAAGGAGATCCGTGCCGTAGCAGATCTTCACGCCGGCCTTGCGCATGAGGTCCATGCCCGAGACCGCGTGCTTGAAGGCGTACTCGGCCTTCTCCTGGCTCACTGCGGGGAATCCCAGCTGCTTGCCCATCTCGATCAAGGCGAAGATCACCGCCATCGTGGGCACGATGTAGGCGCCGCGCGAAGCCACGAACTTCGCGGTCTCCTCGTCGATGAGCGTGCCGTGCTCGATCGAGCGCACGCCGAACTCCACGCAGCGGCGCACGGCGCTCGCCGGATGGCAGTGCGAGGCGACATAGCTTCGCCGCTCCGCGCACTCGTTCACGATGGCGCGGATCTCGTCCTCGCGGTACTGGTTCATCCAGATGGGATCGGTGGGCGAGGCCACGCCGCCGGAGCCCATGATCTTGATGCAGTGCGCGCCTTGCCGGAGCTCCTCGCGCGTGGCGCGCAGGCACGCATCGACGCCGTCGGCCACGACGCCGAAGGAATTCACGTGGCAGCCGCACATCTCGCCATAGCGCGGGCGCTCGTCGATGGGGCGGATGTCGCCGTGGCCGCCGGTCATGCCGAGCACGCGGCCCGAATAGAGATAGCGCGGCGCGCGGATGAGCCCGTCGGCGATGGCGCTCGCGAGCGAGTAGCTGCCGCCGCCCACGTCGCGCACGGTGGTGAAGCCGCAATCGAGCGCGTGGCCCAGCATGCGCACCGCGTGCGCGGCGCGATACGACTCGCCGTGCGATTCCACCTTCATCACCGACACGTGGCTCGCGATCGCGTGGCAATGCGCGTCGATAAGCCCCGGCATGAGCGTCCTTCCGCCCACGTCGAGCACCTGCGCATTCGGCGAATTCACGGGCTTGGCGGAGATCTCGCGGATCACGCCGTCGGAAACGAGCACGTTCATGCCTTCGGCGCATTCGGCGCTGGTCCCATCGAAGATGCGCGCGTTCTTGAATAGAAGTGTGGTCATGGTTATTGTCTGAGCCTGCGTCCCAGGGAGAAGAAGAATGCCGCGCCGCAGAGTCTCGTCCAGCTTGCGTCGGATTTCAACTGCCGCAGTCCTTTCTTGCGCGGCCCTGACGTCGCCGCTCGCCCTCGCGTACGAAAGCCCCTTCGTCACCGCGGTCGTGCGCACCTCGCCCATCGCGTACTTCCGCCTCGAGACGAGCGACGGGCAGGGCGGGGCGCAGAGCTACCACTCGCGCGGGCCCGTGCGCATCGAGGCGGGCGGCGTGGATCCCGGATCGAAGAGCAATTCCTACGCGAAGTTGAACGGCCACGGCGCGTTCATCGAGACCACGCAGCGCGGCGGCGTGGGGCGCGCGGCGTCGCTGATGGCGTGGGTCAACCTCGACAAGGAGCCGGCCGAGGCCCACCGCATCCTCTATGTGGCCGGCATCTCGCAGGCCGGAAACGACTTCGACCTGCAGTTCGAGCCGGACAACACGCTTCGGTTCTATACGGGCGCGGGAAGCCATCTCACGTTCACGCCGGATCCTTCGAGCCTCGCGGGCCAGTGGCACATGATCGTGGCCACCTTCGACGTGGACCGGCGAACGCGGGCTCTCTACTGGGACGGCGCGCTCGTTGCGAGCGACGACGACGCGGGCAGGCCGGGCAAGATCGGGCAGCTCACGATCGGGGCGAGCGCCGTGTGGGGCGGCCGCTTCTTCGAAGGCGGCATCGACGAGGTGGCGCTGTGGAACAAGGCGCTCTCGGAAGAGCAGGTCGCGAACTTCTACTCGGCCGCGACCTCGGGTGCGATGCCGCCGCCTCCGAAACCCGCGGCTGCCGTGGCGATCACGACCACCGCGCAGGTCGAAGTGGAGGACGACAGCGGCAAGGTCGCGCTCAAGCCCGAAGAGAAAGTGGCGGTGATGTTCCTCGCCGCGATCCAGGCGATCCAGGGCGATTGCCAGATGCACGGCGAGGGTGCGTGCACGCTCGACCAGATGCTCGAGGGGCCCAGGTCCATCGATAACTGGCACATCAATCGGCTGAAGTACGACCCCGCGGGCGATCCCAACTACACCTACACCGTGAAGGTGAACGGCAAGGCGTGGGAAGCGCACGCCGATCCGAAGCGCCCGGGGCTCGCCGGCTTCTACTACTACGCGAGGTTCGGAAGCCCCGACGCGTTCTACAACCCGAGCGGTCCCGCGGGCGCCATGGACCGCCAGCTCACGAGCCGCTCGATCATGGGCGACTCGTTCTCGGTGCGATGAGCTACTTGGGCGGAGTCTTCGCCACGAGCGCGGCGCGGTAGTCGCGAAGCTTCGCCTTCACGCGCGCTTCGTTGGCCGCGCCCATGCGCATCATGATCTTCTGGCCCGCCGAGCGCTTCTCGAGATCGGGATCGGCGTAGAGGAAGAGCACCTTCGGCGAGACGAGCTTCACCGGGCCCTTGGGATCCGGCGCGTCGAGCAGATTGTCGATCACCTCGATCAAACGGTCGTTGAAGTAGCCGTTGGGAAATCCCAGCTCCACGTAGGCCTGCTGGAAAAGCGGATAGAGGCGCACGTAGGTGTCCACGACGGCGGCGGTGTTCGTCGATTCCAGCGCCGTCACGTAGGGCCCATAGCGAGCGTCGTTGGCAGGCGCGATCGCGAGCGTTCCTTCACGGCCGGTGGTCTTCATCGTGCCGGGGGCGGGGCGCACGGGGCTCACGCGCATCGAGAGGTTGTCGCGCGGCAGGCTGTCGATTGTCGCCACGAAATTGCGGATGAGCGACTCGGGCACGATGAGCTTGGCGATGGCGGACGGATCGAGCAGCTTCTTCAGCGCGTCCATCGCCGCGGCGTCGCTTTCGGCGAGCTTGGGCAGCGCCTCGTTCGATGCGCCCACTTCGTAGTGCGGAGGCGGAGGAGGAGGCGGTGCCTTGGCCGCGGGTGCGGGCGGCGGAGGCGGCGGTGGGCTGGCGGGCCAGAGAAAATACGCGCCCGCCGCGATGACGGCGACGATCACCGCGCCGATGGCGATGGCCTTCACGGGAGTTTCGCGGGTAACGCGCGGTGCGACTCGGTCTTCCATCATGGCCTTTGACCTTCAGAGATCGGGATTGTTCACCACGTACCGGAGGAATCCGCTGTGGGGCGTGAACTTGTCGTACAGGCCCCGGGCGCGATAGTTCGTCTCGCGCGTGGCCCAGTAGACGCGCTGCCAGCCGTTCTTCTTCATCTCGGCGAGAAGCCAATCGATCAGCGCCTTGCCGATGCCGTGCGCGCGCGCCGCGGGATCGACGAAGAGGTCCTGGAGGTAGCACACCGGCTGGATCGCGCTCGTGCTCTCGTGCAGGAGATAGTTCTGGATGCCGATCACGCGGCCGCCGTCTTCGGCCACCGCGGCGAACACGGGCGCCTTCGGGTCCATGATTCGCGACCACACGTGGCGCGTCACCGACTCGACGGGCTCGCGTTCGTAGAAGCGCGTGTAGGCGTCGTAGAGCTCGCGCCAGCGCATCTCATCACGCGCCTCGATGGGACGTATCTTCATGGCCGGATTCTGGCACACTGCGGCCCATGACGACTTTGCGAAATGTTGTTGCCATCGCCGCGATGGCGCTCGCGTGCGCGGCCAACGCCGCCACTTTCCGCTACGCCTCGCAGATCGATCCGGGCACGATGGACCCGCACGCGCTTGCCTCGCTCTACCAGACGCGCGTGATCATGAACATCTACGAGTCGCTGGTCGGGCGCGACGAGCAGTTCAGGCTCGAGCCGCGACTTGCGCTCTCCTGGTCCATGGTCGATCCGCATACCTGGCGCTTCAAGCTGCGGCCCGGCGTGAAGTTCCAGGACGGGACACCGTTCACGGCCGACGACGTGGTCTTCAGCATCCAGCGGTCCCTCGACCCGAAATCGCTCCAGAGGGCGACCTATCCCAACGTGACGGGCGCAAAGAAGGTCGACGACCTCACGGTGGACATCATCACGTCCGAACCCACGCCGATCCTGCCGCGCGCGCTCACCAATTCGCGCATGATGTCGAAGAAGTGGTGCATCGAGCACCACGTCGAGAAGCCGCTCGACTTCAAGGCGAAGGAAGAAACCTACGCCGCGCGCCATGCCAACGGCACGGGCCCCTTCATGCTGAAGAGCTGGGACCCGGACCAGAAGACGGTGCTCGTCGCGAATCCCGGCTATTGGGGGCGCCACGGCAACGTGACCGAAGCGGACTATCTCGTCGTGGCCACCGGCGCCACGCGCCTCGCGGGCCTCATGTCCGGCGAGATCGATTTCGTCGTCGACGCGGGCGTCCAGGACATCGAGCGGCTGAAGTCCATGCCGGGCTTCACCGTGGAATCCGCCGAGGGAACCGGCGCCAACTTCATGGGC
>DATJVS010000194.1:0-9553 GCA_035501715.1 Usitatibacter sp.
AGAAATCGTCGAGCAGGTACACGATGAGCTTCTCGGCCTCGCTGCGGGCGCGCTCGGCGAGGGCGCGCGTCTCCTGCGCCTTCGCCTGCGCTTCCCGCGCGCGCTGCAGGTTCACGTATCCGAAGATGGCGCTCGCGATCGCGATCAAGGCGAGCGCCGCGGAGCCGGCCGCGATGCGCCGCGCGCGCACCAGCGCCTTGCGCGTGGCCACCTCGCGCTCGCGCTGCGCCGCGAGCTCGCGCTCGGCCGCTTCCGCCTTCTCGCGCTCGTGGCGGCGGTCGCGGCTTCCCTTCACCACCGGGCACAGCACGTCGTGCGTGAGCTCGACGCGGCGCACGTCGAGGCGTTCCTCGATGCGCAGCAGCCGGCGGTTCACGAGCGTGGCGAGCGCCGCGGGAGCCGCCCCGGCCGCGGCAAAGGCGCGCTGCACGCGCTCCTCGGCGATGCTCTCGCGGAAGCCCGATTCCGTGAGCATCTCGTCCTCGATGAAGCGGCGCACGCCTTCGGGCTGGTCGGACAACGCGCGCCCGTAGAACTCCGCGAGGATCGACTCGTGCGAACCCGCGAGCACGTCGGCCGAGATCTCGGCCCTCTTCTGCGCCACGCGCGCGTTGTTGAGCTCCCTGCACACGAGCGAGAGCAGCGACGGCTCCACCTCGGCGTTGCGAAGCTCGGCGCCGCCCGCGACGAAGCGCACGATCGCCTCGGCGACTTCCTGGGAGACGAGCTTCCCGCCGGGTTTAACGACCGCCGCGAGCGCCTGCGTCCCCGTCATCCGCGCAAGGCGCATGCGGTTCTGCGTGATCGACGGCATGATCGCCTTGAAGCCCTCGAGGTGCGCGAGGTAGTCCTCGCGAAGGGCGATGAGCAGGCGATAGTCGGCGCGATCGAAGTCGAAGCGCTCGACCACGCCGTCGTCGCTCTCGAGCTTTTCCTGGAGCGCGGCGGGCGGCCGGTTCTCCACGAGGTCGGCCAGGTCCTCGACGAACTGCGCGGCGCGCTTGCGCCCGAAGTCGTCGCCCTGGGCGAGCGTGAAGATCTCCTCGAACTGGTCGAAGATGAGCAGCGGGATGATCGTGCGGCCTTCCGCGTCGCACAGCACGTCGTCGCGATGGTGGAGGAATTCCCAGAGCGACTCGCCCTGCACCGCGGTGCCCGGCTGCGTCCAGCGGCCCGAGGCCTCGGTGGCGCGGAAGATCGCCTGCTTGATCTGCTCCGAGGGCGGCGGCGACTCGGGCGAATAATCGATGCGCACGTACACCGGGCAGTAGCCCTCGCGCCTGAGGCGCGGCACGATGCCCGCCCGCAGGATCGAGGTCTTGCCCAGGCCCGACTGCCCGAAGAGGATCGTGAGGTTCTTGCGCTGCACGCGCCGCGCGAGCTCGGCGATCTCCTCCTCGCGCCCGTGGAAGAACGCGCGCGTCTCCTCGGAGAACGAGTCGAGGCCGAGCCACGGATGCTCGCTGTCGACCTCCACCGCGCTCATGCAGGCCGGCCCGAGGCGAGGAGCTCGCGCAGGCGCTCGACGAAAGCGGGCGTGGGCTCTCCGTCCGGGAGCTTCGTGAAATGCAGGGCGCGGAACCGCTCGGGCACCTTCGCGGACTCGGCATCCGTGCCGTCGATGCACACGGGCAGCACGAAGATCGCGCCCTCGGCCATGTTGCGCGTGCGGTCGAGCGCGTAGCTCCATTCGCGGCGGAAGTACGCCTCGAGGCGCCGCTCGGTCGTGGCCGAGACGATCGGGATGAAGTACGAGCAGCGGGCGATGTTGCGCTGGATCTTGCGGTCGTAGTCGTCGCCGCTTTCCAGCCGGTCCATGTCGAACCAGGTGCGGATGCCCGCGGCGTCGAGCCCCGCCTTCAGGCGCTGGACCGCGGCGAGGTCTTCGCGCGCGTAGCTGATGAAGACGGCGTTCTCCGGCATCTCGCGCTCGGGCGGGAGGAAGCGCTGCGGGCCCGCGGCCGACGCGGGGCGCTGCGCGGACCGGCGGCGCGCGAGCCAGCGCGAATGCAGCTCGTCCACGAATTGCTCGGCGCCGCTGAAGACGCGCGTTCGCACGCTCACCTGCTGGAGGAAGAGCATCAGGCGCTCGTCGTGGTCGGTGTGGTCGTCGGCCAGCACCTCGCCCACGTCGCGCGGGTCCGAAAGCCGGCGGCGCTTGGCCATGCGCAGGAACAGGCGCGCGAGCCAGTTGGAGAAGTTGCTGCCGATGATGAGCAGGTGGCTGTGCTCGAGCTCGTGGAACAGCTTCTCCGGCGTGAGGTGCTCGCTTTGCAGCGCGCACACGAATTCCAGCAGGTCCTCGTCGGAGACCACGTACGTGGGCGATGCCGAGCAGCGGCCGAGCAGGTGGTACACCACCGGGCGCTCGAGGTGCTCGCGCTCGTGCGGCAGGTCCGCCACGCGATTGGGCGCATACGCGAGCGCCTCGGTCGTGGCCGCGCCATGGAAGCGCTCGGCGTTGATCGCCTGCTCGAGGTACGAATCGAAGGTGGTGCTCACGAAAAGATCGAAGTCGGTGATCTGCGCGAGCTTGCGAAGCGCCGCCGGAGGCGCGAAATCCACTTCGCGCAGGATCGTGCGAAGGCGCGTGTACGTGTCCTCGCGGCGGCCGCGCGCGGCGAGGAAGAGGCACACGACGTCGTTGAGGGTATAGCCCTCGGGCAGCGCCGAGGTGTCGACGTTCAGCTTCGCCGCGAGCTTCTCGGCGAGCCAGTCGTAGAGCGTGCGCGGGCCCGAAGGCGTCTCGACCTTCAGCAGCTCCGGGCCGACGATGGGAAGGACCCGCTTCTCCTCGATGAAGTTGAGCAGATCCTCCCAGGCATCGTCGTCGAGCCCGGGCAGCGGCGCGTGCAGCGGGACCACGTTGCTCATGGCCGCCTAGGATAGAGCATATGATCGGCGCCGTGAACGATTCGACGAACACGGCCGGCGGCGCGGTCGCGGCCGCCCAGCGCGATCTCGAACGCGGCGAGCCCCTGTCGGCCTACAACGAGGCGCAGGCGGGACTCGCCCAGTGGCCCGGGAACGTGCGCCTGAGGCAGCTCCAGGCGCTCGCCCTCGCGAGAAGCGGCGATACGCCTCGCGCCAACGCGTTGCTGGAGGATCTGGCCCGGGAAGGCCTCGCCGACGCGGAGACGCTGGGCATGCTCGCGCGCACGCACAAGGACCTTGCCCTCGAAGGGGAGCCGGCCTCGCGCCGCGGCCACCTCGAGGAGGCGTGCGCCCTCTATCGGCGCGCCCACGACAACGCGATCGCGGCCGGCGACGCGCCCGGCGCCTGGTACGCGGGAATCAACGCGGCGACCCTCGCGCTATTGCGCGGCGATCTCGCGGGCGCACGCGCACTCGCGTCGAGCGTCCGCGACCTTTGCGAAGGGGCGCGGGGACCGGACCCGGACTATTGGCGCGAAGCCACGCTCGGCGAAGCGGCCCTCATCCTCGGCGATCACGACGCGGCCGCATCGCACTACGCCGAGGCGGCGAGGATCGCCGGGCCTCGATACGGCGACCTGGGCAGCACGCGCCGCCAGGCCCGCATTCTCCTCGAACGCCTGCCCGATGCGCCCCGGGACGTGGCGGCCGCGTTGCGCATTCCGCCGATCGTCGCGTTCACGGGCCACATGATCGATGCCGGGAATCGCGCGTCGCCGCGCTTTCCTGCGGCGCTCGAACCGGCCGTGAAGGCGGCGCTCCGCGAAAGCCTCGCCGCGATCTCGCCCGCGGCCGTGTATGCGTCGGCGGCCTGCGGCTGCGACCTGCTCTGCCTGGAGATCGCCCGCGAGCTGGGCGCCGAGACGCACGTGGTCCTTCCCTTCCCCGCCGCGGAGTTCCGGCGCGTGAGCGTGGAGTTCGCCGGAGCCTCGTGGGCCGACCGCTTCGACCGGGCGCTCGCCGCGGCGACGAGCGTCACCGTCACGAGCGACCACTACGCGAGCGGCAGCGCGGCGACCTTCGAATACGCCAACCTCATGCTCACGGGAAGCGCGAGGCTGCGCGCGCAGCAGCTCGACACCACGATGCGCGCGATCGCCGTGTGCGATCCGGAGGACAATCCCCGGCGCGGAGGCACGGCCTCGACGCTCGCGCAATGGCAACGGGCGGGCTTCGAAGTCCAACGGATCGCCCTCGAGAAATTGCGCGGCACTGCCGCCGCCCCAAGCGCGCGCGCGGAGCCGGCGAGCGCGGCGGTGCGCCACGAGCTGCGCGCGATGCTCTTCGCCGATGCGGTGGGCTACAGCAAGCTGGGCGAGGACCAGATCCCCAGCTACATCGAGGGATTCCTCGGCGCGGTGGGCGAGCTCTCGCGGCGCACGGCGCATCGATACGAGCACGTGGAAGTGGCGGGCGACGGGCTCTACATGGTGTTCGGGAGCGTGGCGGACGCGGGGCGCTTCGCGCTCGAGCTCTCGGCGCTCGCCAACGGATTCGACCGCGCGGCGTGGTCGCTGCCGCCCAACTTCAACCTGCGCATCGCGCTGCACTGCGGCCCGGTGCATTGCGCGCGCGATCCCATCACCGGCGGGCCGCTCTATACCGGCCCGCACACGAGCCGCACGGCGCGCATCGAGCCCATCACGCCGCCCGGGCAGGTCTATGCGAGCAGCGCCTTCGCCGCGGTGGCCGCGGCCCTCGGCGCGGACTTCGCCCTGAGCTACGTGGGCCGCATGCCGCTCGCCAAGAACTACGGGACGCTGGGCCTGTACCACCTGCGCGGGTTTGCGGTGGGCAGGAGCCCAATGTAAAATGCACTTCCATAGCGCCGATTTGAACGTCAGCTTGCGGGCGCTCAACAAATACAGCTAAAACGATGGACCAACCGACCTCGACACGTTCCACCCGGCTTGCAGCGCTCTTCGATGCGCTGAAGAGCCGCATCCTCGTGCTCGACGGTGCCATGGGCACGATGGTCCAGCGCTACAAGTTGACCGAGGCCGAGTTCCGCGGCGAGCGCTTCCGGGATTTCCCGAAGGACCTGCGCGGCAACAACGACCTGCTGTCGATCACGCGGCCCGACATCGTGCGCGAGATCCACGCGCAGTACCTCGAGGCCGGCGCCGACATCCTCGAGACCAACACCTTCAACTCGACCGCGATCTCCCAGGCCGACTATGGCCTGCAGGACGTCGTCGCGGAGATGAACCTCGCCGCGGCGCGCATCGCCCGCGAGGTGGCCGACTCGTTCTCCTCGCGCACGCCGGGCAAGCCCCGCTTCGTCGCGGGCGTGCTGGGCCCGATGAACCGCACGCTCTCGCTTTCGCCCGACGTGAACGATCCGGGCTACCGCGCCGTCACCTTCGACCAGGTGAAGGACGCGTACAAGGTCGCGGTCGCGGCGCTCGTCGAAGGCGGCGTGGACCTGATCATGGTCGAGACCATCTTCGATACGCTCAACGCCAAGGCCGCGCTCTTCGCGATCGACGAATACTTCGACGAGGCGGGAGGGCGGCTGCCGGTGATGATCTCCGGCACGATCACCGACGCCTCGGGGCGCACGCTCTCGGGCCAGACGGCCGAGGCGTTCTGGAATTCCGTGCGCCACGCGAAGCCGCTTTCAATCGGATTCAACTGCGCGCTGGGCGCCAAGCAGCTGCGCCCGCACGTGGAGGAGCTCTCGCGCATCGCCGACGTGTACGTCTCGGCGCACCCGAACGCGGGCCTTCCGAACGCCATGGCGGAGTACGACGAGCTGCCGGCCGAGACCGCGGGTTACATCCGCGAGTGGGCCGAGAGCGGCTGGCTCAACATCACCGGCGGCTGCTGCGGCACCACGCCCGACCACATCCGCGCCATCGCCGGGATCGTTTCCGTTTTCAAGCCGCGCGTCGTGCCGAAGATCGAGCCGAAGCTGCGCCTCGCGGGCCTCGAGCCGCTCAACGTCGGCGACGATTCGCTCTTCGTGAACGTGGGCGAGCGCACCAACGTCACGGGCTCGAAGGCCTTCGCGCGCCTCGTCCTCGCGGGCGACTACGCCGAGGCGCTCTCGGTCGCGCGCCAGCAGGTGGAGAACGGCGCGCAGATCATCGACGTGAACATGGACGAGGCGATGCTCGATTCGGCCGCGGCCATGACGCGCTTCCTCCAGCTCGTGGCCTCGGAGCCGGACATCGCCCGCGTGCCCATCATGATCGACAGCTCCAAGTGGAGCGTGATCGAGGCGGGGCTCAAGTGCGTGCAGGGCAAGTGCGTGGTGAACTCCATCTCGCTCAAGGAAGGCGAGGCCGAGTTCGTGAAGCACGCGCGGCTTGCGCGCCGCTACGGCGCGGCCGTGATCGTGATGGCGTTCGACGAGAAAGGCCAGGCCGACACGCTCAAGCGCAAGACCGAGATCTGCCGGCGCTGCTACGACATCCTCACCGGGGAGGTGGGCTTCCCGCCCGAGGACGTGATCTTCGACCCGAACATCTTCGCGGTGGCCACGGGCATCGAGGAGCACAACACCTACGGGCGCGACTACATCGAGGCGGTGGCGTGGATCCACCGCAACCTGCCGCACGCCAAGACTTCCGGCGGCGTGTCCAATTTCTCGTTCTCGTTCCGCGGCAACGACCCGGTGCGCGAGGCGATGCACACCGCGTTCCTCTACCACGCCACCAAGGCCGGCATGACGATGGGCATCGTGAACGCGGGGCAGCTGGGCGTTTACGCCGACATCCCCAGGGAGCTGCTCGAACGGGTCGAGGACGTGATCTTCAACCGGCGCGCCGATGCCACGGAACGGCTCGTCGAATTCGCCGAGACGTTCAAGGGACGGAAGAAGGACGCGGCCGAGGACCTCGCGTGGCGCAAGGGCACGGTGCAGGAGCGCCTCGTGCACGCATTGGTGAAGGGCATCACGCAGTTCATCGTCGAGGACACGGAGGAGGCTCGGCGGCAGTACGAGCGCCCCATCCAGGTGATCGAGGGCCCGCTCATGGACGGCATGAACGTCGTGGGCGACCTCTTCGGCTCGGGAAAGATGTTCCTGCCGCAGGTGGTGAAGTCGGCGCGCGTGATGAAGCAGGCGGTCGCGCACCTGGTGCCCTTCATCGAGGAGGAGAAGAAGCGCCTGGGCACGGCCGATGCGAAGGCCCGGGGCAAGGTCGTGATGGCCACCGTGAAGGGCGACGTGCACGACATCGGCAAGAACATCGTGGGCGTGGTCCTCCAGTGCAACAACTTCGAGGTCGTGGACCTGGGCGTCATGGTCGCGTGCGAGACGATCCTCGAGACCGCGAAGAAGGAAAACGCGGACCTGGTGGGGCTCTCGGGCCTCATCACGCCCTCGCTCGAGGAGATGGCCCACGTCGCGAAGGAGATGCAGCGCCTGGGCTTCACGCTCCCGCTGCTCATCGGCGGGGCGACGACCTCCCGCACGCACACGGCGGTCAAGATCGAGCCCAACTACTCGGGCCCCACTGTGTGGGTGCCGGATGCCTCGCGCGCGGTGGGTGTCGCGACCACGCTCTCCAGCGAGGAGGCGCGGGCGAAATACATGGAGGAAGTCCGCGCCGACTACGTGAAGATCCGCGAGGCGCACGCGCGCAAGTCCGGGCAGAAGAGCGTGCCGCTCGAGGCCGCGCGCGCCAACGCCGAGGCAGTGGACTGGGCACTGGACGTGCCGGCCGCACCACGGCAGCTGGGCGTGATGGCGCTGAAGAATTATCCGCTGGAAAAGCTCGTGCCCTTCATCGACTGGGCGCCGTTCTTCCAGACGTGGGACCTCGCCGGCAAGTATCCCGACATCCTCGACGATCCGGTGGTGGGCGAGGCCGCGCGCAGCGTGATGAAGGAAGGCCAGGCGATGCTCGATCGCGTGGTGAAGGGCCGCTGGCTCACCGCGAGCGGCGTCTTCGGCCTGTGGCCCGCGGCCTCCGTGGGCGACGACATCGAGATCTACGCGAGCGGCAAGCGCGACCGCGTCCTCGCCACGTGGCACAACCTGCGCCAGCAGAACGAGAAGCCCGCGGGCAATCCCAACCTCTGCCTCGCCGATTTCGTGGCGCCCAAGGACTCGGGCATCGCCGACTACGTGGGCGCGTTCGCGGTGACCGCGGGGCTCGGGATCGACGCGAAGGTGAAGGACCTCGTCGCGAAGAACGACGACTACGGCGCGATAATGCTCAAGGCCATCGCCGATCGCCTTGCCGAGGCCTTCGCCGAGCACCTGCACCAGCTCGTGCGCACGACCTTCTGGGGCTACGCGGCGGGCGAGGCGCTTTCAGGCGACGACCTCGTCGCCGAGAAGTACCGCGGCATCCGCCCGGCGCCCGGTTATCCCGCGTGCCCCGACCACACGGAGAAGGCCGAGCTCTTCCGCCTGCTCGACGCGGAGAAGAACACGGGCATCCGCCTCACCGATTCCTTCGCGATGCTGCCCGCGGCGTCGGTGAGCGGCTTCTACCTCGCGCATCCCCGGGCGCGCTACTTCGCCGTCGGCAAGATCGAGCGCGACCAGGTCGCCGACTACGCGCATCGCAAGGGCATCGACGTCGCCCAGGCCGAGCGCTGGCTCGCTCCCAACCTGAACTACTGAGCTTGCGTCGTGTGGTGGATGTCGTAGAGCAGCAGCCACCGGCGCGTGTCCGGATCCTCCACCGGCTCCACTCCGTGGAAGGAGTTGCTGGTCTTCAGGAACACGAACAGCGAATTCGGCATGAAGGGCATTGTCGCGAGCCTCTCGAAGCCCTCGCGCGGATAGTGCGGCCCACCCGGGCAGCGGAAGTTGCGGTCCCTCGGCAGGTAGATCGAGGTTCCCAGGTGGCGCTGGGACTCGTCGCGAGGCAGGTAGAAGAGCAGCGTGATCACCTTGCGCGGCGCATCGCTGTGCGGGCCGAGCGCGTAGTGGGTCGTGTCCTGGACGAGCAGCGCCTCGTCGTAGAAGCGGATGCGCTGGCCGGCGAAGCGCTGGCCGATCGGCGCCTTGAACTTGTCGAGCAGCGTGCGCGCGAACTCCCCGCCCGTGAGCGTGCCGCGAAGGTCGGACCAGAAGCCGCGCTGGCCCTCCGGCAGCGCCCCGAGCCTCTCGGGCGACAGCTCGAGGACGAAGCGTTCCTTGTACATGTCCTTCGGCACCGGCCGCACCTCGGGCAGCGATCTCATCGCGGCCGGATCGGGCAGCATGCGCTGCAGCTCGGCGTAGTAGTCGGCGGGAAAGATGTCCGGCACGTAGAAGTGCGGGAACGGCCAGGGATTCACCGGCGCGTTGGCCACCTTGTAGACGAGCTGCAGCTCAGCGCCTGAAGACATATTCCGCGACACCCTTGAACGTGCCCGACTTGCGCTCGGCGCGGGCCACCTGCGACTCCTCGTGCCTGAAGCCGAGCGCGTTCAGCTCCGCGACCATGGCCATGTGGTCTTCGAGGTTCTGGTTGGTCTCGATCAGCAGCGACTTCACCGCGGGATCGCGGAGCGTGGCGCGCGCGCCCGCGATCACCTTCGGCTCGAAGCCGTCGACGTCGATCTTGATGTGGTTGGGGACGGGGATGTCGCCCCGGGCTATCAGCTCGTCCACCTTCGCCGCGTAGCAGCCCTGCACGAAGTTCGTTGCAAGGGGCTTGTGCTCGAAATCGAG
>DATJVS010000195.1:0-8498 GCA_035501715.1 Usitatibacter sp.
GCACGGCGGCTCTCGTCGTGGAAGCGGAAGAGCATGCAGTTGCCGATGAGCGCGCCATCGTCCCGCCGCACGATGCCGAAGTTCACTCCGCTGCCGTCGGCGTATCCCGCGAGCACGTTCGCCATCATCTTCTCGGCCTGGGCACGCTCGGTCTGCGGCGGGCGGGAAAGATAGCGCGCCACCACGGGATCCGAGTAGACGGCGTGGAGCGCGTCGATGTCGCGCTCGTCCATGAAGCGAAGCGTGAGGCGCGCGGTCTCCAGGACCGTGGGTTCGAAGGGCTTCGGCATTTCTACCAGAAGTAGATCTGCAGCGACTCTTCCTTCACCTTGGGCGGGATGTTCTCCAGCACCTCGCGCTGGTCGCGGAAGTTCATGAGCGAGCGCGTGAGCAGGTTGTCGATCTCGGCCATCCTGTAGCGCTCGTCGCCGTTGGCCGGGCGAAGCCGCGCCTGCTCGGGAAAGATCCCCATGCCCGCGAGGATGCTGTACCACGAGAAGATCGGGTAGCCCTTGCCGAGCTTCTGCGTTCCCACGGCGGGCGCGATGCTCTTGCCGGACATCCAGATCGCGTAGAGCTCGAGCAGCGCGTCCGAGATCTTCGTGTTGTCGGCGTTCGCACGCCAATACTCGGTGTCCTTGCGCGTGTTGGTCTTGTAGTGGGTGACGATGTAGTCGCGCGTGCCCTCGAAGTGCTCGTTCACCTTGGCGTTGAACTTCTCCTGAGCCTTCTCGCCCATGTCGCCCTGCTCGACCAGGTCCACCCATTGCTGCACCGTGCGCTGGATGAAGAGGAGCGCGGTAGCTTCGAGCGGCTCGATGAATCCCTGCGAGAGGCCCACGGCGAGGCAGTTGCGGTTCCAATGCCTGGTCACGCGGCCGACGCGCATCTTGAGGTGGCGCGCTTCCGTGGGCGAATCGAGCATTCCCAGCTTCTCGCGAAGCTCGCGCTCGGCCTCGTCGGCCGAGCAGAATTGCGAGCTGTACACGTACCCGTTGCCGTAGCGGTTGGTGAGAGGGATCTCCCAGCACCAGCCGTGCCTCATCGCCGTGGAGATGGTCTGCGAGCTGATCCGCTCCGTCATGGGCGTGGGCATCGCCACGGCCGAATCGTTGAAGAGATTCTCGGAGAAGCTCACGAAGGGCGTATTGAGCGCCTTCTGGATGAGCAGGCCCGCGAAGCCCGTGCAATCGACGAAGAAGTCCGCCTCGATGTCGCCGAACTCCTTCGTCGCCACCGCGCGGATGTCGCCCGTCTCCTTGAGATGGGTATGCGTCACGTGGCAGCTCACGTACTTCACGCCCCGCTCCACCGCCTTCTTGTGCAGGAATTGCCCCACCAGCGTCGCGTCGAAGTGATAGCCGTACCAGACGTCGAACGGGAAGTTGCGCTGCGGCTTGGGCGCGAGGCGGTTGCGCGCGAGATACGAGGCGATGAAGAACTTGTCGGGGCGAGCCTCGACGTCGAGCCCGTTCATGCGCGCCTGGGCGTTGTAGGTGAATTGCGTGAGCGTGAGGTTGTCCAGCATCGAGGCGAACGGATGGAAGTAGCTCTCGAATCCGGGCCGCGTGGACCACTTGTCGAACGTGATGCCGCACTTGTACGTGGCGTTGCATTGGGGCATCCACTCGGATTCCTCGATGCCCAGCATGTCGAAGAAGCCGCGCAGCCACGGCGTGGAGCCCTCGCCCACGCCGATGATCGGCACCGCGGGCGACTCCAGCACCGACACTTCGACGCCGCGCGGGATGAGCTTGTGCGCGAGGATCATCGCCGCCATCCAGCCGGCCGTGCCGCCGCCCACGATCGCGACCTTGCGAAGGCCGGGTGGTACGCCCGCCTTCGAGTCGGGAACGCGGTACTGGTATGTCTCGTTGAAGACGGTGGCAGTGGGCGCGGCGGTCGCGGTCATCACGTGCGCTTTCGAACGGTAACAGGCCGCAACTTTACTCCTCTTCACGCTCGGGCAAGATGCCCGCACGGGAGGAATCCAACATGAAAGGCATCGCGATCGCCTTCGCAGCCGCCGCGCTCATGACACTCGACGCAACCGCCGCAACGCAACCGCCCGCGCCCTGCTCCGCGCCGCAAGCCAGGCAGTTCGATTTCTGGATCGGCGACTGGGACGTCTTCGAGGACGGCAAGCTCGCCGGCACCAACCGCATCGAACGCTACTACGGCTGCGTCGTGCACGAGTCGTGGAAATCGCCCGAGCTCACGGGACAGAGCCTGAACGTCTTCGACGCGAAGCGCGGCGTGTGGCACCAGACGTGGGTCGATTCCAACAGCTCGCTGCTCGTGCTCGAGGGCGGCTGGAAGGACGGCGCGCTCACGATGTCCGACGCGACGCTTCCGGGCAAGAAGGATCCGAAGCGCGTGAACGAGATCACCTGGACGCCGAACGCCGACGGCTCGGTGCGCCAGCATTGGCGCCAGTCCACCGACGGCGGCAAGAGCTGGAGCACGGTCTTCGACGGCAAGTACGTGCGCTCGAAGCGACCCCAGCCCGCGTAGGGTCTTTCGGGGCGCACAATCGCGGGAACGGGGCTCGCCTGCCGCGCATCCAATGCGGCAAGAACCCGATTGCCCGCCATGACCCGACCCGCCCTCGTTGCCGCCCCGGCCTCCCCGCTCTCCGACACGGAGCTGGCGGGGCGCATCGCGGCGGGCGACCGCGACGCGATCCGCTTCCTCCTCAAGCGCCACAACCAGACGCTCTTTCGCACCGCGCGCGCGATCCTGCGCGACGACGCCGAGGCTGAGGACGCGGTGCAGGAAGCGTATGTGAAAGCGATCGGCGCCATCGGCAATTTCCGCAACGACGCGAAGCTCTCGACGTGGCTCGTGCGCATCGTCGTGAACGAGTCGCTCCACAAGCTTCGCCGCGCCAAGCGCGCCGCGCAGGTGATCCCCCTCGCGGGCGACCTGTCGGGGGGCGGCGAGCTGCCCGAAGCGGCGGACGACGAGGCGCAAACGCCTGAAACGTCCGCGGTTCGGGGCGAGATGCGCCGCATCATGGAAAGGCGCATCGACGCGCTTCCCGAATCCTTCCGCGCCGTGTTCGTGCTTCGCGCGGTCGAGGAGCTTTCCGTCGAAGAAACCGCCGCGGCCCTGGAGATTCCCGAGGCCACCGTGCGCACGCGCTTCTTCCGCGCGCGCAGCCTCCTTCGCGAGTCGCTCTCGCGCGAGCTCGATGTCGCGCTGGGCGATGCGTTCCATTTCGCCGGCGAGCGCTGCGACCGCATCACCGAGGCCGTCATGGGCCGCCTCGCTTCATCCCCGCCGGGCACCTAGTCCCGGCATCACCCAAGGAGATCGGCATGTCCTTCTTCGCTTACGCGAACGACCCCGTATTGCCCGCAAACCGGCGAATCTTCCTGCGCTCGACCGCGGTCCTGTCGGGCGGCGCCATCGCGCTGCTCGCCGGAAGCCCCGCGCTCGCCAAGCCCGATGAGAAGGGCATCGAGGGCGACGTGCGCATCCTCAACACCGCGCTCGGCGCCGAGCTCGAGGCCATCGCCGCCTACCAGGTGGGAGCGGAAAGCGGCCTGCTCCAAAAGCCCGTCCTCGACCTCGCCGTCACTTTCCAGGGGCATCACAAGCAACACGCCGACGTGCTCGCGAAGACAGTGGCCAAGCTGGGCGGCAAGCCCGTCGAGGCCAAGGCGAAATACACGTTCCCGGTCGAGACGCTGAAGACCCAGGCCGACGTGCTGCGATTCGCCGCGTCGCTCGAGAAGGGCGCGGTGAGCGCGTACCTGGGCGCCGTTCCGGTATTCCACGACTCGGAGCTCGCGAAGGCCGCGGCCAGCATCCTCGGCGATGAAGCGATGCACTGGGCGATCCTGCGCAACGCCGTGGGCGAAGCGCCGGTCCCGGCGGCTTTCGTATCGTGAAGGCGATCGGCGCGGGCGCGCTCCTCGGGGCGGTAATCGCGCTCGCGCCGCTTCTTGCCTTCAGTTCGGGCGACGCGAAGCGCGGCGAAGCGGTGTACTCGCGCTGCCTCGCGTGCCACGCGATCCAATACGACCGCACCGGCCCGCGCCATTGCGGACTGATCGGCCGCAAGGCGGGAAGCGTGCCGGGCTTCAACTACTCCGAGGCGATGAAGCGCTCCGGCATCACCTGGAACGCGAAGACGCTCGACCGATTCCTCGCCGATCCGCTGAAGACGGTGCCGGGCACCGCGATGGGCTACGACGGCGTGAAGGATCCGAAGGAGCGCGCCGATCTCATCGCCTATCTCGCGGCCGCCGGCCCCTGCAGGAAGTAGTCAGCCGGAGTTGCGAAGCCCGGCGGCCAGCCCGTTGATGGACAGGTGGATGCCGCTTCGCACGCGATCCTCGGCGCCGCCCGCGCGATGGCGCTTGAGGAGCTCCAGCTGCAGGTGGTTCAGCGGATCGAGGTACGGGAAGCGATTGCGGATCGAGCGCGCGAGCGCGGGATTCGAAACGAGGAACGCCCCAGCGCCCGTGATGCGGAATACGGCCTGTGTCGTGGCCTCGAATTCGCCGCGGATCTTGGCGAAGATCCAGTCGGCGCGCTTCCTGTCGGCGTGCAGGTCCTTGTAGCGCGACGCGACGGAGAGGTCCGCCTTCGCGAGCAGCATGTCCATGTTCGAGAGCATCGCGCGGAAGAACGGCCACTCCTCGTTCATCCTCGCGAGCCTTCTGTCGCCCGCGGCGCCGTGGCGCGCCACGTAGCGAGTGACCGCGGTGCCGAAACCGTACCAGCCCGGCAGCATCACGCGGCACTGCGCCCACGAGAACACCCAGGGAATCGCGCGCAGGTCCTCGATGCGCTCGCTCTTCTTGCGCGACGCCGGGCGCGAGCCGATGTTCAGGTCCGCGATCTCGCCGATGGGCGTGGTCGCGCGGAAATACTCCGCGAAGCCGTCGGTCTCGTAGACGAGGTCGCGATAGGCGCCCATGGCCTCGCGCGAGAGCTCTTCCATCGCCGCGGTGAAATCGCCGTGCCCGTCGGGCGGAACGCTGCCCATGGTGGCGCGCGCCGTCGCCGCGAAGAGCGCCTCGAGGTTGCGCCGCCCGATCTCGCGATTGGCGTACTTGCTCGCGATCACCTCGCCCTGCTCCGTGAGCCTCAGCTCGCCCTGCACGCTGCCCGGAGGCTGCGCGAGTATCGCATCGTAGCTGGGCCCGCCGCCGCGGCCGACGGTGCCCCCGCGGCCGTGGAAGAAGCGAAGCCGCACGCCCACCGCCTTGAACACATCGACGAGCGCCGTCTCGGCCTTGTACAGCTCCCAGTTCGACGTGACGTAACCGCCGTCCTTGTTGCTGTCCGAATAGCCCAGCATCACTTCCTGGATGTCGCCCAGCGAGGCCACCATCGAACGCGCGGCCGGGACTGCGAACCAAGCCTTCATGGTGCGAGGCGCCGCGCGAAGGTCGGCGATTGTCTCGAAGAGCGGGACGATCTGCAGTTTCGACTCGGGGTCCGGCCCCGGCGTGACCAGTCCCACCTCCTTGAGAAGCACCGCGACTTCCAGCAGGTCCGAGACGCTGTCGGTCTTGGAGATCACGTACTGGCGGATCGCCGCCTCGCCCACGCGGCGATGCGCGGCCGCGGCCGCCTCGAGGATTGCGAGCTCCGAGCGCACGAGCTCGGAATACTTCGCGAACGCGGAGCGAAGCGCGCGGGGCGACGCGAGCTCGGCCAGCAGCACGCGCTGCCGATGCACCTCGTCCAGCTCGCGATAGTTGGGAACGACGCCCGCCTCGCGCAGCAGCTCGTCCAGCACCGCGTCGTGCACGTCCGAGTTCTGGCGCAGGTCGATCGACGCCAGGTGGAACCCGAACGCGGTGACCGACTTGCGAAGCTGGCGAAGCCTTCCGTCGGCGAGCAGCGAATTGCCCCCGGCGCGCAGGCTCGCGTCGATGATGTCGAGGTCGGCCGCGAACCCGCCCGGGTCCGCATAGGGCCGCGAGCTGCCCACGGCCACGCGGTGCGTGGTCTTGAGCCCCAGCGCCTCGGCAGTCGCGATGAGGCGCGCATAGATGCCGGTGAGCGCGCGCCGGTAGGGCTCGTCCTGCCGGTGGGGCGAGCGGTCCGGCGAATCGTCGGAAAGCGCCATCAGCTCCGGCGTGCAGCGCGTGAGCAGGCCCGAGAGCGGAAGCTCCCCGCCCAACGCGTGCACTTCCTCCAGATAGTGGTCGAACGCGAGCTCGCCTTGGCGGCGCAGCGCGTGCTCGAGCATCTCCGAGGTCACGAACGGATTGCCGTCGCGATCGCCGCCCACCCAGCTGCCCACCGACACGAGGGCGGGCAACGAGGGGCGCGCGCCCGACGTGAGCTCCGCGATCGCGTCTTCCACGCGCGTCACCAGCGCCGGAACCGCCTCGATGAAGGTGTAGGTGAAGTACGCGAGCGCGTTCTCGATCTCGTCGCGCACGCCCAGCTTCACCGGCCGCACCATGCGCGTCTGCCAGAGGACGGCGATGAGGCGGCGCAACTCCGCGATGGCGTCCTCGACGTCCGCAGGCAACGCGTCGGCCGAGTCCATTCGTCCCAGGCTCGCGGCGATGGCGAGCTGGCAGTCGAGCGTGCTCTTCCTCTGCACCTCGGTGGGATGCGCGGTGAGCACCGGATGCACGCGGATCGACTCGAGCGCCTTCGCGGCGCCCGGGCTTTCCTTCAGCTCCGCGAAGAGGCCGCGCAGCGTCGAGGGCAGCGGGCGCGAGCCTTCGCGCAGGTTGTCGCGATTGCGGCGGATGTGGTGGCGGTCTTCGGCGATGTTGGCGAGCAGCGAAAAGTAGCTGAAGGCGCGGATCACCATCACGGCCTGCTCGGCCGTGAGCCCGTCCAGGATCCTCGACAGGCGCTCGCGCGCGGCCGTGTCTTCCTCGCGGCGGGCGGCCACGGCGAGCTGCCGGATGTCCTCGACGAGCGCGAACGTCGCCTCGCCTTCGTATGCGCGCACGGTGTCGCCGAGGATGCGGCCCAGCAGCCGGATGTCCTCGCCGAGGCGCGCGTCCTTCTCGTATCGGTCGTTCATATTTCGATACCATAGCGGAAGCACCGCCAGAGTGCACCCTTAAGCGAAACCAAGACGGAGGAGATCCACCCGTGTCCCGAATCGCTCGCTTCCTCGCCGCGGCGCTCGTCGCCGCCCTCGCCGCCGGCAGCGCCATCGCCGGCGACTATCCCAACAAGGCCGTGAGGCTCGTCGTGGGCTATCCGCCCGGCGGCACCACCGACGTGCTCGCGCGCCTCATCACGGGCTGGCTCACGGAACACATGGGCCAGCAGTTCATCGTCGAGAACAAGGCCGGCGGCGGCAACAACATCGCCACGGACTACGTCGCGAAGTCGGCGCCCGACGGCTACACGATGCTGCTCGTGAATCCCGCCAACGGCATCAATACGACGCTCTACAGGAACCTTCCGTTCAATTTCGTGCGCGACATCACCGGCGTGGCGGGCCTCGTTCGCACGCCCAACGTGATGGAGGTGAACCCGAAGGTTCCGGCGAAGACCGTGGCGGAATTCATCGCCTACTGCAAGGCCAACCCCGGAAAGATCAACATGGCCTCGTCGGGCAGCGGCACGTCGGTGCACCTGTCGGGCGAGCTCTTCAAGGTGATGACCGGCTGCGACATGCTGCACGTGCCGTACAAGGGCGCGGGCCCCGCGCTCACCGACCTCGTGGGCGGCCAGGTGAACGTGATGTTCGACAACCTGCCCTCGTCGGCGCCGTTCATCCGCGCCGGCAAGCTGCGCGCGCTCGGCATGACCTCCAATGCGCGCGACCCGGGCTTTCCCGACGTGCCGCCCATCAGCGACACGGTGCCCGGCTATGAAGCCACCGCGTGGTTCGGCCTGGGCATGCCGGCGGGCTCCCCGCGCGAGGCGATCGAGAAGGTGAACGCCGAGGTGAATCGCGCGCTCGCCGATCCCGAGTTCCAGAAGAAGCTCGCCGCGCTCGGCGGCACGCCGATTCCCGGCACGCCCGAGGATTTCACCAGGACCATCGCCTCCGAGACCGAGAAGTGGTCCAAGGTGGTGACCGCCTCCGGCGCGAAGGTCGAGTGAGCCAAGGCCGGGGCCTGTCCGCGGTTCAGTTGGGCAACGTCGTTGCGCCCCGCGCGCGCATGAAGCGCTTCACGTCGTCGAAGGAGACGGCGCCGGCGCCGCGGGTGTCGATGGCCTGGAAGTTGTTGGCTATGTAGCCGAGGCCCGCGGCACGGGCTTCGTCGAGCGTGAGCAGCCCTGCGCGCTTCGGCCGCGCCGAATCGAAGAGGCTCTGCAGGCGCTGCTCGACTTCCGCGCGCAGCGCATCACCCGTGCTGGGCGGCGTGGGCTTGAGGCCCCGGAGCGCCGGCGGCAGCATCGGATCGCGCAGCTTCATCTCGAAGGCCGCCGCCGGCATGGTGCCCGTCGGGCGCGGCGTCTCGACGAACGGCTGCGACGGCGCGGCGGGCACCGCGGCTTCGGCGACTTTCGTCGAAGCCGTGCTCGCGTAGAACGCCGCGAGCTCCGCC
>DATJVS010000196.1:0-5636 GCA_035501715.1 Usitatibacter sp.
AGGAGCTTGCCTTCCTCCATCTCGGCGCCCATCGCCGGGAGCTTGAGCTCGATCATGATGCGGAGCCCCCGCTGCCGGCGCCCAGCATCGCTCTTGCGGCCGACACGATTTTCGCGGCCTGGGGCAGCGCCGCATCCTCGAGGTGCTTCGCGTAGGGAATCGGGACTTCCTCGCTGCAGACTCGCGCAAGCGGCGCGTCCAGGTCGTAGAACGCTTTCTCCGCGATGCGCGCCATGATCTCGGCGGCGAGGCTTCCGGTGCGCCACGTCTCGTCCACGATCACGGCCCGCCGGCACTTGCGCACCGAGGCGAGGATGGTTTCGTCGTCGAGCGGCCGGAGCACGCGAAGGTCCACGACCTCGGCCTCGATGCCTTGCCCGGCGAGCTGCCCCGCCGCCTCCATCGCCTTGGGAAGCGATCCCCCGTAGGTGATGATGGAGACGTCGCGCCCGGCTCGGCGCACGGCAGCGCTTCGGATGTCGAGGTTGCGCGCGGCGGGCACCTCGCCCTCGATGTTGTAGAGCTGCACGTGCTCGAAGATCACCACGGGATCGGGATGCGCGAGGGCGGCGACGAGCATGTTGCCCGCGTCCGCCGGCGTCGCCGGCGCGAGCACCACGAGCCCCGGAATGCTCGCGTACCAATTCTCGAAGCTGTGCGAATGCTGCGCGGCGACCTGGCGCCCGGCGCCCGTCGCCATCCGGATCACGAGCGGCACGGAGAACTGCCCGCCCGACATGTGCCGGTAGAGCGCGGCGTTGTTCACGATCTGGTCGAGCGCGAGGAGGCTGAAGTTCACGGTCATGACCTCGACGATGGGCCGCATCCCGCCCAGCGCGGCGCCGACTCCCGCGCCGACGAACCCCAGCTCCGAGAGCGGCGCATCGCGGATGCGCTCCGGGCCGAACTCGTCGATGAGCCCCTTGGTCACCGCATAGGTGCCGCCGTAAAGGCCCACGTCCTCGCCCATGAGGAACACGCGCGGGTCGGACGCGAGAGCCTCGCGGTGGGCCTCGCGCAACGCCTCGCGGTAGCTCTTCACGCTCACGGGCGCTCCTGCGCGGCCACGACGTGGTGAAGCAGCGTCTCGACGGGCTCCCATGTCGCCGACTGGGCGAAGTCCACCGCGCGATCGACCTCTTCGCCGGCTTCGCGGTCCATGGCGAGGAATTCCTCCTCCGTGAGCTTGCCCTCGGCCTTGAGGCGCGCGCTGAACGTGTGCAGCGGCCCGCGCGTCTTCCACGCCTCGATCTCGTGCTTGTCGCGATAGAGCTCGGGATCGAACATGGAGTGCGCGCGGAATCGGTAGGTCCGGTATTCGATGAAGCACGGCCCGGCGCTTTCGCGCACGTGGCGCGCCCCGGCGAGCGTGGCCTCGCGCACCGCGACCGCGTCCTGCCCGTCCACGCGAAGCGTCTGGATGCCGTAGGAGGCCGCCTTCGCGCAAAGGTCCGTCTGCGATTCGTAGCGCGAGATGGCGGTGCCCATGGCGTAGAGGTTGTTCTCGCAGCAGAAGAGCACCGGCAGCTTCCAGAGCGCCGCGAGGTTCACGGATTCGTGGAACGCGCCCTCGGCGACGGCGCCGTCGCCGAAGAAGCACGCGGTGACCGCGAGGCGTCCCTGCAGCCGGTCCGCGAGCGCGAGACCGACCGCGAGGGGCAGTCCGCCGCCCACGATGGCGTTGCCGCCGTAGAAGCGTTTCTTCGCATCGAAGAGGTGCATCGAACCGCCGCGGCCGCCGGAGCATCCTTCGCGCTTGCCGAACATCTCGGCCATGATCGCGTCCATCGGCACTCCGCGCAGCAGCGCGTGGCCGTGCTCGCGATAGGTCGTGACGAGGTTGTCCTCGGGTCGCAGCGCGGGCACCGCGCCGGCCGCGACCGCTTCCTCGCCGATGTAGAGATGGAGGAAGCCGCGGATCTTGCCCTCGCCGTAGAGCCGGGCGCTGCGTTCCTCCATCCGCCGGATGCGCAGCATGCCGCGCAGCAGCTCGAGCGCGAGCTCCTTCGAGTACGGGACGGGCCCGCTGGGCGGCGGGGCGACCGCGCTCACATGGACTCCAGCGTGGACGTGTCGCCCTCGGGCAGGCCGAGCTCGCGCGCCTTCAGCAGGCGCCGCATGATCTTGCCGCTGCGCGTCCTGGGCAGCGTCGGCTGGAACTCGATCTCCTTGGGCGCCACGGCGGCCCCGAGGCGTTTCCTCGCGTGGCCGAGCAGCTCCATGCGCAGCGCCTCGCTGGGCTCGAAACCCTTCTTGAGCGAGACGAAGGCCTTCACCATCTCGCCCACCACGGCGTCGGGCTTGCCGATCACGCCGGCCTCGGCGACGGCGGGATGCTCCATGAGCGCGCTTTCGACCTCGAAGGGGCCGATCAGGTGGCCCGCGGACTTGATCACGTCGTCGGCGCGCCCGACGAACCAGTAGTAGCCGTCGGAATCGCGCTTCGCGAGGTCGCCGGTGAGGTAGAGGTCGCCCGCGAAGCACTTGCGGTAGCGCTCCTCCTGGCCGAGGTAGCCGCGGAACATCGCGGGCCAGCCGGATTTCAATGCGAGCTCGCCTTCGGTGCCGGGCTTGTCGACGACGGCCACCGTGCCGTCGGGCTTGCGCGCGACGATGCACGCCTCGACGCCCGGGAGCGGCTTGCCCATGGAGCCGGGCTTCACGTCCATTGCGACGGTGTTCGCGATCATGATTCCGCCGGTCTCGGTCTGCCACCAGTTGTCGTGGATCGGAAGGCCCAGCACATCCTGGCCCCACCAGACCGCCTCGGGATTGAGCGGCTCGCCCACGCTCGCGATGAAGCGCAGCTTCGGGAAGCGATGCGCGCGCGCGAGCTCCGGGCCCGCCTTCATCAGCATGCGGATCGCGGTGGGGGCGGTGTACCAGACGCTGACCGATTGCTCCTCGAGGATGCGATACCAGCGCTCGGCATCGAAGTCCGCCTCGTCCACGATGCTGGTCACGCCGTGCAGCAGCGGCGCCACGATGCCGTAGGAAGTGCCCGTCACCCACCCGGGGTCGGCGGTGCACCAGAAGACATCCTCGGGATGCAGGTCGAGCGCGTACTTGCCCGTGGCGTAGTGCATCACGGCAGCGCCGTGCACGTGCATCGCGCCCTTCGGCGTTCCCGTCGTGCCGCTGGTGAAGTGCAGGAACGAGCCGTCGCCGGGGCGCGTGGGCTCGACCGCGAACTCGTCGCTCTCCGCGGCCAGCAGGCGATCGAGTGGCGGGCCCGTGACGAGGACGTGGCGCAGCGAGGGCAGCGACGGCACGCTCTTCTCGATCTTGCGATGGAAGAAGGATTCGGTGGTGAGCACGGCATTCGCCTGGCCGATCTCGAGGCGCATGCGCACCGGGTCGGGACCGAACGCGGAGAAGAGCGGGCAGACGACCAGGCCCGCCTTGAGCGCGCCCAGCACGCCCACGTAGAGCTCCGGCGTTCGCTCGCACAGCACGAAGAGCCGGTCGCCCTTGGCGAGGCCGAGTCCGTTTCGCAACGCATTGGCGAAGCGGTTGGTGCGGCGGCGAAGCTCGGCGTATGTGATGTCCACCGGGGCGCCATCCCGCGGCAGCCAGCGCAGCGCCACGTGCTCGCCGCGGCCGTGCAGGACATGGCGGTCGACCGCTTCATACGCGATGTTGAGCGCGCCATCCGGCAGGCCGTCGAGCTCGCGGGCGCAGTCCTCCCACGAGAAGCGCGAGCGAACGCCGTCGACGGCGGGCAGGTTCGGCGCGACGGCGAGGCGCGCCGCGTCCTTGGCGATGACGGATGGCCTCATGCCGGGCCTGCTTCGAGCGCGGCGACGCGCCGCAGCACCGGCAGCACGGAGTCGGGATTGAGGCTGATGGAGTCGATGCCTTCGCGCACGAGGAACTCGGCGTACTCGGGGAAATCCGACGGCGCCTGGCCGCAGATGCCGATGGGCCGCCCGTTGCGATGCGCGCCGCGGATGGCCATGCGGATCATCTCCATCACGCCCGCGTCGCGCTCCTCGTAGTCGAAGGCCACGAGCCCGGAGTCGCGGTCCACGCCGAGGACGAGCTGGGTGAGGTCGTTGGAGCCGATCGAGAACCCGTCGAAGCAGCGCGAGAAATCGTCGGCGAGGATCACGTTGTTGGGAATCTCGCACATCACGTAGATCTCGAGGCCGTTGCTGCCGCGCTCGAGGCCCAGCTCGGCCATGCGGCCGATCACCTGCTCGGCCTCCGCGACGCGCCGGCAGAACGGGATCATGAGCTTCACGTTGGGAAGGCCCATCGACTCGCGCACGCGCTTCATCGCGGCGCACTCGAGCGCGAAGCCTTCCGCGTACGCGGGGTGCGCGTAGCGCGAGGCGCCGCGGAACCCGATCATCGGATTCTCCTCCGGCGGCTCGAACCAGCGGCCGCCCAGCAGGCTCGCGTACTCGTTGGTCTTGAAGTCGGACATGCGCACGATGACGGGCCTCGGGTGGAAAGCCGCCGCGATCGTGCCCACGCCCTCGGAGAGGCGCTCGACGAAGTAGTCCGCGCCGTTCGCGTGGTTGCGCGTGAGGGCGTCGATCTGCGCGCGCACCGCGCGATCGTCCACGCGGTCCGGATGCACCAGCGCCATCGGGTGGACGCGGATGTGGTTCGCGATCACGAACTCCATGCGCGCGAGCCCCACGCCCTGCGTCGGGAGGAACGAGAGCTGGAACGCGACGTCGGGATCGCCGATGTTCACGAGGATCCTCGTCCTCGTCGCGGGCAGGCCGCGCGTGTCCGTCTCGCGCGTCGTGAAGGCGACCGCGCCTTCGTACACGTGCCCGGTCACGCCATGCGCGCAGGATACGGTGACGATCTCCCCGTCGCGCAACGTCGCGGTGGCGCCTTCGGCCCCGACCACCGCGGGAATGTCGAGCTCCCGCGCGACGATGGCGGCGTGGCAGGTGCGCCCGCCGCGATTGGTGACGATCGCAGCCGCGCGTTTCATCACGGTGCCCCAGTCGGGAGCGGTCGTGTCGGCGACGAGCACTTCGCCCGCGCGGAACGCATCGAGGTCCGCGGGGCTGCGCACGATGCGCACGGCGCCCGAGGCGATCTTCTGGCCGACGGCGCGTCCGGTCACGCGGGTGGCGGGGTTGCCTTCGAGCGCGTACTCCTTGAGCAGCGTCGCGCTGCGGCGCGAAGCAACGGTCTCGGGACGCGCCTGCACGATGTAGAGCCGCCCGTCCACGCCGTCCTTCGCCCACTCGGCGTCGATCGGAACCTCGTGGCCGGCGATATCGCTGAAATGCCGCTCGATGCGCATCGTGTAGTCGGCGAGCGCGACGACTTCCCCGTCGGAAAGGCAGAAGCGTTCCCGCTCCTCGGGCGCCGTGGGAAGGTTTCGCGTCGCATGGCGCAGGCCGCCTTCGGCGTAGACCATCTTCACCTTCTTGCCGCCCGGCGTGCGCCGCAGGACCGCGCGCTTGCCCGCATCGAGCGCTGGCTTGAAGACGAAGAACTCGTCGGGATCGACCGCGCCCTGGACCACGTTCTCGCCCAGGCCCCAGGCACCCGTCACCAGCACCACGTTGCGGTGCCCGCTCTCGGTGTCGAGCGAGAAGGCCACGCCGCTGGAAGCGAGATCGGAGCGCACCATCTTCTGCACGCCCACGGAGAGGAACACCTTC
>DATJVS010000197.1:0-13071 GCA_035501715.1 Usitatibacter sp.
CAGCGCGGCCTTGCTGATCACCGTGAGGATCGTCGGGTGCGAGAGCATGTCGTCGAAATGCGTGGCGCCGGGAACGTCGCTGATGGAGTCGTCGACGTAATAGCCCGCAAGTGGCAGGTTCGCGTAGTTCTTCTGCTCCTCCGTGCCGTCGGTCGACGTGGAGCTCGCGAGGTTCCCCGTATTGAGGTACGCGCCGCCGCCGCTCTCGCCGTGGCTGATGAGCACGTAAGCCGCGCCGGTCGGCGTCGGCGTCGCACTGGGATCCATCACCTTCGTGCCAGCGAGGGTCTGGACCGTAAGTCCCTTTGGCGTCCCATCGCCCTGCAGGAAGCTCAGCGGTGCCGTGCAGCTCGTTGGACTTGTTGCCACGATACCGGCCGTGCATGTGGTCAGGCACAACCTCAAGGTCCCTCCGCTTGTCGTTCCAGTACCGGCCGGATCACATCCCGACATATCCATCGCCCCGGCGCCGGCGAGTGTGGCATCGACGCGGTAGGTGATCCTCCGGAGCCAACCATCGGTCGCATCATTTTCGCTGAGTCCGATGGCTTTCCAGGGGACAACACCGTTCTGCTGGTTCGTCGTGCATCCGGCGGCATCCGTTCTCGACGCCGGGTCTTCGGAGCCGGCATTGGGATCCGAAGAAGGCAGGGTTCCATTCGCTGGACATGGCAGCCGCTTCTGCACCATTACGAACTGGACCAACGCAGCGTCCACCGTGGCCAGCCGAGTCGCCGTAGTGGAAATGCGCTGCTGGATGGTGATCGCGCGAGTGGCGAAGGTCGCCATCGCCAGCAGCAACGACACGATGGCGAGGACGACGACGATCTCGATCAGGGTGAAGCCGCGGGGTTTCCGCATGCCCCTATGATACCGGCTCCACGCGCACTTCCGTCTTCACGGAGCTTGCGATGAAGCACTCCTCGTGCGCCTCGTGGTGCAGCTCGGCGATCTCCTGCGCGGTGGGGATCTTCTCGCCCGAGAAAGTCACGCGGGGCCGCAGCGTCACGCGCGTGATGGCGGTCTTGCCTTCGGTGTTCTTCTCCATCACGCCCTCCGCGTCGTCCTCGTAGCGATCGACGCGGAACTTCTTCTTCGCCGCGATGGAGAGGAACCAGAGCATGTGGCAGCTCGAAAGCGAGGCGACGAACTGCTCTTCGGGATCGACCGCGGAAGGATCGGAGTACGGAGCGCGAACGACGGTGGGAGACGAGGAGCCCGCCAGCGTCGCCCCGCCATCGAACTCGATGCGGTGCCGGCGGCTGTAGCGATTGTCGGTGAAGACCGCGTCGCCGCGCTCCCAGACCACCCGGGCGCCGTGATTCACGCG
Source organism: Usitatibacter sp. (assembly GCA_035501715.1). Lineage (GTDB taxonomy): Bacteria > Pseudomonadota > Gammaproteobacteria > Burkholderiales > Usitatibacteraceae > Usitatibacter. Next base: position 1,331 of record DATJVS010000197.1, read on the forward strand.
TCAACCGCAGGAAATTGGCGGAGAGGGAGGGATTCGAACCCCCGGTACGTTTCCGTACAACAGATTTCGAGTCTGCCGCAATCGACCACTCTGCCACCTCTCCGTGGATCGAAGCCCGACATTATAGCGTTTCGAGCCTTCCAGGACGAGTGGCGGAGGTGGGCCGCGTGAGATAATTCGCGCCGCAGCGCCCCGGTAGCTCAGTGGATAGAGCAGCCCCCTCCTAAGGGGCAGGTCGCACGTTCGATTCGTGTTCGGGGCGCCACTCTCCCGTGTTCACGTGCACGACCTCGCCTTCATCCGCGGCGATCGCATCGCGCGTGGCCAGCTGGTCGCGGAGCACGTCGCATCTCGCGTCCGATGCATCGGTGCCCGCGCTCCAGCGCTCGGCCACCCGGCGGAAGAGCGTCTCCTCGGATGCCTCGCAGCTCACGATCCTGAACGGCACGCCGCACTCCATCGCGAGTGCGCGGAAGCGCTCGCGACGCGCCCGCTCCAGGAACGCCGCATCGACGATGACCGGATAGCCCGAGCGGAGAGCGCCACGCGCGAGCGCGGCGAGCCTGGCGTACACGCGGTCGCTGCCGGCGCTCGTGTAGATCCCTTCCCTCACGCCGGAGCGCATGTGCTCGCGCGGATCGATGCCGTGCAGGCGCTTTCTCTCCACGTCGGAGCGGATGCGAACGGCCTGGCTTTCTTCGACGCGGCCCAGCGCCACCGTCGACTTGCCCGAGCCCGACACGCCGCTCGTGATCTCGAGGAACGGACGCGGAGCGCTCGCCGTGTGCAGCGCGAGATCGATGAATTCGCAAGCGCGCGAGCCCTCCCGGGCCGCCGCGCGCTGCAGGCTGCGCAGGTGCTCGATCTTGGCGCGCACGAGCGCACGATAGACGCGGTAGAAGCGCAGCACGCGAAGTCCGTCGTAGTCGCCGCTTTCCTCGAGATACTCCGTGAGCAGGCGCGCGGCGAGCCTGGCCAGGCCGTGGGCTTCGAGATCCATCACGAGGAAAGCCACGTCGCTCATCACGTCGATCCAGCGCAGCCGGGGATCGAACTCGACGCAATCGAAAGGCAGGGCTACCCCGCCCGTGAGCACGATGTTGCCGAGGTGCAGGTCGCCGTGGCACTCGCGCACGAAACCTCCGAGCTCGCGGTCCTTCATCGCGCCTCGCACCTGCTGGAATTCGAGCAGCGTCCATTCGCGAAGGCGCGCGAGCTCCGCGGCCCGCGGCCGCGGCAAGTCCGCGCCTTCCAGCGCGGCGAAGTTGTCGATGGCGAGGCGTAGCGCCTCCTCCGGAGAGCCCCAGCCGCTCGACGGGTCCACGCGCGCCGCCATGGCATGCATCTGCGAGACGACGAGGGCCAGCCGGTCGATCGTAGCGGCTTCGAGGCGGCCGCCCGCCGCGAGCGCATCGAGCAGCATCTCCTGCGGAAAGCGCCGCATCTTCACCGCGAATTCGACCGGTGTCCCCTCGCCTTCGATTCTCGGACCCTCGGCCGATTCCACGATCGGAACCACGCCGACGTAGAGCCGAGGTGCGATGCGCCCGTTGAGCCGAAGCTCCTCCTCGCAGAAGAAGCGCCGGCGCTCGAGTGTGGTGAAGTCGCAGAAGCCGAGGTCGACCGGCTTCTTCACCTTGTAGGCGAAGTCCCCGGCGAGGAAGACCCAGGAGATGTGGGTCTCGATCGCCTCCACCGAGCCTGCCGGGAAGGGATAGCAGCGCGGGTCGCGGAGCGCCTGCGCGAGCGGGATGGATGAAGCTGCCACCACGGGCATCGCAGCGCCTCAGGTGAGAATTTTTCGCTTCACGGCACAAGCCTATCGCTCGACGCACGGCGCCGATTGACGGGCGTCAACGCTCCCCGGCGACGTCACGCGAAAATGCGATTGCCATGTTTCCCGAGTATGCGGAGCGCATCGGCTTCCTGTCCGAGCCGCGCAACTATCCCTTCGCGACCTCGCGCGTCGCCATGGTGGAGACGCACATGTCGTGGGTCTTCCTCACCGACGAGTACGCCTACAAGCTCAAGAAGCCGATCGAGCTGGACGGCCACGACCTCGCCTTCCTCGAGGAACGCGAATCGCAATGCCGCAACGAGGTCGCGCTGAACCGCCGCCTGAGCCATGGCGTGTACCTGGGAATGGTGGCCCTCGGCGTGGCGCCCGACGGAAAGCTGCGCCTCGGCGGCGGGAGGACCGTGGACTGGCTCGTCTGGATGCGGCGCCTGCCCGAAGCGCTCATGCTCGATCGGCTCATCGCGCGCAAGGATGTGGACGATGCGCGCCTCGCGGCGTGCATCGAGATGCTCTCGCGCTTCTACGCGTCGTCCGCCCCCGAGCCGATGACGCCCCCCGAATACCGCCAGCACCTCGCGGCACGCGTCGAGGGAAACCTCGATGCCCTTCGGCTCGCCCAGGGCGGCCTGCCGGCGCGGGAAGTCGAGCGCACCGCCGCCGCGCAGCTCGCCTTCATCGCGGCGCACGGGCCGGCGTTCGACGATCGCGTCCGGCAATCGCGCATCGTCGAAGGGCACGGCGACCTTCGCCCCGAGCATGTCTGCCTCGAGTCGCCGCCCCAGGTGATCGACTGCCTCGAATTCTCCCGCGTGCTGCGAGTGGTCGATCCGGCCGAGGAGCTCGGCTTCCTCGGCATGGAGTGCGCGCGCCTCGGCGCGCCCGAGCTCGATGCCGCCATCTTCCGCGCCTACCGGCAGGCGACGCGCGACGATCCCGATGAGCGGCTCGTTCACTTCCACAAGAGCCTCACCGCGTGCGTGCGCGCCAAGCTTGCGGTATGGCACGTGACCGACCCGGGCCCCAAGGGTCCGGCGGAGTGGCGGCGCCGCGCGTCCGAGTACCTGCGCCTGGCCGCGCAACATATCGACGCGGCCCGTTAGCTACGCCGGGATCAGGTCCTCGATCGATCCGTTCGCGTGCAGGCGCGCGATCGCCTCTCCCACGAGCGGCGCAACGGAGACGCGATCGATGCGGGCGAGGAGGCCCGGGTCGGAGAGCCTGGAGGAGCCGATCGTATCGGTGACGACGATGCGCTCCAACTCGCTCGGGCCCAGGGTCGCGTCGGCATCGCCCGCGAACACGCCGTGGGTCGCGGCGGCGAACACACGCGCGGCGCCGCCGCGCTTGCAGGCCGCGGCGGCCTGCGCGAGCGTGCGGCCGGCGCTCACAAGATCGTCCACGATGATGGCGGTGCAGTCCTTCACGTCTCCCACGAGCTGGCCTCCGCGCAGGACGCCTTCGCTGCGGTATTTCTCGACGAACGCCGAGCGCGCTTCGCGCCCGAGCCGGGCCGAGAGCACCGAGCGGAAGCGCTCGGCGCGCTTGATGCCTCCCGCATCGGGCGACACCACGCTCACGGGAGCGTCCCCGGCCAGCGCCACGAAGGGCTCGGCGAGCACGGCGGCGGCCGACAGGTTGTCGGCGCGGCAGCGGAATGCGTTCTCGAAGGCGGCGAGGTTATGCACGTCCATGGCGAGGATCGCATCGCAGCCGACGGACTCGAAGAAGCGGGCCACGTGCCTCGTGGCCACCGGGTCGCGGCTCTTGGAGCGCTGGTCCTTGCGGGCGTACGCGAGATAAGGGACCACGGCCGTCACACGCGCCGCGCCCGCATCGCGAAGCGACCCCATGAACAGCAGGAGGCGCACGAGCTTGTCGTTGGCGCTATGCGCGGCGTCGCCGTTGAGCGAATGGATCACGTACGCATCTGCCCCGCGCACGTTCACGAGCGCGCGCGCCTTGTGCTCTCCGTCCTCGAATTCGCGCTCCTCGTGCCGCGCGAGCTCCACGCCGAGGCGCGACGCTACGCGCGCGCCGAACTCACGGCTCTCGCCCAGGGCGAAGAGCATCGGGCCGGTGGACATGGCCGCTCAGGCGCCGCGCGCGGCGGCGAGAATCGCGCCGCGCACGAGCGCCTCGAAGATCGGGACCTTGTGCGCGTTGTGCGAAAGGGGCCGCGCGTCCGCGACCGCTTCGCGGCCGGCGGCCGCGGCGAGCGCCGCGTTCACGCGCTTGCCCTCGAGCGCCGATTCCGCCCCGTGCGCGCGCCAGGGCACCGGGGCCGCGGAGCCCAGCACGATCGAGGCGCGCCGGCAGATGCCATTGGCGAGCAAGTCGAGCATGACCGCGACATCCGCGATGGGCCAATCGAACGAGGCGACCTCGCTCGCGCGCACGTGGGCGCTGTGCCCGGAGCCCGATGGGCCCGGCAGGTGGATGGCGACGACGATCTGTCCGGCGGCGAGCTCGTTCTCGCGGTGAATGTCGCGCTCCGGTCCGACCAGGAAGTCCTCGAGCGCCACGTCGCGACGCGCGCCGCCGGGAGCGGCGATCTCCAGGCGCGCACCCAGCGCCACGAGCGCCGTGGCCGGCGTGGACGGATGGACGATCGCGCAGCCGTTCTGCCCGAAGATGGCGTGGTGGCGATTGTCGCCGCCGAAGGCGAAGCAGGTATCGCCGCCCTTGCGGGCGCAGGGATGCGCGAGCGAGCGGAAGTACCAGCAGCGCGGCCGCTGCAGGAGGTTTCCTCCGAGCGTGGCGGCATTGCGGATCTGCAGGCTCGCGGATGTCGCCGCCGCCTGCGCCAGCGCCGGATAACGCCCCTTCACCGCCGGATGGGTCGCGACCTGCTCGAGCGTCGCGCCCGCGCCGATGCGAAGCCCTCGATCGCCTTCGTCCCGGATGCCTTGCAGCTCTCCGATGCCGCGCAGGCTCACGATGCGCCCGGGCGCCGCGAGGCCTTCTTTCATGAGGTCGAGAAGGTCGATGCCTCCCGCCTTCGGTGTCGCGCCCTGCGCGGCGTGGCCCAATGCCGCGTCGAGGCTCGCCGCCTCGATCCATTCGAACGGCTTCATGCCGGTGTCCCCCGATTCGGGATTCGTCCCAGCGCGGCGAGCACCGTCGAAGGCGTCATGGGCAACTCGCGCACGCGCACGCCGATCGCGTTGTAGATGGCATTGGCGATCGCGGGAGCCGTGGCGATGTTGGAGGGCTCGGCGATGCCGTACGCATCGGTCGCGCTCGTCGCGCGGTAGTCTTCGAGCAGGACGACCTCGATCTGCGGCGCCTCCCTCGCCCTTCCGATCTTGTAGTGCTCGAGGTCGGCGTTCATCACGTGTCCCGTGGGCCGGTCCATGACGCGCTCTTCGTACAGCGCATAGGAGACGCCCATGAGGACGCCGCCCTGCACCTGGCTTTCGATCTGCCTGGGATTCATCGGGCGGCCGCAGTCCTGGACCGCGACAACGCGCTCCACGCGCACGATTCCCGTTTCCACGTCCACGGCCACCGCGGCGAACTGCACCCCGCCGAGCATGCCCTGGGCCTGCGCCATGTCGCCGAACCGCCGCGCGAAGCCGCCGTAATCCTCGGAGCGGGACGCCGTCGCCGATACCGCCTCGGCCGGCAGCCGTGCCGCCGCTTCGCGAAAGCTCACGCTGCGGACGTTGTCGGCTGTCGCGATGCGCCCCGAGCGCGCGACCAGCTTGTCGGCGGGCACGTCGAGCAGCGCCGAGGCGGCCGCGAGAATCTCGCGAAGCACGCGGTGCGCCGCGTTGCGGGCGGGCGGGCTGATGGAAGCGGTCGTGAGGCTGCCATACGACGGCGGACCGGAGGGAAAGTGCGTATCGCCGATCCGGACGTCGATGTCGGCGGGTCGCAGGCCCAGCTCTTCCGCGACCACCTGCGCGAGCACCGTCGTGATGCCCGTGCCGATGTCCTGCACGCCCGACATCAGCTGCACGGATCCGTCGCGATAGACGCGAACCTCGCACGACGCGTTCGTGTTCACGTTCGCGCTCCAGAGCGACTGGGCCATGCCGATGCCGCGCTTCATCGTCGCACGATCGGCGCCGGGCGCGTGGCGCGCGTTCCATCCCACCCTCGCCGCTCCGAGGCGCCTTTGTTCCCTTCGCACCGGGCTGGGATCGATGCGGTCGCGCAGCACGAGCGGATCGACGCCGAGCTTCTCGGCAAGCTCGTCGATGGACTGCTCCATCGCGAACGCGCCCGGCACGTTTCCGGGGGCGCGCATCGCGCATCCGGGCCCGGCGTTGATGAAGACATCCGACTGCGCGATGGAGAAGTTGCCGCACGTATAGAGCGACTGGGCGAAGAATCCCACGCCTGCACCGAGCGCCACGCCCGCCGTTCCATAGGCGTCGATCGAGATCGCCGTGAGGGAGCCGTCGCGCCGTGCGCCGATGCGCAAGGTCTGCACGGTGGCGGGCCGGTTTCCGCTGTCGATCTGCTCCTCGCGTCGGTCGAGCACGATGCGGACCGGGGCGCCTGCCTGGCGGGACAGCGCGACCGCCGCGCGCGCGTAGTTGCCGGCGCTCGACTTGGAACCGAAGCCTCCTCCCATCGCCTGCACCACGACGCGCACTCGCGAAAGCGGCAGTCCGAACGCCCGCGCCAGCTCTTCGCGCACGCCCGCCGTGTACTGGGTCGAGATGTAGACGGTCAGTCCATCTGCGCGCCAGTCGGCCACCACCGCATGGGGCTCGAGGCAGCAATGGGTCTGGACTTGCGTCCGGTACTCGGCCTCGACCGCGACTTGCGCGGCGTTCAGCCCCGCTGCCGCGTCGCCGCGCGAGCCCGCCGTGCTCGGCCCGCGCACGTTGCCGCGAAAAGCCGGCGCGGGTCCGCCGGCGATGGCCCCGGCGTAATTCTCGCCGTGGACATCGCGCTCGAAGACGCGGGGAGCGCCCGCAAGGCGCGCGCTCTCGATGTCCACCACGAAGGCAAGCGGCTCATAGCGCGCGTCGATGAGAGCGAGCGCGGCCTCGGCCGCCGCCGGCGTCGTGGCCGCGACGGCTGCGACCGCGTCGCCCACGTAGAGCACGCGGCGCGCTTCGCCGGGCGGTCCGGGGTCCTCGACGGCGCGGCCCACGCTCTCGGTGATCGCCAGCGCGGCGCGAACCTGCGGATGGCGCCGGGCCGCCTCGACATCGAGGGAGAGCAGCCGCGCGTGCGGATGCGGCGATCGAAGGAGCCGCCCGTGCAGCATTCCGGGAAGCTTCACGTCGACGGTATAGGTCGCTTCGCCCGTCACCTTGCGCCGGCCGTCGGCCCGCGGCACGGGCTTCCCGATCCACTGGAGCGCGGAGTTGGGCGGCAACGGCGGCGCCTCGTCGGCCGCGACCACGCGCTCGATCTGCGAAAGGGACCCGGGAAGCAGTCCCAGCACGTGCTTCTGCGTCTTGGTCTCGCGCGAGTCCATGATTCAGCGCTTGGACGATTCCGCCGCGGCGAGCGTCGCCTCGACGGCGTGGGGATAGGTTCCGCAGCGGCACAGGTGCCCGCCGAGCACGCCTTCGACGTCCTCGCGCGCTGGCGATGGCGTACGCGCAAGCAGCGCGGCGCAGCTCATCACCATGCCGGGCGTGCAGTAGCCGCACTGGATCGCGTCGTGTTCGATGAAGGCCGCCTGGACCGGATGCAGCTCTCCATGGCTTGCGAGGCCTTCGATGGTCACGACCTTTCGCGCGCCCACGTCCACCGCGAGCGTCATGCAGGAAAGCACCGGCGCCCCGTCGATCCACACCGTGCAGGCTCCGCACGCGCCGCGATCGCACCCGATCTTGGTGCCGGTGAGGTCGAGCGGGCCGCGCAGGACCTCGGCGAGCGTGGCCTGGGGCTCGAATTCGACCGGAGAGCTCATTCCATTCACGTCGAACGTTCGAACGACGCGGGCGGCCTCGATCGCAGCCGCCTCGACGGCGGAAGCCTGCGACGGCCGGACGAGCACGCCGCCGGCGATGGCCGCACCGGTGCCCTTCAGGAAATCGCGGCGCGACGGAGCCTCGATCGAATCGTCCGCTGTGAGTCGTCGTGGCATGCCACCTCCACCTCGGGACCGCGCCCGGAAACTCCACATTGCCAGCCGCATTCGCCGTGCCATTGATGCATCTCAAGGGGCCGCCAGTTCCATGCCCGATGCTGGTGACAGGGTATTTCGCAGGAGTGAACGATATGAGCACCGCATCCAAGCTGGCCCTGAGTTTCGTGGGCGCGCTGAAGCCCGATCGCGCGAAGTCGCGCGCGTCGGCCCCGGCGATCGTGCTGCCCGATCCGCAGACCACGGGCGGAATGCCGCTCATGGACGCGATCGCCAGGCGCTGTTCCCTGCGCGAGTTCTCGCCGCGGGAGCTGCCGGAGCAGGTGCTGTCGAACCTGTTGTGGGCCGCCTTCGGCGTGAGCCGCCGCGAGGCGGGCGGCCGCACCGCGCCCAGCGCGCGCGACGCGCAGGAAATCGACATCTATGTCGCCATGGCGGGCGGCCTCTACATCTACGCGCCGCATGCGCATGCGCTCTCGCTCGTCGCCTCGGTGGACGCGCGCAAGGTGACGGGATTCCAGGACTTCGTCGACACGGCTCCGGTCGACCTCGTGTACGTGGCCGACTACGCGCACGTGAGCCGCATGTCGGGCGATTCCGCGCACGAATTCTCCGCGGTGGCTGCGGGCGCGATCTGCGAGAACGTCTATCTCTATTGCGCCTCGGCAGGGCTCTCGACCGTCGTGAGGGGCTGGTTCGATCGCGATGCGCTCCGCAAGGCCCTCAAGCTCACGCCCGAGGAGCGCGTGATCGTCGCGCAGACGGTCGGCTATCCCAAGGATTGAGAAGGCGCGCCCCACGCCTGGTCCAACGCGTCGAAGAGGTGCGAGAGCTCGGCGCGCGGCAGCCGGTCCACGCCCGCGGCACGGGCGCGCCCGCCTCCGGCGCCGAAGCGCCGGCAGAAGTCCGAGGCGTGCATCGCCTCGCCTCGCGGAGACCGCACGCTGAGGACATACGCATCGTCGCCGGCGATCGGCGTGAGGACGGCATGCGCGCGTTGCGGATCGCCGAGCGCGAGGCGGTTGGCGAACGTGCCGCTCACGCGCCGGCTCCAGGTCGCGTCGGGAAGCACCCAGGCATCCGCGCCCGCACCCGAGTGCGCCGGCGAGACTTCCGAGGCCTTGGCGAGGTCCGATTCGCGCTCTTCCTTCAATCGATGCACCACCGCTTCGCGCGCCGCGAGGTCGAAAGGGCTCGCGTGGCGCCGCACGATGCGGTAGAGATCGGCCGGCGGCATCATCACGTCCGACTCCGATTGCCCGTACGCGTTGTAATTGAGATCCTCGCCGAGCTCGCGCAGCGTCGCGATCTGCCTCGCATCCAGGCCGAGGGTGTGCGCGAGTCCCGCCGCGGTGTCGGGCTGGTTGTCGCCGAAAGCGCCCACGACCGCCCACGGACGGAATCGGCCATGAAGGACGCCGTCGACGATCACGCTCGTGCAGGCATTGCCCGACGGGTCGATCACCGCGACGAGACCCGCGTGGTCGGGAATGTCGCCCGGATCGTGGTGATCGAAGTAGCGCACCAGCGCGCCGCGGGCGAGCAGCCTGCGCAGCGCCGGGCGATTGCGCTCCATCGATAGGTCGAGCACCGTCACGATGTCGCCCGGGCCCGCCTCGACGGCCTCGAGCAACGCGATCTCGCGCTTCAGGCCCGTCACGAGCGTGGACTCGACCGGCTGCTCCAGGCGCAGCTGGTGCAGCGCGCAGATCCCGTCCGCATCGCCGTTGAAGACGTCGTAGTAGCGCATGGGCTCACGCTATGCGCGCAAAGATCGGGATCGTTTGCGCGCCGTCAAGGACTCGCCGCTCCGGGGTGACAGACTGCAAATTGCAGGAGGGATCCGGAAAGTCCTCCCGGCTCTTCCGAAGCCCGGCTAAGGGCACGATGGAGCAGAACCTGTCCCCCGATAACGGGGGGATCATCGGGAGGACTTACCGGATCCCTTCGGAGTTGCCTTGATGAAACGGTCCATCAGTTGCGAAATCGAGGCCGGTGGCGTGACGCTGCCGGGCATGCTCGAGATTCCGCCCAAGCCCATCGGGCTCGTCGTGTTCGCGCATGGAAGCGGCTCCAGCCGCTTCAGCCCGCGCAATGTCCTCGTCTCGCAGGAGCTGCAGCGCGCCTCGATCGCGACGCTGCTTCTCGACCTCCTCACGCAGGCCGAGGACATCAGCTTCGAGCGCCGCTTCGACATCGAGCTGCTGGCGTCACGCGTCGCGAGCGCGGTGCGCTGGGTGCGCGGCCAGCCCGTCACGCAGCAGCTTCGCGTGGGGCTCTTCGGCGCGAGCACCGGGGCTGCAGCGGCTCTGCGCGTGGCGGCGTCCGACCCGCAGATCGCATGCGTCGTCTCGCGCGGCGGGCGCCCGGATCTCGCCGGCACTCTGTACCTGTCCCGCGTTCGCGCGCCCACGATGCTCATCGTGGGAGGCCGCGACGCCGAGGTGATCGAGTTGAATCGCATGGCCTTCGAGGAGCTGTCCTGCGAGCGCTCGATGCAGATCGTGGCCGGCGCCACTCACCTCTTCGAGGAACCGGGCGCGCTCGAGCGCGTGGCCGCGATCTCCCGCGACTGGTTCGCGAAGCACTTCGAAACCCAGCGCGCAGAGGCCTGAGGCCCTAGGCCGCCTTGGCGGGCGGCCCGATCCGGCAAAGCGACGGCAGGCTCGCCATCAGCTGAGCGATGCCTTCGTCGAGCGTGCGTCCCTGGTTGAGGACCGCATCCAGCGCTTCCACGATGGGCATCTCCACCCGCAGGCGCCGCGCGAGGGCCGCCACCGCGCCGATCGTGGCCACGCCTTCGGTCACCTGCTTGCGGCCGGCGAGGATTTCGTCGAGGCGCTTTCCTTCGCCGAGCGCCACGCCCAGCGACGTGTTGCGCGACTGGAGGCTGCCGCCCGTGAGCATGAAGTCGCCGGCGCCCGCGAGTCCCGCGAAGGTGTCGCGCCGCCCGCCCTTCACGAGGGCAAGGCGCTCGGCCTCCGCGAGGCCCAGCGCCATGATGGTGGCGCGCGCGTTCTCCCCGAGCTTCAGCCCGTGCACGATTCCGCTCGCGATGGAGACCACGTTCTTCATGGCGCCCGCGATCGCCGCTCCCACGACGTCGTCGCTCAGGTGCACGCAGAAGTGGCGATTCGAGATGTGCCGCGCCATCGTCTCGGCTTCCTCCCACTCGGAGCAGGCGAGCACGACGCCGCACGGCAGGTCGCGCGCGATCTCGGCGGCGAAGGATGGGCCGGACATCACCGAGATCACCGAGTCCGGAAGCATGTCGGAAAGGACCTCGGGCATCAGCAGGCCGCTCTCGCGCTCGATGCCCTTGGCGCAACTCGCCACCGTCATCCTGCGGCGCAGGTGCGGCCGCAGCGCGCCGGCGATCGTGCGCATGTGCTGCGCGGGCACCGCGAGCAGCACGAAGTCGGCCTCGGCCACGGACAGGGCGAGGTCGCCCGTCGCGCGGATTCCTCCCGGCAAGTCGACCCCTGCGAGGAACTGGGGATTGGTGCGCGAGCGATTGACGGCGTCGACGACCTCGGGCTCGAGCGCCCAGAGCATCACGTCGTTGCCGGAGCGCCGCGTGACGCACGCCATGGCCGTTCCGAACGCCCCGCCTCCGATGACCGTGACCCTTGCCATGGCGCAGATATTAGGCGCCGCGCTCGAATGGAAGTTGACGCGGATCAGAGGGCGCGCGCGACAGCCCTACTTCATGCGCGACGGCAGGCGGATGGTGCGCCCCGCGACCATGAAGCGCCCGTTGCCGCGGTGGTGCAGCGTCTTCGGATCCTTCACCGTGGGGTCGATCCAGGCCTTCACCACCTCGAGCACGACGAAGCCGTAACGGCGGGCAAGGCGCGCGTCGTGGAGCTTGCATTCGAGGTTCGC
>DATJVS010000198.1:0-14648 GCA_035501715.1 Usitatibacter sp.
GCGGCCGCCTGGTCGCCCGCGGCGAGCGCCTTCACCTGGGCGCGGAGCATCACGACCTCGGCCTCGCGCTTGAGGATCTCGAAGCGCGTGGCCACGAGCTCCACGCGGTCGAAGATCGTCTGGAGCTTGGTCGCCTTGTCCACGACGTGCACGGGCGTGGTGATCTTGCCGCAATCGTGCAGCAGGCCCGCGATCTTGAGCTCGTAGCGGTCCTTCTCCGACATCTGGAACGACGCGAGCGGCCCCGTGGTCGCGTTGTGCGCGGCCTCGGCGAGCATCATCGTGAGCATGGGCACGCGCTTGCAGTGCCCGCCCGTGTACGGGCTCTTCTCGTCGATCGCGGTGTTGATGAGGTCGATCAGGGACTCGAAGAGCGCCTCGAGCTGCAGGATCAGCAGGCGGTTGGTGAGCGCGATAGCCGCCTGCGAGGCGAGCGACTCGGCCAGGCGCTGGTCCTCCTCGCCGAAGGTGGTGACGCGGTTGCTCGCCGGATCGGTGGCGTTCAGCAGCTGCAGCACGCCGATGATGTTGCCCTCGTGGTTCTTCATCGGAACCGTGAGGAACGAGGTCGAGCGGTAGCCCGTGCGCTTGTCGAAGTTGCGCGTGCCGGAGAAGTCGAAGCCCTCCTCCGTGTACGCGTCGGCCACGTTCACGGTCTTGTGCGTGAGCGCGGCGTACGCGGCGATCATCGTGTAGTTGGGCTGCCCGTCCTTGTTGTGCAGCGGGATCGGGTAGAACGGCACCGGGTTGCCCGAGCTGCCGCCCATGGCGATGGAGAGCGAATCCGTGCGCACGATCTCGAACTGCAGCTTGTCGTCCACCAGCCGGTAGAGCGTGCCCCCGTCGGCGTGCGTGAGGTTCTTGGCCGCGATGAGGATCGTCTCGAGGAGCTTGTCGATGTCGCGCTCCTGCGAGAGCGCGATGCCGATCGCGTTGAGGTACTCGAGCTTGGAGAGGAAGTGGGTCTCGAGCGAGCGCTGCAGCTCGGCCGCGGTCTGCGAGTGCGCGGGCCGGGAGACTGGGGGCTGGATCCCCGTCGCCATCGGGATGACGGCGCTGTCCGATGTTTCCCGCGCCGTCACTTGATGCAGACCGCCCGCACTTGCGCCATGTCCGTGACACCCTGCAGGACCTTCTCCATGCCGTCCATCTTCAGGGTGAGCATGCCCTCGGCAAGCGCCGTGGCGAGGATCTCGGCCACGCGGGCGTGCTCCTGGATCAGCTTCTTCACCGGATCCGTGCCCACCAGCAGCTCGTGGAGGCCGGCGCGCCCCTTGTAGCCGGTGCCGCTGCACGCATCGCAGCCTTTCGCCTTGTACATCTTGTAGTCGGGCTTGCCGAAGCCGTAGTCCTTCTGGAAGCGCTCGAAGACCTTCTTGTAGCTGCCGTTCAGGTCCGCCTTGAACTCGGGCGTGTTCACGAGCTCGCCGCAGTACTCGGTGATGAAGTGCTTCACCTCGTCCTGGCTGGGTGTGTAGGCCTCCTTGCACTTGCACAGGCGCTTCGCGAGGCGCTGCGCGAGGATGCCCAGCAGCGCGTCGGCGAAGTTGAAGGGGTCCATGCCCATGTCGAGCAGGCGGATGATCGATTCCGGCGCCGAGTTGGTGTGCAGGGTTGCGAACACCAGGTGGCCCGTGAGCGAGGCTTCGATGCCGATGGAGGTGGTGTCCTTGTCGCGCATCTCACCCACCATGATGATGTCCGGATCCGCGCGCAGGAACGCCTTCATCGCGGTCGCGAAGGTCAACCCCGCCTTCGGGTTCATCTGGCACTGGCGAAGGCCCTTCTGCGTGATTTCTACCGGGTCTTCGGCGGTCCAGATCTTGGTGTCGACGGTGTTGAGCGAGCCCAGCACCGAGTGCAGCGTGGTGGTCTTGCCGGAGCCCGTCGGGCCGCAGACGAAGAACAGCCCGTAGGGTTTCGAGATGCAGCCCTTCAGTCGCTCCATGTTGGTCGGGAGGACGCCCAGCTTGTCGAGCGGGATCGGCTCGCCGGCGGCGAGGATACGCATCACCACGTCCTCGACGCCGCCGGCGGTGGGAATTGTCGCCACGCGAAGCTCGATGTCGAGCGGGCCGAACTTGCGGAACTTGATCTTGCCGTCCTGCGGCCGGCGCTTCTCGGAGATGTCCAGGTCGCACATGATCTTCAGGCGCGTCACCAGCGGCTGTCGATAGGCGGCCGGCACCTCGATGTAGTTGATGAGCGTGCCGTCCTTGCGGAAGCGGATGCCCGTCTTGGCCTTGCCGGGCAGCGGCTCCACGTGGATGTCCGAGGCGCCCTGCTGGTAGGCGTCCACGATGATCTTGTTCACGAGCTTCACCAGCTCGTTGTCGGCCGCGGCCGAGACGTCGTCGGCCCCGCCGACTTCCATGTCCTCGTCGGTCTCCAGCCCGCCCAGCAGGTCGCCGATGGACTCGCTGCCCATGGAGGCGAGGCCGGCGTCGGCGCCGAAGAAGTGGTCGAGCGTCTGGCGGAAGTCCTTCTCGGTGGTGACCTTGTAGATCACCTTGGAGCGCGGGAAGACGTTTTCCACCATGCGCGAGTTGCGCACGCGCTCGGGGTCCGTGGACATCACGATGATTCCGCCCTTGCCCTCCTCGAGCGGCACCCAGTGGTTGCCCTCGGCGTAATCGCGCTTGATGTTCTTCAGCAGGTCCGGCGGCTTGATGCGGTCGGACTTGAACGGCTCGTACTCCACGCCGAAGAACTTGGCGAGCGCCGCGCCGATCGCCGGCTGCTTCACCTGGAATTCCTCGACCAGGATGTCCTCGATGTTCTTGTTCTTGCGGCGCGCGGCCTTGGTGGCGAGGTCGAGCTCGCCCGCCGCGATCACGTTGTCGATCACGAGGTACTCGAACTTCGAGGAGATCGTCCCCGGCATCTGCTGGCGCACGCGGAACGCGATCGCCAGCGTCTTGGAAAGCTCCTGCACGCCCTCGTCGTGCAACGTCGAGAACGGCTGCCCCGCGAGGTTGTTGATGAGCTGGATCACGCCCATCAGGTCCGTGCCCGAGTCCCCGCCCAGGATCGGCGCGATCAGCATCTGCTTGGACCGGTAGCCGGTGCGCTGGTCGACCGCCTTGAGGAACGTGAGGTTGGGCGAGTACTGCTTGAGCTCCGAGTCGTCGTACACGTCCTTGATGTTCATGTGGCGCTTGTTTAGCGCCGCGTAGCCGGCGAGCGACGATTCCGAAATCGGCAGCTTGATGTCCTTGAACGAGTTCAGGCCCGTCTTCACCTTCGAGACGATGGACGATCCGTCCTCGCTCGTGGTGTACACGGTCATCCGGTCGGCCTCGAAGAGCTGGCAGATGTCCCTGGAGACGTCGAGGATGATCTCGTCGACGTTGCTCGTGGAGTGGATCCGGTTGGTCACCGCCTGCAGCTTCTTCGAGAACGCGAGCTTCACGCTCATGTCCGCGACGTTGCCGGACGACGGGGTCTTGGTATCGAGGACTGCGCTCATGGTTGCACCTGCTTTCCGTGCGCTACAGTGAGAATTCCTGGTTGTTTTCGAGCATGCGCGGCCGCCAGCGTCCCGCGGCCTCGCCCACTTCCTTCATCGTGAGTGCCCCTTCGCCGGGCTTCAGGTGCGTGATGAACACCTCGGGCCGCGTGCGCATCTTCTCCAGCTCCTCGGCAAGCATCCGGGGGCACAGGTGCTTGGAGGCCACCGCGATCTCGCGCTCCTTGTTGGAGAACGCGGTCTCGATGATGAGGTACTTGAGGTTCTCCGTGGCGTTGACCACGCTCCACAGGGCGTCGTTGGTCGAGGTATCGCCGCTGAATATGAGGGCGCCCCGCGAATTTTCCATCTTGTAGCCCACCGCCGGCACCGTGTGGTTGGCGGGGATCGGCGTGAAGCGCCGGCCGCGGATCTCGACGGTCTCTCCCACCTTGACCTCGCGATACACCATGAACGGCTTGTCGCCGTCCGGGATCTGCGTGAAGTCGGGCCAGATCTTCCAGTTGAAGAGGTGCGCCCGGAGGATGTCGAGCGTCTCCTTGATGCCGTAGACCTTGATCGGGCTGCCGCGCATCCAGCACACCGTGTCCACGAGGAAAGGGATGCTCGTCACGTGGTCCAGGTGCGAATGGCTCACGAAGATGTGGTCGATCTTGGCGAGCTGCTCGAGGGACATGTCGCCCACACCCGTGCCCGCGTCGAGCAGGATGTCCTCGTCGACCAGGAACGAGGTCGTGCGAAGGCTGCCGCCGATGCCTCCGCTGCAACCGAGCACCCTGATCTTCATCGCCGGCCCTGGGGACGCGGACACCGATTCGCTGCGGCGATCCTCGCCGGGGCCGCGATCCCGATGGAGTACGGAGCGGTCCATTATCGCAAGACGTTACCACGCCGCGAGCGGCCGATTCCATGGAATTTGCCACACTTGCCGAGTGAACTCGGCGGGGGGCCGGAAGGCCCCGCCGCCCGGTCCCCGTTCACGGCTTGTAGAAGAACTCCATCTTCACGCCGGCGATCTCGATCAGGTCGTGGTCGTTCAGCTGCCGCGCCTGCGCACCGAGCGAACCGCCGTTGAGCGTCGGGTACGTGGCGCCTTCCACGTGCGTGATGAAGTAGCCGTTGGGCCGCTTGGTGATCACCGCGACCTGCATGCCCGGCTTGCCGATTGTCGTGAGGTTCTTGGTGAGATCGAGCGTGCGCCCGGCCGCGGCTCCCGAGAGCACCTGGATGGCGGCCTCGCGAAGCGATCCCTGCGCGGGCGCGGCGCCACCGGCGGCGGGCGCGGCCGGCGCGGGAGCCGCGGGGGCTGCGGCTGCCGGAGCAGGCGCGGGCGGAGGCGGCGGGGGCGGCGGGGCCGCCGGCGCGGGAGCCGGCTCGGCCTTGGGCGCCGAAGTCGCCGTCGTGGTCGGCGACGGCGGTTTCGTGGTCTCGGCGGCGAGCGGCTTCAGGTTCGTCTGCGTATCGCCGGGGCCCTTCTCCGCCGCGGGCGGCGGCGGGGGCGGCGGCGCGGCCTTCGCCGGATTGCGGATGATCATCGTCTTCTCGAAATCGGCCGCCGTCGCCGCCGTGGGCGCGTCGTTGAAGTACTTCAGCTTGTGCTTGCCGATCTCCACCACGTCGTTGTTCTGCAGGAAGTGCTTCTTCACCGGCTTGCCGTTGACCATGGTGCCGTTGGTGCTGCCCAGGTCCTCGATGAACGAGTCGTTGAGGATCGTGATGATCGCCGCGTGCTCGCCGCTCACCGCGAGGTTGTCGATCTGGCTGTCGGTGTGCGGTTTGCGGCCGATCAGGGTGCGCTCCTTGGAGAGCTGGTACTCCTTGAGCACCTGCCCGTCGACGCTGAGGATGAGCTTGGCCATAGTCGTTTTCCTTGGGTATTACCGGAAGAATGCCTTCAAGCGCGCGAGCCAGCCGCGCGGGACTCCATAGGGCTCGACGACGCGGATCAGCATCGCCGAGATGTTGTCGCGGCCGCCGTTGTCGTTCGCCGCCTGGATGAGCTGCTGCACCGTGAGACTGGGATTCTGCTTGAGCGTGAGCAGCGTGAGGCGGATCTCCTCGTCCTCGACCATGTCCGACAGGCCGTCGGAGCACAGCAGGTAGGTGTCGTCGGGCTGCGTCTCGTACACGTGGAGCTCGGGCTCGACCGTGGGATCGATTCCCAGGGCGCGCGTGACGAGGTTCTTGTTCTGCGAAAGCTTCGCTTCCTCGGGCGTGATGAGGCCGGAGTCGAGCTGCTCCTGCAGCAGCGAGTGGTCGCGCGTCACCTGCTCCATGGACTCGCCGCGCAGGCGATACAGGCGCGAGTCGCCGATGTGCGCGACGGTGAGGAAGTTGTCGTAGAAGAGGGTCACGACCAGCGTGGTGCCCATCCCGGCGCACTCGGGATTGTTCTGCGAGGTGGTGTAGATCGCGCTGTTGGCGCGCCCGATCTGCTCGGTGATGAGCCGCTCGGAAAGGCGCTTCGATTCGTCGCGGCCCATGCGGGAGACCTCGCGCGGCTGCCACGCCTCCTGCAGGCCGTCGGAGATGAGCGACGTGGCCATCCCGCTCGCGACCTCGCCGGCGTTGTACCCGCCCATGCCGTCGGCGAGCACGAACAGCCCGATGTCCGGGCGCGACTCGATGCAGTCCTCATTGTGGTCCCTGACGCGCCCCGGATCGGTGAGGCTGGCCGCGTTCAGGGCTTGCGTAAGATTCACGCGTTCGCTCCTGCGGAACGCCGCGACCAAGCCTCGCTGCTCCCCGCGCGATCTCCCTCCCGTTTCCAGTGCGCCTGTTGTCTCATCCCGATTCCGGTTTTTGTTGACGCTAATGTCCCAAAATCTCGGATTTATAATAACTTAAAAAGCTTTTTTCAGAAACAATCCCGCTTCATGGCCGATGTCCATGATTTTCCGGGAGAGTTTCCGGCGGACGGCAGGGTTCCTCCCCTTGGTTGCCAGCCATTATACGATTCGGTTTAATGACCGCATCCCCCGCGCTGAACAGCCAACTTCAGAGGCCACGAAATGGACCGTCTGCAAGACATCGATCCGCTGGAAACCCGTGAATGGGTCGATTCCCTCGAAGCCGTACTCGAGATCGAAGGACCCGGCCGCGCCCACTTCATCCTCGAGCAGCTCGTCGACAAGGCACGGAGGTCGGGTGCATATCTGCCCTACTCCGCGCAGACCGCGTATATCAACACGATTCCCACGCACCTCGAGACGCCGATGCCCGGCGACCAGGCGATCGAGTCGCGCCTGCGCTCGATGGTGCGATGGAACGCCGCGGCGATGGTGCTTCGCGCCGGCAAGAAGGACCTGGAGCTGGGCGGGCACATCGCGAGCTTCGCGTCGGCCGCGACGCTCTACGATGTGGGCTTCAACCACTTCTGGAACGCGCCCACCGACAAGCACGGCGGTGACCTGATCTACATGCAGGGCCACTCTTCGCCGGGCGTGTACGCGCGCGCGTTCCTCGAGGGACGCCTCACGGAAGCGCAGCTCGACAGCTTTCGCCAGGAGGTCGGCGGCAAGGGCATCGCGTCGTATCCACACCCGTGGCTCATGCCCGACTTCTGGCAGTTCCCGACCGTGTCGATGGGACTCGGGCCGATCCAGGCGATCTACCAGGCGCGCTTCCTGCACTACCTGCAGGATCGCGGCCTCGCGAAGACCGAAGGGCGCAAGGTGTGGGCATTCATGGGCGACGGCGAGATGGACGAGCCCGAATCGCTGGGCGCCATCGGCATGGCCGCGCGCGAGGGCCTCGACAACCTCGTCTTCGTCGTGAACTGCAACCTGCAGCGCCTCGACGGCCCGGTGCGCGGCAACGGCAAGATCATCCAGGAGCTCGAGAGCGATTTCCGCGGCGCCGGATGGAACGTGATCAAGGTGATCTGGGGCTCCTACTGGGATCCGCTCTTCGCCAAGGACAAGGACGGCATCCTCCTCAAGCGCATGGAGGAGGCGGTCGACGGCGAGTACCAGAAGATGAAGAGCCGCGACGGCGCATACGTGCGCGAGCATTTCTTCGGCAAGTACCCGGAGCTGCGTGCGATGGTCGCGAACATGTCCGACGCGGACATCTGGCGCCTGAATCGCGGCGGCCACGATCCGCACAAGGTGTACGCGGCCTACGCCTCCGCGGTGAAGCACAAGGGGCAACCCACGGTGATCCTCGCCAAGACCGTGAAGGGCTACGGCATGGGCGCGGTGGGCGAAGGCAAGAACATCGCCCACCAGCAGAAGAAGATGCCGATCGAGGCGCTGCGCCAATTCCGCGACCGGTTCAACATCCCGATCCCGGACGACAAGCTGGCGGAGCTGCCCTACTACAAGCCCGCCGACGATTCGCCGGAGATGAAGTACCTGAAGGAGCTCCGTGCGCAGCGCGGGGGATCGCTGCCCCAGCGCCGCCGCAAGACGAGCAAGCTCGAGGCCCCGAAGCTCGAGTCGTTCAAGGCGCTGCTTGAAGCGACAGCCGAAGGCCGCGAGATCTCCACGACGATGGCCTTCGTGCGCATGCTCACGGCGCTGGTGAAGGACAAGGGCGTGGGCAAGAACGTGGTGCCGATCGTCCCCGACGAGTCGCGGACGTTCGGCATGGAAGGCCTCTTCCGGCAACTGGGCATCTACTCGCAGGTGGGCCAGCTCTACGAGCCGGAAGACAGCGACCAGCTGATGTTCTACAAGGAAGACAAGAACGGCCAGATCCTGCAGGAGGGCATCAACGAGGCGGGCGCGATGTGCTCGTGGATGGCGGCGGCCACGGCGTACTCCAACAGCAACGTGCCCATGATCCCCTTCTACATCTTCTATTCGATGTTCGGGCTGCAGCGCGTGGGCGACCTCGCGTGGGCCTCCGGCGACATGCGCGCGCGCGGCTTCCTCATGGGCGGCACGGCGGGGCGCACGACGTTGAACGGCGAGGGCCTGCAGCACGAGGACGGGCACAGCCACGTGCTCGCCTCGACCATCCCCAACTGCATTTCCTACGATCCCACGTTCTCGTACGAAGTGGCCGTGATCGTGCAGGACGGCCTGCGGCGCATGGTGGAGAACCAGGAGGACGTCTACTACTACATCACGCTGATGAACGAGAACTACCCGCACCCGGCGCTGCCCGAAGGCGCCCGCGAGGGAATCCTCAAGGGAATGTACAAGCTCATGGACGGCGGCAAGGCCGAAGGGCCGCGCGTGCAGCTGATGGGCAGCGGCACGATCCTTCGCGAGGTGATGGCGGCCGCGGACTTGCTGAAGAAGGACTGGGGCGTGACGGCCGACGTGTGGAGCTGCCCGAGCTTCAACGAGCTTCGCCGCGAAGGCATCGCCGCCGAGCGGTGGAACCTGCTGCACCCGGCCGAGAAGGCCAGGCTTCCGTACGTCACGCAGTGCCTCGCCGGCACCAAGGGGCCCGTCGTCGCTTCCTCCGACTACATGCGCACGTTCGCCGACCAGATCCGCGAGTTCGTTCCGCGCCGCTACAAGGTGCTCGGCGCCGACGGCTTCGGCCGCAGCGATTCGCGCGACAACCTGCGGCGCTTCTTCGAGGTGAACCGGCACTACGTCGCGGTGGCGGCGCTCAAGGCCCTTTGCGATGACGGCGAGGTTCCCGCCGCGAAGGTGGCCGAAGCGATCGCGAAATACGGCATCGACACGGAGAAGCCGGCGCCCTGGACTGTGTGACGGATCCCGGGTCACCGCCGCAATCGCGGCGCCCGGGATGACAACAAGGAAAAGAGGAGAGCAAGTTGGCCGCGATCGAAGTGAAGGTCCCCGACATCGGCGACTTCAAGGACGTGCCGGTGATCGAAGTGCTGGTGAAGCCCGGCGATGCGGTGAAGAAGGACGATTCGCTCATCACACTCGAGAGCGACAAGGCGACGATGGAAGTGCCCGCGCCCTCCTCGGGCACGGTGAAGGAAATCCGCGTGAAGGTGGGCGACAAGGTGAGCGAGGGCGTCGCGATACTCACGCTCGACGGCGCTGCCGAATCGAAGGCCGGTGCAGCGGCCAAGCCTGCGCCGCCGCCCGCTCCCGCCCAGGCCGGAGCGTCGTTGCCGACGAAAGCGCCTGCGCCTGCGCCGGCGCCCGCGCCGGCTCCCGCGCCCGCGCCGGTCGCCGCATTGCAGGAATCGTCGAACGAGGCGCCGCCGGCGCATGGCGTGCCGCCTCATGCGAGCCCCGGCGTGCGCCGCTTCGCGCGCGAGCTGGGCGTGGACGTGGCCAGGGTCGCGGGCTCCGGCCCCAAGGGACGCATCCTCAAGGAAGACGTGCAGGGATTCGTGAAGCAGGCTCTCGCGGGCGGAGCGCCTGCCGCGGCGCGCGCTCCGGGCGGCGGGCTCGGGGACCTGGGGCTGCCCGCATGGCCGAAGGTCGACTACGCCAAGTTCGGCCCCATCGAAGCGAAGCCGCTGTCTCGCATCCAGAAGATCTCGGGGCCCGCCCTCGCGCGCAACTGGGTGATGATCCCGCACGTCACGCAGTTCGACGAGGCCGACATCACGGAGCTCGAGGCCTTCCGCGCAAGGGTGAACGAGGAGAACGCGAAGGCCGGCGTGAAGGTGACGCCGCTCGCGTTCCTCATCAAGGCCGTGGTGGCGGCGCTCAAGAAATATCCCACGCTCAACAGCTCGCTGGACGGCGACAACCTCGTCCTCAAGCATTACTGGAACATCGGCTTCGCCGCCGACACGCCGAACGGCCTCGTCGTGCCGGTGATCAAGAACGCGGACCAGAAGGGCGTGATCCAGATCGCGCAGGAGACTTCGGAGCTCGCGGCGAAAGCGCGCGACGGCAAGCTCGGCCCCGCCGAGATGCAGGGCGGCACGTTCTCGATCTCGTCGCTGGGCGGCATCGGGGGGACTGCGTTCACGCCCATCGTGAACGCGCCCGAGGTCGCGATCCTGGGCGTGTCGAAGGCGGCGATGAAGCCCGTGTGGAACGGCAAGGAGTTCGCGCCGCGGCTCATGATGCCGCTGTCGCTCTCCTACGACCATCGCGTCGTGGACGGCGCGCTCGGCGCGCGCTTCACGACCTACCTCGCCCAGGTGCTCGCCGACCTGCGTCGCAGCACGCTCTAGAAGGACGACATGGCCACGATCGAGATCAAGGTCCCGGACCTCGGCGACTTCAAGGACGTCCCCGTCATCGAGCTGCTGGTGAAGCCGGGCGACAAGGTCGCCAAGGACGAGTCGCTCATCACTCTGGAGAGCGACAAGGCGACGATGGAGGTCCCCTCCTCGCACGCGGGCGTGGTGAAGTCGCTCTCGGTGAAGATCGGCGACAAGGTGTCGCAGGGCACCGTGATCGCGGTGCTGGATTCCGAAATGAGCGTCACCCCCGTGAAGACGGGGGCCCAGGCAGAGGCGAAAGCGGCCGTTTCCCCTCCGGAGCCTGAGCTGGCCAAGGCGATCGCCGCGTCCGGCGCCCAGGCCGTGCGCGACGTGCTCACGTCCACGCTTGCGAGCCTCGACGCGGACATGCACGCCGAGGTGCTCGTGCTGGGCGCGGGCCCCGGCGGATATACGGCGGCGTTCCGCGCCGCCGACCTGGGCAAGAAGGTGGTCCTGGTCGAGCGCTATCCCACGCTGGGCGGCGTGTGCCTCAACGTGGGCTGCATCCCGTCAAAGGCGCTGCTGCACGCCGCGCGCGTGATCGCCGACGCCGAGGAGATGGCCGCGTACGGCGTGGAGTTCGGCCATCCGAAGACCGACATCGCGAAGCTGCGCACCTGGAAAAATGGTGTCGTGTCGAAACTGACCAAGGGCCTGGGCTCGCTCGCCAAGGCGCGCAAGGTGACGGTGCTCGAAGGCAAGGGGGCGTTCACGTCGCCGCGCACGATCGCGGTCGAAGGCAAGGACGGCAGGAAGGTCGTCTCGTTCGACCACTGCATCATCGCCGCGGGCTCGCAGTCGGCGCGCATCCCGGGGTTTCCCTACGACGATCCGCGACTCATGGACTCCACGGGCGCGCTGGAGCTCGCCGAAGTCCCGAAGCGGCTGCTCATCATCGGCGGCGGCATCATCGGCCTCGAGATGGCCACGGTCTACGACGCCCTGGGCGCCAGGGTGAGCGTCGTGGAGTTCATGGACCGGCTCATCCCCGGCGCGGATCCGGACATCGTGAAGCCGCTCGCGCGCCGCATCGAGAAGCGCTATGAGAAGATCATGCTCAAGACCAAGGTCGCGAAGATCGAGGCGCTGCCCGAGGGGCTCAAGGCGACCTTCGAGGCGGCCGACGGCGGCGCGGGCCCGGCGCCCGAGATCTACGACCGCGTGCTGCTCGCCGTGGGACGAAGGCCCAACGGGAAGAACATCGGCTGCGACAAGGCGGGCGTGAACGTGAACGACCGCGGCTGGATCCCGGTGGACAAGCAGATGCGCACCAACGTCGGGCACATCTTCGCGATCGGCGACATCGTGGGCGAGCCGATGCTCGCGCACAAGGCCACGCACGAGGGCAAGCTCGCCGCCGAGGTGATCGCGGGCATGGCGCACCACGCGTGGGAAGCACGCACGATCCCGAGCGTGGCCTACACCGATCCCGAGGTCGCGTGGATGGGCTTGTCGGAGCCGGACGCGAAGGCACAGGGCATCGAGTACGACAAGGCGGTGTTTCCGTGGGCGGCGAGCGGGCGCGCGCTCGGCATGGGCCGCGAGGAAGGCATGACCAAGGTGCTCTACGAGAAGGGCACGAAGCGCATCCTCGGCGCGGGCATCGTCGGCGTGAACGCGGGCGAGCTCATCGCCGAGACCGTGCTCGCCCTCGAGATGGGCGCGGATGCCGAGGACATCGGCCTCACGATCCATCCGCATCCGACGCTGTCCGAGACGGTGTTCTTCTCGGCGGAGATCGCCGAGGGCTCCATCACGGACATGATGCCGGCGAAGCGCTGATGCCCGAGCGCTCCACGTGGGATTCGGAGGCGCGCAAGGCGTTCGCCGGCGCGCGCGACGCGCGAGAGCTCGCCACGGCCGTCGTGCGGTTCCACCGGCGCGTCGATGAGATCGTCGAGGCGACCGTTCGGGGCCACGCCATCAAGGTCGCGTGCACCCGGGGCTGCCACTACTGCTGCAGCCTGCAGGTGCTGGTGACACCGGCCGAGATCTTCCCTCTGGCCGACTGGCTCAGGCAGCATCTCGACGAGGGCCGCCTCGCGGCAGTCAGGGCGCGGCTGCGCGAAAACGCGTCGAAGACGCGAAGCCTCGGGGACGAGGCCCGCAAGCGCACCAACCTGCCCTGCTCGCTCCTGGGCGAAGATGGCGCGTGCTCGGCATATCAAGCGCGCCCGGCGCAGTGCCGGCGGTTCCATTCGATGAACGTCGAGACGTGCAAGAAGTCCTACGCCGATCCCGCGGACGACTCCATCGCGAGCCCCAACCATCCCGCCATCGAGCACAACGCCGCGGTGATCATCACCCAGACCCGGCAGGCGCTGCAGGCCGACGGCCTCGACGCAACGCCCACCGACATGAACATCGCCCTGCTGGAAGCGCTCGAGAATCCCAAGGCCTGGCGCCGGTGGCGCGACGGCAAGAAGGCCTTCGTCTAGGTTGGCTTCCCGCCTCCGCGGGAACGGCTACGGAAGGACCGCAGGGGTAACGATCGCGAGCGCGGCGATCACGGCGAGGCGCTCGGCGCCGAAGAATCTCCTGGGCTTTGCCTCGGCATCGACGATGCCGATCACCTGGCGCGCGGCGTCGAGCACCGGCACGCAAGCTTCCGACTGCACGCCATCGTCGCACACGTAGAACCCGCCGCCCGCCTCGACGTGCTTCGAGACGTCCTCGATCACCGTGGCACGCCCGGTGAGCCCAACGGTGGCGTTGGTGCTGCGCTCGGCGAATTCCGTGGTGAGGGGAAACTCGGCGCGGCTGGGGCGCCCGACGTACGCGAGCTTCACAAGGACGTCGACTCCCGCGGGATTGCGCCGGCGCTGGTAGATGCCGATCCATTCGGCGCCCGTGGTCTCCTGGGCGCGCTCCACGAGCCGCTCCATGAGCGATAGCCGCCGCGTGTTCTGCTCGCTTCGCCCGCCGAGGATCGCGGTGAGGTCATAGGGGACGGGAGCGAGCTCGTCCACGATGGAGCAGCTGCCGTCCTCGGTGAGCATCGGCACCTGGTAGGTGTAGAGCGATGCCGGATCTCCGACGGCCACCTTCTCTCCCATCGCTTCCATGAGGTCGCGGACGGCGCGTTCCACGTCCGCCTCGCGCCCCACGAGCGACTCGAGGCCCGCGGTGCGCAGGTACGAGGTGATGCGGCCGAGGCTTTCGCTCATGTGCGCAACTGGGCGGGCGTGAGCGGCGGGCGCTCGAGCCATTCGAACGCGAGGCCGCGCGATCGCATCCAGTCGGCGACCGCAAGGCCGGTAGCGCGCCGCCACGGGCGCAGTTTCTCCGGCCTGATACGCTTGTACTCGGCGAGCTCCGCGCCCAGCCTCACGGTGCCGCGCGCCACCGCGTGGTAGCAGAGCATGACCTCGTTCTTCTGCTCGAAGATGTAGTTGCCCACGAGGTGGGTCTCGACGACCTCGAGGTCGAGCTCCTCCTTCACCTCGCGGGCCACGGCGCGCACCGGATCTTCCTTCGGCTCGAGGTAACCGGTGACCAGCGCGAAGAATCCCTCGGGCCAGGCGACGTTGCGCGCGAGGATGATCTCGCCCTCGTGCTCGACGATGGCGCCCACCGCGGGAATGGGGTTGCCCCACTGCACGTATCCGCAGGATTCGTCGCACGCACGCCGCATCGACGAAATGCCGTCGATGTCCTTCACGGCGCGCTCCGCGAGGGGCTTCGCGCAGCGCGGGCAGAACGCGAAGGATTCGGTGCTCAGAGGCGCTCTTCGACCCAGCCGCGGACGCTTTCGAGCGCCTTGGGCAACGCGGCCGCGTTGGTGCCGCCGGCCTGCGCCATGTCGGGGCGGCCGCCACCCTTGCCGCCCACCTGGGATGCGACGAAGTTCACGAGCTCGCCCGCCTTCACGCGCGCGACGAGGTCCTGCGTGACGCCGGCGATGAGGCTCACCTTCTCGCCCTCGGAGGCCGCGAGCACGATCGCGCTGGACTTCAGCTTGCCCTTCAGCTGGTCGAGCGTATCGCGCAACGTCTTCACGTCCGCGCCGTCGAGCTTGGCCGCCAGCACCTTGACGCCTTTCACGTCCACCGCTTCGTCGGCGAGATCGGAGCCGCG
>DATJVS010000199.1:0-4176 GCA_035501715.1 Usitatibacter sp.
CTCGGCGCCGATCGCAAGGCATCGATCCTCGATCTGCGCGGAACGATGCTGCTTTCGGGACCCGGCCGCCCGGGCGTGGGGTTCCAATCGGAGGTGGTGGCGCTCAGCGACAACGCGACCGGCCTCGCCGGTCGAAGCGTATGGACCGACGAACGCGGCGACCAGGTGTTCAGCGAGCTCAAGGGCGAAGGCACCGCGGCGCGAAACCGCCTCACCGGGACCATCGTCGGTGGAACGGGCCGCTATGCCGGCGCCAGCGGCTCCTACGAATTCTCGTGGCAATTCGTGATCGAAGGCGACGACGGCTCGATCCAGGGGCGCGCGGTCGGGCTCAAGGGACGCATTCGCGCAGGCGAGCCCGGCGCGGGGAGCTCGAAGCCATGATCGCCCCCGCCCTTCTCATCAAGCGCGCGGCGCCCTTCGCGATCGCGATCGCCATCTGGTTCTGGCCCGTCCCCGCCGGCCTCACCGCGCCGGCATGGCATTTGTTCGCGGTGTTCGTGGCCGCGATCGCCTCCGTGCTGCTCGGCTCCTATCCGCTCCTCACCGCGGCGATGATGGCCGCGGGAACCGTCGTCCTCACGAACACGATCACGCCCGCGCAGGCCTTCTCGGGCTTCGCCAACACGAGCGTGCTGCTCGTGGTGATCGCCTTCATCGTCGCGTTCGCGGTGGTGAAGTCGGGGCTGGGCCGGCGCATCAGCCTCTTCATGGTGAGCCGGTTCGGCGGCTCGTCGCTCGGGCTCGCGTACAGCATCGTCCTCACGGACGTGGTGATCGCCCCGGCTTTCCCCAGCAACACGGCGCGCGGCGGCGTGCTCTTTCCGATCGTGCTCTCGGTCGCGAAGGGCTCGGGCTCCAATCCGGAGGACCCGGAAGGCCGGCGCCTCGGCGGCTACCTCATGTTCTGCGGGATGGCGAGCCTCGCGGTGTCTTCCGCGCTGTGGCTCACGGCCACGTCCGGCAATCCGATCGCCGTGCAGATCGCGGCGAAATCGGGCGTCGACATCGGATTCGGCTCGTGGATCATCGCCTCCTGCGTGCCGGGGCTCGCGGCCGCGGCGATGCTGCCATGGCTCGTGTCGAAGCTCTTCCCTCCAAACGTCGGCGCGACACCCGAGGCGCCGAAGCTCGCCCGCACCGAGCTCGCTTCCATGGGCAGGATGGCGCGCGACGAGCGGATCACGGCCGTCGTCTTCGCGGTGATGGTGGCGGGCTGGGTCTTCGCCGACGCGCTCAAGGTGAACGTGACGAGCGTCGCATTCATGGGCCTGGGCGTGCTGCTGGTGACCAGCGTGATCACGCTCGAGGACATCTCGAAGATGGGCGACACGCTCGCGACCTTCCTGTGGCTCGCGGTGCTCTTCGCCCTGAGCGGGCAGCTCAACGAAATGGGCTTCATGGGCTATGCGGGCGAGCGCCTCGCCAAGCAGCTGGCGGGATTATCGTGGCCGGCGATGTACGTGACACTGGTCGCCCTGTACGTCTTCATCCACTACCTATTCGTGAGCCAGGCGTCCCAGGTGCTCGCGCTGTTCGGGGTCTTCCTCGAGGTGGGCGTGGGAGGC
Source organism: Usitatibacter sp. (assembly GCA_035501715.1). Lineage (GTDB taxonomy): Bacteria > Pseudomonadota > Gammaproteobacteria > Burkholderiales > Usitatibacteraceae > Usitatibacter. The sequence goes on from DATJVS010000199.1 coordinate 1,569, forward strand.
GGCGTGCCGGCGCCGCTCATGGCCTTCGGGCTGCTCTTCGCAAGCAGCTACTTTTCCGTCATCACGCCCCAGGGCGGGAGCCAGAACATCATCTTCGCGGCGAGCGGCTACCTCACGCAGCGCGAGCTCTACAAGCTCGGGTTCTTCGTGACGCTCGCCTTCCTCGCGGTGTTCCTGTTCATCGGAACGCCGTGGGTTTACCTCGTGACGCGCTAACTCAAGGAGAATGCAAATGGTCAAACGGCTGGCATCGATCCTCGCTCTCATCCTCCTGGCGCTGCCGTTCGAATCGGCGTGGGCCGACGAATACAGCGATACAGTCAACCTCTTCAAGAACGCCGGGGAGAGCGGCCAATTCCTCGGCACCGCTTACGGATATGCCGTATTCCCGACAGTCGGCAAGGCGGGCGTCGGGGTAGGCGGCGCCCACGGCAAGGGACGCGTGTACGCGCAGGGCAAGTACATCGGGGACACCACGATGAACCAGCTCACGGTCGGCCTGCAGCTGGGCGGGCAGGCCTACAGCGAGATGGTCTTCTTCGAAGATGAGCGCGCGCTCAAGGAGTTCACGAGCGGCAACTTCGAGTTCGGCGCGGACGCGTCCGCCATCGCCATCACCGCCGCGGCCGGCGCGAAGGCCAGCACGGCCGGCTCGTCCGCGGGCGCGAGCGGCGGAAAGAAGGACGCCACGACGGTCGGCAAGTATCGCAAGGGAATGGCCACGTTCACCGTGGCCAAGGGCGGCCTGATGTACGAGGCCAGCATCGGCGGCCAGAAGTTCAGCTACAAGGCCCGCTGAGTCACTTCTTCTGAAGCGGACGGGGGCTTAGCGCCCCCTGTCCAGCACCGCCCCCAACTCGGCCTCGTGCCTCGAGGCCAGTTCCACCAGCTCGTCGTCGATCGGGTTTGCCGAGCAATCCCTCACGAGCCCGTGATCGATCATGTGCTTCACGGTCTCCTCGAGCATCGAGCGCAGCGTGCCCACGGGCTTGTAGCCCAGCTTCGCCACCGCCTTCGCGTTGCTGTAGGGACGGTGCCAATTGAAGGCCGAAGGTTCCTTCACGTGGCGGCGGAAGACGTGCGAGGGAACGGCGACGAGCTTCAATTCCACGCCGAGGATCGCGGCGACCGTCTCGTAGTAGTGGCGCTGCGTCACGGTCTCGTCGCCCACGGCGTTGAAGATCTCGCCGCCGGCCACGGGACTGTCGAACGCGCGGATCACCCAGTTCGCCACGTCGAGCGCATACACCGGAGTCATGAGGTTGCGCCCGCCGTCGATCGCGGGAATCGCCTTGCCCTTGCGGATGCGATCGACGAGATACGGGCTGCGGCTCCAGAGGCTCGTCGTGAGATAGGTGCGCCCGAGCATGTGGCTGGGGCGGATCACCGTCGCGCGCCGGCCCAGGCCTTCCAGCACGACGCGCTCGCACAGCGCCTTGCCCATCGCGTACGACGTCACGGGATTGGGCGCGCGCTTCTCCGTGACGGGCATCGCGCCCACGTCCTCGCCATAGACGTCCACGCTGCTGATCAACACCACTCGGCGCGCCTTGGGGAACAACGCCACGAGATCTTCCGCGCGCGCGGCCTCGAAGCAGATTGAATCGACCACGGCTTCGGGCGCGAACTGCGCGAGGTCGGCCGCGTGCGATCGAAGGTCCACGCGCTCGCACGCAAGCGTCTTCACGGGAAGTCCCTCGGGCAGCGCCCGCCGCCCGCGCGAGACCACCATCACGTCGTGCCCCTGCTCGACGGCCAGCTCGGCGATGCGCGTGGACATCGAACCCGTGCCGCCGATGAGGAGCACGCGCATGGCGTCTAAAGGCGCGGGCTTTCGGGGGGACCCAGGTAGCTGGGCTGCAGGCCGCCCGCGTCCACGACGAGCTTTTCCAGCACCACGCCCGGATCGAGCGCCCAGAATTTGAGCGTGTGCGCTCCCGGCTTCGCGACGAAGTGCGCCGTTGTGAATTCCGCCACGCCGTCCAGGACCGTCTTGCTCCAGTACGCCTTCGACTCGTCCGCATGCATGTTCACCACCTGCGGCGCCTCGTCGTCGATGGAGACCGCGAAGCGAAGTCCCGCGCCGGGCTGGAACTTCTGCGTGGGCGCGAGCACCGTGTGCACCGTGACCTTGCCCGTGTCGAAGATATGCATCTTGTATTCGAGGCTCATCGCGTCGGAGAGGGTTGCGGCCGGCGCTTCGACGGGCTGCATCGTCATGCCCGAGAGCGAACGCCCGAGGTCGGGCACGCGAAGCCAGCTGCGCCCCGCCGCCGCATTGGCCTTGGCGTAGTGCTCGGCCTCGATGGAGACCACCCCCGCGGTCTCGACGAATCCCGCGCCTTCCGCGGGACGATTCTCCGCAGGATTGCGCACGGGCACCTGCACCGCGAGCCGCGTGCCGTCGGGCCCGGAGACGAGGATCGTCGCATTGGTCGCGCCCTTCGGCACCTCGTCCCACTTGGCGCCCACTTCGATGCGCACCTCGCGCTCGACGTTGCCCGTGGACTTGGACAGCACGATCCACGGCTCGCTCGCCGCCGCCTGGAAGGCGAAAGGCGAATTGCCGCGATTGAAGATCTCGAAGTAGTGCGTGCGCCGGTCGAAC
>DATJVS010000200.1:0-35936 GCA_035501715.1 Usitatibacter sp.
GGCGCGGCGAGCTATCTGGACGCTCCCGAAGAGCGTCTGCGCTACCTGGTGAAGGCGCGCGAACTGAATCCGCTGCTGTCGCAGCACTTCGGCTGGCTTTATCGGAGGCTCGCCAAAGCGCTTTCGGATCATTTTCGCGCACGCGTGGCGTTTCCCGACGAGCTGGCCCTGCCCGGCTATCACATCTACCTTTCCCATCCCGTGTTCGAGCGTCCCATCGCGTCGATCCATTGCGATACGCAATACCGGCTGCACGAATGGGCGGGCGCCACGCACGACGATTTCAGGTCCGCGATGTCGTTCACCTTGTCGATCGCGCTTCCGAAGTGCGGCGCGGGCCTTCGCGTGTGGCCGATCCATTACGACGAGATCGCCGGCGAGACGCTCGACACTCTGCTGCGCCGCGCGGGCAACAGCCCGCCGGACTATTTTCCCTACGAGCCCGGACAGCTCTTCCTGCATTCGGGGCACAGGGTCCACCAGGCGGCGCCCGCAAGAGGGCTCATCGACGGCGACGAGCGAATCACACTGCAGGGCCACGCGCTATCGTGCCAAGGTAACTGGATGTTGTATTGGTAACCTGCTTGTCACTTGCGGTGCTGTTGTGTGCCGCTTGCGACACGGCTAGAGTAGCGGCGCGAAGTCCCACCTTGGGGAGCATCCCGTGCGCAAAGTGCTTTATCTGCTCGGCCAGCTCGACGACAACGACTGCGAATGGCTGGCCAAGACGGGATCGCTGATCAGGATCACCGACGGCACCCGGCTCATCGAGCAGGGCAAGCGGGTCGAGGCCATGTTCATCGTGATCGAAGGCACGCTGCGCGTGTCGACGAAGAAGATGGGCGTGATAGCCAAGATCGGTGCCGGCGAGCTGGTGGGCGAGATGTCACTCGTGGATTCCCGGCCGGCGTCGGCATCGATCGATGCCGAAGGCGACGTCGCGTTGCTCAAGGTGCCTCGCGACGTGCTGATGGAAAAGGTCGCCGACGACGTGGGATTCTCGTCGCGCATTCACCGGGCGATCGCCATCTTCCTCGCCGATCGCATGCGCTCCACGATGGAATTCGCGCGCGACGGCGAGAACCGGCCGCTCGATCTCGACGAGTCGGAGGAGACCCCGGGCGAGATCGACGTCGAGGTCCTCGATCGCGTCCACCTGGCAGGCGCGCGCTTCGACCGCGTGTTCCGGAACTTGTTGAATCGAAGCGCCAGGCCATGAAGCAATCCGGCCCCGGCATCGCCACGACCCGGTGCGATCACACTCCGGGTTCTGCGCGGCCCAGCGCGGCTTCGACCACGGCCGGCATGGCGACCGCGGGCCGTTCGGCCGCGCCGGAACGCGCGAAGTCCACCAGCAAGACGACCCGGGGCTGATCTCCGCGGTGCCACACCTCATGCTCATTCGTGTCGTCGAACACCAGGCAACGACCCTCGACCCACTGCCGGGTCTCGGTCCCGACCCTCATGCTGCAACCGGAAGGGACTAGCAGGCCGAGGTGGCAGCGCAGCACGTCCGTTGTATAGCCGCGATGGGGCAGGATATGCGTACCTGGATGGAGAAAAGAGAAACCCGCGGTCGTCATTCCGGGAATCGCCTCGACGAGGCGCGTCGTCCCGGGGCAGCGGGCGCACATGGCCTCGAGCTTGCGTCCGAACGCATAGAGTCCGGCCACTTCCCAGCCACGGCCATAGAGCTCGCGCTCGGGCCACGGCACGCGGCAACCCGCGTCGAGCGCCTCGAACTCGCTTCGGACGACGCGCCAGTTGCGTTCGAGGTCGCTTACAAATGGATACGTTTCCGCACTGAGGAACATGGTTCGAGTATAACGGCGGTCATCATCCCGGAGTCGCCCCTGTGAACGCTCCCAACCAGATCTTCCGCCAGGCGGCGCTCGACCGCCTGTCCTCTCCCGATGAGCTGGACCTGCTCACCCAGGTCACGACGCCCAAGGGCTGGATCGCGCTCTACACGCTTTTCGGCTCGGTCGTGGTCGCGCTCGGGTGGGGAATCTTCGGCAGCTTGCCCACCGCCGTGGAGGGCCCGGGAATCATCACGCGCTCGGGCGGCCTGGTCGATATCACAACCAGCACGCAAGGACGCGTTCGCGAGCTGCGCGTCGACATCGGCGATGAAGTGAAGGCCGGTGACGTGATCGCGGTGATCGCGCAGCCCGAGCTCGACCGGGAGATCCAGTCCCTCGAGGAAAGGCTTGCCGACATGAGCTCGCGCGAAGCGAGCCTCATGAGGTTCGGAGGCCGCGACAAGGACCTGCAAGCGAGCCTCAAGAAGACCCAGAAGGAGAGCCTGCAGAACCAGATCCAGATGGCCGAGTCGCGCCTCAAGTCGATCCAGGACCGCATCACCACCCAGCAGCAACTGCTCGACCAGGGGCTCATCACGCGCCAGCAGCTGCTGAGCAGCCGGGTCGAACGCGACAACGTGATCCAGGAGATCAACTCCGCAAACAGCCAGCTGCGGCAGATCGACGTGCGCCAGCTCGAGGAGGAGAAGGCCTCGGATGCCGAGCTCGCGAACGTGAGGCTCCAGAAATCCGACCTGGAGCGCCAGATCGAGAGTCGCAAGCAGACCCTCGATCGCGCTTCCGTCGTGGTGAGCCCGTATTCGGGTCGAGTGATCGAGCTCAAGTCCGGCGGCGTGGGCTCGCTCGTGAGCGTGGGCTCCGCGATCCTGAGCCTGGAGCCCCTGGGCGCGAAAGGCCAGCCCGGCGCGCTGTCGGTCACGATGTTCGCGCCCAGCGGCACCGGGAAGAGCATCAAGCCCGGCATGGAAGTGCAGGTCTCGCCGGGCAACGTGAAGCGCGAGGAATCGGGTTTCATGATCGGGCACGTGAAATGGGTGGCGGACTATCCGTCGTCGGGCCAGGGCATCATGCGCACCCTGCAGAACGAGAGGCTGGTCGAGGAGCTGTCCAAGGGCGGCGCGCCCATCAAGGTGCTGGTGGACCTGGATCCCGACAAGGATTCCCCGACCGGCTTCAAGTGGTCGTCCCGCAAGGGCCCGAGCGACTACATCGTCGCGAGCGGCACCCTGTGCAGGCTTTCCGTGATCACCGAGCGCCAGCCGCCGATCGCGCTGGTGATGCCGGCGATCCGCAAGTTCCTCGGCCTGGCATAGGGGCGCGATGAGCGCGACACCGGCTCCGAAGAAGGCGCCACGCCTGCAGCGAAAGCGCACGCCGACCATCCTGCAGATGGAAGCGGTGGAGTGCGGCGCGACCGCCCTCGCCATCGTGATGGCGTACTACAAGCGCTACGTCCCGGCCGAGGAGCTGCGCCTCGCGTGCGGCGTGTCGCGGGACGGAAGCAAGGCGAGCAACGTCGTCAGGACCGCGCGCAACTACGGATTCAACGCGAAGGGCATCAAGCGGGAACCGGGCACCCTGCACGACGTGCCGCTGCCCTTCATCGTGTTCTGGAACTTCAATCACTTCCTCGTCGTGGAAGGATTCGGCCCGGGCCGCGTGTACCTCAACGATCCGGCGAGCGGGCGCCGCTCGGTCACCGTCGAGGAATTCGATCATTCCTTCACCGGCGTGGTGCTGGCTCTCGAGCCGGGCCCGGAGTTCAAGCGGGGGGGCGAGCCGCCCGACATCCTCGTTGCGTTGCGCAGCCGCCTGGTCGGCGCGCACTCCGCGTTGACCTACCTGTTCCTCGCGGGGCTCGCGATGGTGCTGCCGGGATTGGTGGTGCCCGTCTTCACCAAGGTGTTCATCGACGAGGTGCTGGTGCAGCACTTCGAGAACTGGGTGCGGCCCCTGCTGCTGGGCATGGTGTTGACCATGTTGCTGATGGGCGCCCTCAGCTGGGTGAAGAGCTACTACCTCGCGCGCTTTCGCACGGTGCTCGGAGTGACGACCGCGAGCAGGTTCTTCTGGCACGTGTTGCGCCTGCCCATCGTCTTCTATGCGCAGCGTTCGGCGGGCGAAGTCGCCGGCCGCGTCGCGATCAACGAGCGCGTCGCGGGGCTGCTCGCGGGGCAAGTCGCCGAGGCCGTCCTCAACGTGCTCATGGTGGTGTTCTACGCCCTCCTGATGTTCTTCTACGACTGGGTCCTCACCCTCGTCGGCGTGTTGACCGCAGTGGGCAACATCGCCTTCATGCGCTACATCTCGCGGCGGCAGGTCGAGGCCAACCAGAAGCTCGCCATCGATTCGGGCAAGCTCATCGGCGCATCGATGAACGGATTGCGCCTGATCGAGACCCTCAAGGCCTCGGGGCTCGAGGGCGATTTCTTCGCCAAGTGGTCCGGCTACCAGTCGAAGGTCATGAACGGGATGCAGTCGATCGGCGCCACGTCGCTCTGGCTGGGGACCGTTCCTCCGTTCCTCACGACGCTGAACGGCGTGCTGGTGATCGGCATCGGCGGCCTTCGCGTCATGGACGGGCATCTCTCGATGGGCATGCTGGTCGCATTCCAGGCATTGATGGCCGGGTTCACCGGTCCCATCAACCAGCTCGTGGGCCTGGGCTCGCAGATCCAGGAGCTGCAGGGCGACATGAACCGGCTCGACGACGTCCTCAAGTACAAGCTGGATCCGCGCGCGGGCGGCGAGCTCGCGGCGCCGCCGCCCGAGGACATGCCGCCCAAGCTCAACGGATCGCTGGAGCTGCGCAATGTCACCTTCGGCTACAGCCCGCTCGACCCGCCGCTGCTCAAGGACTTCTCGCTCACGCTCAAGCCGGGTGACCGCGTCGCCCTCGTCGGACCCTCGGGTTGCGGCAAGTCGACGATCTCCAAGCTCGTCCTCGGCCTCTACGAGATCTGGGAAGGGGAGATCCTCTTCGATGGCCGCAAGCGCGACGAGATCCCGCGTGATGTCCTGGTCAACTCGCTTGCGCTGGTCGACCAGGACATCACGTTGTTCTCAGGCACGGTACGCGACAACCTCACGCTCTGGGACGATTCCATCGCCGAGGCGGACGTGATCCAGGCGGCCAAGGACGCCGAGATCCACAGCATCATCGCGGCGCGGCCGGGCAGCTACGATTCGCGCGTCGGCGAGCAGGGCGGGAACTTCAGCGGCGGCCAGCGCCAGCGCCTCGAGATCGCGCGCGCCCTCGCGACCAACCCCAGCATCCTCGTGCTCGACGAAGCCACCAGCGCGCTCGACCCCGTGACCGAGCAACACATCGACGCGAACATCCGCGCACGCGGCGCCACGTGCCTGATCGTGGCCCACCGCCTTTCCGCCATCCGCGATTGCGACGAGATCATCGTGCTCAATCGCGGCCAGGTGGTGCAACGCGGCACCCACGACGAGCTGAAGCAGGACAAGTCCAACTTGTACGCACGCCTGATCCAGACCGAATAGCGGGCCCATGAGCGATTCCGACGACCCAGAACTGCGAACCAAGTTCTTCGACCCGAAGACCGTGGCGAAGATGTTCGCGGACAAGTCCGCGCAGTCGACCGCGCGCGACGCGCCGCTGTCGCTCGACGACACGGCCAAGGGCTGGCTGGTGAACCGTGGCGCCGTGGACCTCTTCCTCGTGCAGGACATTCCGGGCGGCCGCCACTATCCGGCGCTGCGAGTGGAGTCCGGCGGGGTCGTGCTCGGAACGGGGCGTTTGCCGGACTACCACATGATCGCGGTGCCGACGCTCAATACGGAGGTCGTGCCCGTCGAGACGGCGCGCTTGCAGGAACAAGGCGCCGGACGCAAGGTGATATCGCGCTGGATGCGCGCGTGGAATCGCAGGCTTACGGACAGGCCTGCGCCCAAGCAGGTGGCGCGGATCTCGGCGGGACAAACCCAGACGCTCGCGACGGGCCAGGTCACCGTGCCGGCCTCCGACATGATCTGCGTGAAGCTGGAGGAGGGCTCCGGGCTCTTCATGGGAAGCGAGGCGGTCGAGGCGGGCGCGATCCTGTTCATGACGACAGCGAGCTGGCTCGAGGCGACCTCCGAATGCAAGGTGACTGCGTTCGATACTGCGCTCCTGCAGAGCGAGGGCCGCCTGGGCGCGGCTCTCGACCAGACCCACGCCATGCTCCTCGTGAGCCTGCGCGACGCCCTCGCGCGAGCCGACGGCAAGGAGCGCTCGAGGCTCGGCGTGCGTGCCCGCAACGACGCGAAGCGCATGGCGACCGCCACGGCGAGATTGCGCTCCGTCGTGCTGGCCGGCGCGATGGGGCGCGCCGCGATCTCGACCGATCCCCTGCTTGCCGCGTGCGAGCTGATCGGGGAGGTATCGGGAATCGAGTTCCGCGAGCATCCGGCGAGCCGGCGCGGCCAGGTCCAGCTCGATCCCCTCGGGAACATCGCGCGCGCTTCACGGGTTCGCAAGCGCACCGTCGCGTTGAAGGGCGAATGGTGGCACAGCGATAACGGTCCGCTGCTGGGGTTCTTCGCGCAAGGCCACGTGCCGGTGGCGCTGCTTCCGGTGCGCAGAGGCGGATATGCGGTCCACAATCCTGCCGATGGCAGCTCGCAGCCCATGGACGCGGCCGTCTCGGAGCGACTGGAACCGTTTGCCCACACGTTCTACCGGACCTTCGGCGCCAAGGCGCTGAACATCGAAGGCCTGATGCGCTTCGGAATGTTCGGGATGGGCCGCGAGTTGGCGCTCGTCCTGTCGATGAGCCTGATCGCAGGCCTGCTGGGGCTCGCGACCCCGTATCTCACCGGGCAACTTTTCGACGACATCATCCCGGCGGCGGACCGGTCGCGGCTGCTCGACATCGCGATCGCCCTGGGCGCGGCGGGCGTGGCGACCGCGCTGTTCGGCGTGACCCGCAGCTTCACCATCCTGCGCACCGAAGGACGCGTCGATTCCGCGATCCAGGGCGCGGTCTGGGACCGTCTGCTGCGGCTGCCGGTGCCGTTCTTCCGCAGCTACACCGCCGGCGACCTCGCCATGCGGGCCAACGCGATCAACACGATCCGCCAGGCGCTTTCGGGCTCGGCGATGAGCGCGCTGCTGGGTTCGCTGTTTTCCTTGCTGAACCTGTTCCTGCTCTTCTACTACAGCATGAAGCTCGCCTGGGTCGCGCTGGTCCTGGTCGTGGTGCTCCTGCTCTTCACCAGCATCGGCAGCTATTTCAGGCTGAAGTACGACCGCCAGCTTGCGGAAAACGCCGGCGTGCTCGCAGGGAAGGTGCTGCAGTTCCTCCTCGGCATTTCCAAGCTGCGCGCGGCGGGAGCGGAGGGGCGCGCCTTTGGTCTCTGGGCGTCCGACTACGCCCGCCAGCAGCGGTTCGTGTTCGGCGGGCAATTCGTGGGAACCATCATGGGCACGCTGAACGCCGTGTATCCCACCCTGTCGAGCTTCGTGCTGTTCGTCACGATCACGATGTTCATGCCCGAGAAGAAGGACTTCACGACCGGCCAGTTCATCGCCTTCAATGCGGCGTTCGGCAGCTTCCTGGGCGCGACGTTGAGCATGGGCCAGACGCTCCTGGGCATCCTCAACGTGGTGCCCGTGATGACCCGGGCGAAGCCCATCCTGGCGAGCGAGCCCGAGGTCTCCGAGGGCAAGGGCGATCCGGGCCTGCTCACGGGCGACATCGAGCTCAGTCACGTGTCATTCGGCTATAACAAGGACCTGCCGCCTGTCCTGAACGATGTGTCCCTGCGAATACGGGCCGGAGAGTTCGTCGCGTTCGTCGGCCCGTCGGGCTCGGGCAAGTCGACCCTGCTGCGCCTGCTGCTGGGCTTCGAAACGCCCAGCGCGGGCAGCGTGTTCTACGACGGCCAGGACCTGAGCAGCCTCGACATCGGAGCCGTGCGCCGGCAAACGGGCGTGGTCCTCCAGAACGGCCAGCTACTGGGCGGCGACATCTATACCAACATCGTGGGCTCGGCCCCGCTGTCGCTCGCCGACGCGACGGAAGCGGCCCGCGCATGCGGGCTTGAGGATGACATCAAGGCGATGCCCATGGGAATGCACACGCTGATCCCCGATGGCGGCGGGAGCCTGTCGGGCGGCCAGCGCCAGCGGTTGCTCATCGCGCGGGCGATCGTCAACAAGCCGCGCGTGCTCTTCCTGGACGAGGCCACCAGCGCCCTCGACAATCGCAGCCAGGCTGTCGTGACCAGCAGCCTGGAGGCGTTGCGCACCACGCGGGTGATGATCGCCCACCGGCTATCAACCATCATCAATGCGGACCGCATCTTCGTGATCGAGGCCGGCCACCTCGTGCAGGAGGGGACCTACGACGGCCTCATGGCGCAACCCGGGTTGTTCAGGGACCTGGCGACCCGGCAGATCGCATAAGGCAGCGCTTATTTGTATCGCTTTACGATATAAATCAATGGGTCACCGCCATGCCGCGCGGTACTCACTAATTGTTGCAAGACGTCGTCTTGTGTTAGGTGAATTCCTGATGTAGGTTTCGAAGATGAACGACGCCGCGTTCGCACACCTCGAACAACTCCTCGATACGGCCTTCGAACGCTACCCCGAGTTCCTGCGCCCGCTGATAGATCCGCGCAAGGCCCAGGACGTGCCATGGAAGGCCGACGTCGCGCGGACCAAGCGCTTCCTCGAATGGTGGTCGGCCGATCGGGAATTCCGGCAGGCCGTGAACCTCGACGCCCGCGCCGCGGACCGGCTCGCGCTCGGTGTGGACGCGGAGGAACTGCGTTTCGTGTGGGACGAGGAGTTCTACGCGGGGATCCGGGACCGCAAGGGCTGGGTCGCGCCGAAGTCCGTACAGCAATATCGTGCGTGGATCGGCGAAAAGTTCCGCTACCGCGAGCGCGTGCGCAGGCAGGAGAGCGTGCCGCAGGACCCGCGTCACGCCGCGTGGCGCCGGCGGCAGGTGAACCGCACGCTGGGCCAGCTCGGGATCAATGCCCACGAGAACATCATCCACGCGCCCTTCGCCATCGAGCTGTCGGAAGGCTGCTCCGTGGGTTGCTGGTTCTGCGGGGTGTCTGCGGAAGAGAAGAAGACGGACTTCCTATACACCGAGGAGAACCGCCAGCTCTGGACCGGAATCCTCGAGGCCCTGCGCCAAAGGGTGGGCCCCTCTGCCGCCCACGGTTTCATGTATTGGGCAACGGACCCGCTCGACAATCCGGACTACGAGAAATTCGGCCTCGATTTCGCGCGCATCTGCGGCCGCTTCCCGCAGACCACCACCGCGCAGCCGCAGAAGCACATCGAGCGCGTGCGCGCGTTGCTCAAGATGTCGGCCGAGCACGGCTGCACGATCAACCGGTTCTCGGTGCTTTCAATCGGCACGTTCCGCAAGATCATGGCGGCCTTCACGGCCGAGGAGCTGCTGCACACCGAGCTCGTGCTGCAGAACCGCGAGGGCAATACCATCCAGAGCAACTCCGGCCGGGCGCGGGGCTCGCGCGAGCTCGACAAGCGCGCCGGGGAGAAGGAGATGGAGTCCGAATGGCGCGGAGCGCCCGGGACCATCGCGTGCATTTCCGGCTACCTGGTCAACATGGTGCAGCGTACCGTGAGGCTCATCACCCCGTGTCCGTCCACCGATGCGTGGCCGAACGGTTACTGGGTCGTGGACTCGGCGCGTTTTCGCGATGCCGCGGATTTTGCCGCGGTGCTCGACGGGATGATGGAGCGCCACATGCCCACCGCGCTCAGGGCGAGCGACCGGGTGCGCCTGCGCCCGGACCTCAAGCTCGTGAGGGACGGGGACCAGATCCACCTGAAGTCGTATGGCCTCGTCACGAAGATCATCGGGCCCGGCCGCATCGAGCCGATGGTTCAGCATGTGGTCGACGGCACCATGACCGCCGGTGAGATCGCCATCGACATGGAGGACCGCTTCGGCCTGCCCGCCGAAGAGGCGATGGCGTCACTGAATTGGTTGTTCGATGAGGGGCTTCTCGACGAGGAGCCATGCAGATCCACCGTGGTTGCAGCACCTTTACCTTCACCAGCGGCCCCCGGCCGCATTAAGGAGACAGCATCATGAAGGAAAGCGACAAGAACAGGGCCGTACTCGCGGAAGTCGTCGCTCGCAGCTGGAAGGAGCCGGCATACCGCAGCAAGCTTCGGCAGAACCCGAAGCTCGTGCTTCAACAGGCTGGGGCAACGATTCCGTCGGACCTGGAAGTGGTGCTGCTGGAAAACACCCCGACCATCATCCACGCGATCCTGCCGCCGATGGGGGAGATGGCCAAGTATGAGGCGCGCATCCAGAAGGCCGTGCAGATGTTGAAGGACCTTCCCGAGGACATGGAGGTCCACCTGCATCGGGACTCGGCCACTCGAGCGTTCATCGTGCTACCCGAAGCGCCGGTGCAGGCCGGCGACCTCACCGACGCCCAGCTCGAGCAGGTGGTCGGGGGCAAGGGCAGCGCGCACAAGGACGTCGCCGTGAACGTGAACAACGTGGTGACGGCCACACAAGCCGTGCAGACCGCGGTGGGTGTGACTACCGAGGCTGCAGCCGCCGAGGTTGTCGCCGCAGTCGTCGCCGTCGTCGTTCCCTGCTTCATTACCTGACGTAGCCGCTCGTTCGAACGCCCGCGGGCCGAAAGGTCCCCCGCGGGCGTTCGCATGCCCGGACGGAACCCGTCGCCACAATGACGCCCGAAGGCTCGACCCTCTCAGGCACCACGCCACGCGCGCCCGTTGGCGACGTGGACGTGTGCCTCGTCAACATGCCTTACAGCCCGATCACGCGGCCGTCGCTGGCGCTTGGCGTGCTCAAGGCGTGCCTCAGGGGCACCGGAATCAGTTGTTCCGTGGAGTACGCCAACCTGCGCTTCGCCGACCTCATCGGGATGGACGCCGTCCGCGTGATCGCCAACTCGCGCAACGAGCACCTGATCGGCGAGTGGACATTCTCGAACGCCGCGTTTCCGCTTCACCGCACCGATGTCGAGGAGACGATCGGACTGGAGATTCTCGAGGACCTCCGGAAGGATCAACCCGACAAGTGGGAGCACCTTCAGCCGATCCTGGACGTATGGAGGGGAGTACGCGACCTGACACCCGCCTTCGTCGACGAAACGGCCCGGCGCGTGCTCGCACGCCACCCTCGCATCGTCGGCTGCACTTCCACGTTCGAGCAGAACACCGCCTCGCTCGCGCTGCTGCGCCGTGTCAAGGAACTCGACCCCACCGTCGTCACGATGATGGGTGGCGCCAATTGCGAATCGGAAATGGGCGTGGCCGTGGTCCAGGAGTTCCCCTGGGTGGATTTCGCGGTTTCGGGCGAGGCCGACGAGATCTTCGCCCCGCTGTGCCGCCTGGTGATGAAGAGAGGGGCCGCGATCGATCCGGTGATGCTCCCCCATGGCGTCCTGTGCGCGAGGAACGCGCGCCCCGGGGCTTACGGTCCTGGACGCGCCAGCCCTCCGCGCGCGGTGGTCGAGAAGATGGACGTGAGCCCGGTCCCCGACTTCGACGAATATTTCGACACGCTGGAGGGCCTCGCGGTACGCCACTACATATTCCCCGCCTTGCCCGTCGAGACTTCGAGGGGCTGCTGGTGGGGGGAGAAGAGCCACTGCACGTTTTGCGGGCTCAACGGCGAAGGCATGCGGTTCCGGGCCAAGAGCCCCGAACGCGTGCTGTCGGAATTTCACGAGCTTGCCACCCGCTATAGCCTCCCGCACTTCCAGGTGGCGGACAACATCCTGGACATGCACCACATGCGCACCGTGATTCCCGCGCTGGCGGAGGCGGGCGCCCCCTATGACCTCTTCTACGAGATCAAGGCCAACCTGCGCCGCGACCAGGTGGCCCTGTTGGCCAAGAGCGGCGTCACCAAGGTGCAGCCGGGAATCGAATCGCTGCACGACGAGCTGCTCAAGCTCATGGCCAAGGGCAGCACGGCGGCGATCAACATCGAGCTGCTGAAACACGCGAGGGAAGTCGGCATCAACAGCGTCTGGCTGATGCTGGTCGCTTTCCCCGGCGAGGAGGATGGCTGGCACGACGAGGTCGCCGCGTTCGTGCCCCTGCTGCACCACCTGCATCCGCCGTCGGACGTGGTGCACGTGCGCTTCGACCGCTTCAGCATCTATCACCGCGATCCGGACCGCCATGGGCTGCGCCTCGAGCCCTTTCCCGCGTATTCGGTCGTCTATCCTTCCTCGCCGGAGCAACTCGCGAACCTCGCGTATTTCTTCCGCGATGCGAATTGCCGCGATGCGCGGGATACGCCGGGCATTTCCGCCCTGCGCAAGGTGGTATGGGACTGGAACAACGCATTCAGGCGCAGTCCGCGGCCGGTGCTGTGCTCCGAGGACACCGGCGACGCCATCGAGATCTTCGACACCCGCAGCGTGGCGCTCGCGCGGACGAGCATGCTCAGGGGATTGGAGGCCGAGGCGTATCGGGGATGCGAACCGGCGGTCACGCGGCAGTTGCTGCGCAAGCGCCTGAGCGAGAAGGCGATGGTGACCGAGGCGCAGGCCGAGGAGGCCATCGAGAGCCTCATCGCCAAGCGCCTCGTGCTGGAGTTTCGCGGTAAATTGATCGGCCTCTGCATACCCGGCGACGTTCCTCCGGTCCCCGAGGACCAGGCGGGGTGGGCAGCCGGCTACGAGTATTCGTTCACCGCCGCGGTCCGGCTCGCGCGCGAGCGTTTGAGCGCGATTGCGGAGCAGCGCAAGGGCGAGGCAGCTGCCGGCAAGGTTGCGCCGGGGCAGGAAGCCGTCACGGCATGCCCTTGATGCACTCCTGAAGTTTCGCGGTCCGTTGGGAGAATCGTCGATGTCGTCGGTACCCGAGCTGTTGCTCAAGCCCCTGGCCGTGTTCGACACGCCCGTCACGACGCGCTTCGACTGGTCGCGCATGGAGACTGAGCTGCTCGAGGTGCTGCGCCGGTACCCGGACCGTTTCCGTCCCATGATCGAGCCCGTGCCGGCGCGGGAATCTCCCTATGCGGCCGAGCTTTCCGCGGTGAAGCGATTCGGCGAGCGCTGGCGCGCCGACCGGAACTTCCGCGAGGCGCTTCCGAAGGATCCCGCGGCCGTGGCGCGGCAGTACGGCCTCGAGGCCGATCCGATGATGCTGCGTTCGATGTGGGACATTCGCTACCAGGCCGAATTGCCGGCGGACTGGCAGCCCCCCGTAGCCGTGCAGCGCTACCGCATGTTCGTCCGCGAGAAACTGCTCCATCGCGAGAGGCTGCGCAGCCGCGACTGCGTGCCGGCCGATCCGCGTCACCGCGCATGGCGCGAGCGCCAGATCGCCCGCACCATGACGCACCTGGGACCGCGCTCCTACGACGGGATCATCCACGCGCCGTTCGCGATCGAGGTATCGAAGGGCTGCTCGGTGGGATGCTGGTTCTGCGGCGTGTCGGCCGAGCGCAGGCAGTCCGATTTCCTGTACACGCCGGAGAACGCGCGGCTGTGGCGCGGCGTGCTCGAAGCACTGACGCGGTCGGTGGGGCCCGCGGCGGCGAACGGGTTCGCTTATTGGGCCACCGATCCCCTCGACAATCCCGACTACGAAAAGCTCTGCCTCGACATGGCCGAGATCTGCGGGCGCTTCCCGCAGACCACGACCGCGCAGCCGCAGAAGCACGTCGAGCGCGTGAGGCAGCTGCTGCGCCTCTCGGAAGACCACGGCTGCACGATCAACCGGATCTCGGTGCTCACGCTCAAGCAGTTCGACAAGGTGATGGAATCGTTCACCGCGGAAGAGCTGCTGCACTGCGAGATCGTGGCCCAGAACGCCGAGGCGAGCCACATCCAGGGCAACGCCGGCCGCGCCCGCGGCGCGCGCAAGCTCAAGCGCAGCGCCGAGGCGCACGGCCTCATGGACGCCTCATGGGAGAACGTCCCGGGAACCATCGCGTGCGTCTCCGGCTGGCTCATCAACATGGTCGAGCGAAGGATCCGGCTCATCACGCCGTGCCCCGCGAGCGAGCGCTGGCCCGACGGCTACTGGGTGCTCGACGATCGCCACTTCCGCGACGCCGAGGAGTTCGAGGCGCACCTCGAGGACATGATCGAGCGCCACATGGTGTCCGCAATGCGGGCCTCGCAGCCGGCGCGATTCCGGCCCGACCTGCGGATCAGCTGCGACGGCGAAACGATCCGCGCCATTGGTTTTGGCGCGAGCACGACAGTGGCCGGCGGCGGAAACATCAGGGAACTCGCCGATGCGTTGATTCGCGGAGATCTCACGGCCGGGGAGCTCGCGCTCGAGCGCGAGGATCTCCATGGCCATCCCGCCGCGAACACGATGGATACACTCAACCGGATCTTCGCCGCGGGCGCGCTCGACGAGGAGCCGCGCCAGCATGGTGTCGATGCCGCAAGGCCGGTGGAGCTCGCCAGCGAACCCGCAAGCGAAACGTCGAAATACGCCGTGCACGCGCTCAGGCCCGTGTACGATCCGTCGGTATTCGACGAGGAGCCGCATGTCTGAGGCAAGGGCGAGCAGCGACGATCCGGTCGACGTCTGCCTGGTGTGCATGCCCTACGCGGCGGTCCAGCGCCCATCCATCGCGCTGGGAGTGCTGAAGGCGTGTCTCGAGGGCACCGGCATTCGCTGTGGCGTGGTCTACGCGAACCTCGATTTCGCCGCCCGCATCGGGGTCGAGACGCTTTCGCTGATGAGCTTCCTGCGCACCGACAGCCTGATCGGCGAGTGGACCTTCTCGGGCGTGGCGTTTCCCGATCACCAATGCCCGGCGCACGAGGTCCTCGGCCAGGTACGGCGCTTCCATCCGCCGAACCTGCCGCGCACTTCGATCGACGAGGTGAACTATGCCGATGTCTTCGAGCGAGTGCGTGCCGAGGCTTCCGGGTTCGTCGATGAGATCGCGCGACGCATACTGAAGCGCGGGCCGCGCATCGTCGGGTGCACTTCCACCTTCGAGCAGCACTGTCCGTCCCTCGCGTTGTTGCGACGGATCAAGGAGCTCGACCCGGGCGTGGTCACCATGCTGGGCGGGGCCAATTGCGAGGCGGAGATGGGCTGGGCCGCGATCCGGGCCTTCCCGTGGGTGGATTTCGTGGTATCCGGCGAGGCCGACGAGATCTTCGCGCCGCTGTGCAAGCTCGCGATGAAGAAGGGCGCCGCGATCGATCCGATGTTCCTGCCCCATGGGGTGCTTTGCCGGGCGCACGCGAAGGCAGGCGCGTTCGGGCCTGGGCGCAAGCCCGTTCCGCGCGCGGTCGTCGAGAACCTGGACGCGACCCCGGTCCCGGATTTCTCGGACTACTTCGCCGCCCTGGAGGTTTCCCCCATCCGCTGGGCGATCACCCCCGCGCTGGTCATAGAGACGTCGCGCGGCTGCTGGTGGGGGCAGAAGATGCAGTGCACGTTCTGCGGCCTGAACGGCGAAGGCATGACCTATCGCGCGAAATCGGCCGAGCGCATCCTCGCGGAGATCGAGGAGCTGGTCGATCGCAGCGGCGTCGACAGCTTCGGCGTCGCCGACAACATCCTGGACATGCGTCAGTTCAAGACTGTCCTTCCGGAGCTCGCGCGCCGCGGGGCGCCCTACCGGTTCTACTACGAGATCAAGTCCAACCTGCGGCGGGAACAAGTGCGCCTCATGGCGCAGGCCGGCATCACGCGCGTGCAACCGGGCATCGAGGGCTTGCACGACGGCCTGCTCGACCTCATGGACAAGGGCAACAGCGCGGTCATCAACGTGCAGCTGCTGCGCTACGCGCGCGAGGTCGGGATCTCCACCATGTGGATGTTCCTCGTGGGCTTCCCGGGCGAGGACCCGCGCTGGCACGCCGAGGTGGCCGAATGGCTGCCGCTCATCTACCACCTGCAGCCGCCCAACAGCGTCGTCCACATCCGCTTCGACCGCTTCAGCGTGTATCACCAGCGTCCGGACGACTTCGGGCTGCGCCTCGCGCCGTATCCCAACTATCGTGCGGTATATCCGCAGGGGCCGGAGCTCCTGCGCGACCTCGCGTATTTCTTCATCGACGAGAACGTGCCTGCCTCGCCGGACGCGAGCCCGGGAGCGATCGCCCTGGGCCGCGCCGTGGGCGAGTGGAAGGCCGTCTACAACTCCGGCTTGTGTCCCGTCCTCTGCTGCGACGACCAGGGCGATCGAATCGATTTCTTCGACACGCGCCCGTGCGCGCCGGTGCGTCGCAGCTCGATCTCGGGCCTTGATGCCGAGGTGTACCGGATGGCCGATGCCGCGCTCGCCCCGAGGGAATTCGCCGCGAGGCTTTCCCGTGACGAACGGGAGGTGAGGGAGGCGCTGTCGCGACTCGTTGAAAGGAAGCTCGTGCTTGCGTTGGGCGACAAGTACCTCGCCCTCGCCCTCGCCGGCGAGGTGCCGACAATTCCCGAGCTTGAAACGCTCCCCGGGGGCTGGGTGGAGTTCTTCGATTCCCGCAAGGCGGCTCACTTGCCCGAGGCCTGGCACAACCTCGTCCGGCAGGCACGCGAAGCAAAGGCTCTCGCCCAGGCCGCGAAGGACGCGCGGGAGGCCAGGGCCGAGGCCGCGGTCTAGCGATGAATGCACGCGACGCGAGCAGCGACGTTCCGTCCGCGACGCCCGTGGTGCTGGTGCTCATGCCCTATGCCGATATCGCGCGGCCATCCATCGCGCTGGGAACGCTCAAGGCGTGCCTTGCGCAAGCCGGCATCGGATGCGCGTTGGAGTACGCGAACCTGAGTTTTGCGGAAAAGCTGGGCTCGGGAATGCCGGAGGCGCCCTATCTCGCGCGGCTCCTGGGCGAGTGGACCTTTTCGGCCGCCGCGTTTCCCGATCATGCCGGCACGAGCGCGAAAGAGGCGCTCGCGAACGCCGGGCAGCAGTTCTCGTTCATGCCTCCAGCCGCGTTCAACGATCCGCGTTTCGTCGGCAGCCTCGAACGGCTGCGCGCTTATGCGCCCCGATTCGTCGACGACGTCGCTCGTGCCGTGCTTGCGCGGCGTCCGCGGATCGTGGGTTGCAGCTCGACGTTCGAGCAGCACTGCGCTTCCCTTGCGCTGCTGCGGCGCATCCGCGAGCTCGACCCCGGCGTGATCACGATGATCGGCGGCGCCAACTGCGAGGCCGAGATGGGTTGGGGGACGATCCGCAGCTTCCCGTGGGTCGACGTGGTGGTCTCGGGGGAGGCCGACGAGTTGTTCGCGCCGTTGTGCCAGCTGTTGCTCGACCACGGCCTGGACGTTCCCACTTCGATGTTGCCCAACGGCGTGCTTACCCAGCAGCACGTTCGCAATCGGACGTTCGGCCCCGGCGCGCTTCCCGTCCCGCGGGCGGTGGTCGAAGACGTGAATTCGAATCCGGTGCCCGACTACTCGGACTACATGGATGCGCTCGCGGCCTCGCCGCTGCGCGGCCGCGTGGCCCCGGGGATGCTGGTCGAGTTCTCCCGCGGCTGCTGGTGGGGCCAGAAGCACCACTGCACCTTCTGCGGCCTCAATGGCGGCGGCATGCACTATCGCGCCAAGTCGCCGGAACGCGCGATGGAGGAACTGGACGCCCTGTCTTCGCAAAGCGGCGTCGATGGATTCATGGTCGTGGACAACATCCTCGACATGAGCTACCTGCGCACGCTGCTGCCGGAGCTCGCGGCGCGCGGCGCGCCTTACCGGCTCTTCTTCGAGACCAAGGCCAACCTCAAGCGCGAGCACGTGGCGATGCTCGCCCGCTCCGGGGTGGTGTGGATCCAGCCGGGGATCGAGGCGTTCCACGACAGCCTGCTCAAGCTCATGGACAAGGGTGCGACCGCGGCCATCAACCTGCAGGTGCTCAAGTATTGCCGCGAGTTCGGCGTCTACGCGACGTGGAACCTGCTCTATGGATTCCCGGGCGAGGACGATGCCTGGCACGCCGAGGTTGCCGAGTGGCTTCCGCTTTGCTTCCACCTGCAGCCGCCGAAGTGCATAGGGCGCGTGCTCTACGACCGCTTCAGCATGTACCACCAGTCGCCGGCGCGCTACGGGCTCACGCTCGAGCCCTCGCAGTCCTATGCTTCGGTATATCCGCTGCCCGAAGGCCAGATCGCGGACCTCGCCTACTTCTTCGCCGACCAGTCGCCCCAGGCCACCGCCACGGGGCCCGGCGTGCGTGCGCTCGCATCGAAAGTGATCGAGTGGTTCGCATTGTTCGAGCGCGGCCTCAACCCCGTGCTCAGCATGACGGTTCGCGGCGAATCGATCGACATCTTCGACACGCGGCCCTGCGCGCCCTCGCGGCGAGTCACCCTCGTGGGACTCGATGCCCGGGTCTACCTCGCGTGCGAGCCCGCCGCGGACTGCCGCGAGGTCTGCCGGCGCCTCGAGGCGGACGGATCCGATCCGGTCGCGGTGCAAGGCGCGCTCGAGCGCCTCTCTGCGATCAAGCTGCTGGCGAACCTGCATGGCAAGTACCTCGCGCTCGCGGTGCCGGGAGAATCCCCGCCTTTGCTGGACGAAGCCGAGTTTCCCGGAGGCAGCAGCCAGGGCTTCGAGACCTTCACGTCCGAAGTGCTCGACGCATTCGAGCGGCGCACGCGCGCGCTTGCCGGCGAAACCAATGACAGAAGCGAGCGCACCCCGGCGGAGATAGGCCATGGCTGAGGACTTCGAATTCAACGAAGGTGTGGCGAGCATCTTCGACGACATGCTCTTGCGCAGCATTCCGCATTACGCCGAGATCCAGCGCATGAACGTCGAGCTCGCGCAACGCTTCGCCCAACCCGGCAGCGTGGTGGTCGACCTCGGCTGCTCGCTGGGCACGACGCTGATCTCGATCGCGCGGGGCATCAAGGATCCCTCGGTGAGGTTCCTGGGCGTGGACAATTCGCAGCCGATGCTCGAGCGCGCGCGCCGCAACCTGGAGGAGGCGGGAATCGCCGAGCGCTGCGAGCTGCGGGCCGCCGACCTGAACGACGAGATCGACCTGGGCAACGCGAGCGTGGTGACAATGAACTGGACGCTGCAGTTCGTGCGCCCGCTCAATCGCGACCGCGTCATCCGCAGGATCCACGACGGCCTCAACGACCACGGCTGCCTCATCGTGTTCGAGAAGGTGCTGGGCGACGAGTCGTTGCTCAACCGCATGTACATCGACCTCTACTACGACTTCAAGCGCCGCAACGGCTACTCGGACCTCGAGATCGCGGAGAAGCGCGAGCGCCTGGAGAACGTGCTCATTCCCTATCGCATCGACGACAACCTGCAGTTGCTGAAGCGCAACGGCTTCGCCGTGCACGACGTCGTGTTCCGCTGGTACAACTGGGCCGGATTCCTCGCCGTGAAGATGGAGACGCGCCAATAGCGCGGCGCGGCGTGGCCGGCGGGGCGCAGGACGCGGCGGGCCTCGTCGTCTGGCGGGCGCTGCCGCCGCTTCGCGCGCGCCTGCTCGAGCACTGGATCACCGGCGGCACCCGCCTCGGCGCCGGCGGCCGGTGGCTGTTCACGGGCCTGTCCCATGCGCTCGACGCCGAGTACTACGGCGCCGCCACGACCACGCGGCGCCGCGAGGCCATCAAGGCGCTGTGCATGGGCGAGGACTCCGGCGTCCGGTGGGCGAAGGAGTATCTCAAGCGCGGCTTTCCAGACCCCTTCACGCCGCTCATCGCCATGTTCGGCGAGCTCGAGGCGCGGCTCGCGGCGGGCGCCGTCGCGCGCGTGCACCAGGTCGCCTGCTGTTCGGGGCGCGAGATCGCCCATTTCGCACGCCGCTATCCGCGCGTCGCCTTCACCGGCTCGGACGCCGATCCCTCCATCGTCGAATTCCTGCGCGATACATGGCGCGAGCTGCCCAACCTGTCCTTCGCGGTGGTGAAGCTGGACGAGCCGGGCGAAGCGGGCATGGAGTCGATGCGCGGCGACGTGGTGTTCGCGAGCGGCGGACTGCACTACCTCGATCCCGATTCGCTGAGGCGCCTTTTCGCGGGCACGCGGTCCGTGGCCGGCGCGTTCCTGCTGTCGCAGCCGCTCGCGCGCGACTATGCGTCGGACGGTCCGCACGGCAGCTCCCCGCGCGGACAGCTCAGCTGGAACCATCCATACCCGAGGTATCTTCGCGAGGCCGGATGGAAGCGCGTGAGCTGCTCGGAGGGCAAGACCGAGGAGCTGCTCCACGTGAAAAACGTCTCCGTGTCAGCCGACGCCGTCTAGGCGCTTGGCCGAGCCGCGCGTCTCGGTAAGCGACGTCGCGTAGGGCACCAGGTGGCGCCGGGAGAACGCGATCATGCGCGGGAATTGGACCGGGATCGCCCAGATCGCCTTCGTGATGCCCGCGGCGCGGCAGCGGTTGATCGATTCGGCGTAGGCGGCGACGAGCAGCGCGCGCCCCTGGAGCTCGCCATACATGTAGCTGCAGGTAAAGCGCACCGTGTCCGCGTCGTAAGGATGGTTCACGACCCATCCGACCACTTCGCCCCCGTGGCGCACGCCCACGCTCGAATGGGGCTCGATGGGGGCGCTCCAGGAAAACGGCCACACGTCGTGAGCGATCGGGTCCCTCGCTTGCCGCTCGAAGAGCGCTTCGCGCTCGGCGGCCGTGAGCTCCGTCCAGGAAAAGATCTCGAAGCCCGGCTCGGGCTTCACGCGAGAAAGCCAGCGCGACTTGTCGATCGATTCGAGGTCGCTCGTGAGCACGTGCATCCGCAGCTGCGACGGCTCCCATCCTTGCCTGTCCAGCATGTGCTCGAATGCGTCGCTCGTTTCCAGTCCCGACATCCACACCGCGGAGAGTTTCACGCGGCCCGCTTCCCGCGCGCATCTTTCGACCGCCGCGAGGAGCGCCGCGCCGTGGCCTCGCCGCCGCAGGGGCGCGGCGACGTAGATCGAGCGGACGGCGACCTCGCCGCTGTCGATGATCTCGGCGAGGCCGAGGCCCGCGGGCTTGCCTTCCTCCATGAGGCCGATCGCGATGCGCGTCGACGGAGCGCCTCGCAGCAACGAGCGATACGCAGGGAACGTGAGCAGCTCGTAGTAACGCGCCCGAAAGAGGTCGACCGGAACGATGCTCGTCGTCATCGGGGATCCGCCGGTTTCGCACGGCCGGACCATGCGATCCAGATGCAGAACGCGCCCAGCGGGAGCCAGCCCAGGATGCCCTGGACTCCCACCCACACCGGGTCCGCGCCGTAGAACCACATCACCGTGAGGCTCCCTCCGACCGCATTGGTCGAGGCGTGGCCGAGGCAAGGGACCCAGATGCTGCCGCTTCTTTCCCGCAACCAGCCGAGGATGATCGACTGGAGGACCGTAGTGACAGGAAAGATGAGAGCTCCGAGCCACGGTTGATCCCCGTAGTTGAATCCGCGAAAGATCAGGGGGTAGTGCCAGGCTCCCCAGATGATCCCCGTGGCCAGCGCGGCGAGCAGGGGCTTTCCCGGGAAGAGGCGCAGCTGCAGGTAGCCTCTCCAGCCGAACTCCTCGCCCCACAGGATCGGCGTGGCGATGAGCGCCTGCACCAGCACCTGCGCCACGACGATGTATCCCAGGTAAGGGCGCATCCCGGCGGGAGGCTCGCGGCCCATGGCCTTCAACGCGCTTTGCCCGGAGAAATCCACGCTCGCGAGCGAGGACAATTGCGCCTCCGCGGCCAGGGCGCAGACGATCGCGAGCGGATAGAGCCACGCCACGACGAAGTAGCGCCAATCGCCGATGTCGAGCGTGAGGCCGGCATCTGCGAATCCCTCGCGCGTGATCCACTTGCGTACGACGATGGCGGCGATCGCCGGCGCGAATGCACCGGGCAATGTGTAGAGCTGGAAGTTGTGCGGCGTGATGCTCGCTCCCAGCAAGACGGGCAGCTCCCATGCGAACCATGCGAGGCCGAACGCGAGCGCGAGGAACCAGGCGATTCCCTTCGGCGCGCGCTCCATCCGGCCGCTAGTCCCTCGCGCCGAATTCCGGGTAGAGCACGTCCCTCACGCGGAAATCGAAGGCCTCGCCGTCCCTGCGCACGAGGGTCCCCGTCTCGAAGCGCAGCTGCGCGATGGCGTTGGCGTACGCCTGCCTGAGCTGCGTCTCGCTGAATTGCGCCGAGACCAGGCGGTCCTGCATGTTCACCACGTCGAGCAGGGTCGCGTTTCCGAGCCTGCGCTTGGTGAGCTCGTTCTGCACGGAGATGCCGTAGCGCCGCACCGACTCGATGCCCTCCTTGAGCTGCGCCACGCTGTGCAACAGCGCGCGGACCTGCGTCGTCACGTTGCTCGCGATAGTCGCTTCCAGGTCGTGCACCGTGATCGCCGCCGTTTGCTCCTGGGCCAATTGCACCGCCAGCTGGCCCTGCGCCTGGGAGTTGCCCACCGGCCACTGCAGGCTCAGCGACACATTGAACGAAGGCCCGTATCGGTTCGAGTAGAAGCTCTTCTCGAAGGAAGTGAACTGCGATCCTTCGGAAAGGCCGGCGTAGCTCAAGCCCGCCGACAGATCGAGCTCGGGCTTGAGGTTGTTGCGCGCGGCGACGACGAGATAGCCGGCGGCCCGCTGCAGGGTGCGGTCGGCCTGGAGGTCCGCGCGCTGGTCCAGCGCGAGATTCACCAGGCGATCGGTGTCCCGCCCGATGTCGAGGTTGACCGTCGCGAGATCGGGGTAGTCGTCCGCGGCCGGCGGCAGGTGCGTCATCTGCTCCACGGAAAGCCCCAGCTGGCGCGCGAGCACGCGCCGCGCATCCACAAGCGCCTGTTCGGCGGAGATGCGGCTGGACGAACGGTCCGATCGGTTCGCGACGGCGAAATCGATTTCCGAGGCCGGCATCTCGTCGGCGATCACGAGCTTGCGCACCTGCTCGAGCAGCGTATCGGCGTTCTTCTCCGCGGCGCGGGCGATCTCCACGTTCTTTTGCGCGCTCACGTAGGCCCAGTAGGACAGGGTGGTGGCGAGCACGGTCTGCGAGTTGGTGAACAACAGGGTCGACTGCGAGGCCTCGGCCTGCGCCTTCGCCGCATCGAGCCCGGCCTCGACGGTATCGCGGCCCGCATTCTTCAGCAGCGGCGCGGTGAGCGTGAAGCTCAGCTTGCCGCTCGTCTCGCGCCCGCCGTTCTGGATGTTGTAGAGCAGGTCGTTGATGTTGTCCTGGGTGGAAGTGACGCCGTAGCTCGCGCCGACCGTCATGCCGTTGGACAACAGCTTGTTGATCCCGAACAGGTTGGTGTTGGCGATTGTCTTCTGCTGGAAGACGTTCGTGACGCCGCCGGCGATGATCTGGTCTTCTTCCCAGCCGGGCAGCGTGGTCGAGATGCGCTGGCGTCCGAACATAACGCTGGCTATGGGATCGAACGCTCCCTGTTGCGTGAGCACCTGTCCCTGGCTCGACACGACCTGCTGCTGCTGCAGGAGCGTGTTCGCATTCTGCTTGAGCGCCTGGCGCACCGCGTCGATCAGCAGCAGGCCGCCGGGGGCCGGCGCCGGCGACTGGGCGAGCGCCATGGGCGCGGCGGTGAGGCCGCCGAGAAAGAAAATTACACTTCGCAACAATATCCCGGAATAGGATCGGAGCGGCGATCGCGCTGGCATGGAAGAAAATCCTTGAACGGACCATCCAGGATGTGGTCGCATAATACATACAATCGGCCCGCCGCCGGGGGAAAATCAATATGAACACTTCATCGATCATGCTGATTGTCTGCGGCTTCATTGCGGCGATGAGCCTGCCGCTGATCCTGAGATGGGTCCCGCCGAATCGCGTGTACGGCTTCCGGACGCGCAAGACCCTGTCGGACCCCAAGATCTGGTTTCGCGCCAACAGCTTCGCGGGCTGGGCGATGTTCATCGCGGCGGTCGTGGCCGCGGGCCTGATCAGCGTGCCCGTCGAGCTCGTGCACGGCCCGCTTTCGGGAGTGGTCGACCTCGTGGTGCCCCTTACCATCGCGGTCATAGCCTGCGGGTTCTACCTTCGGGGCCTCGGCGGCAGCGGCGGCTGAAGCGGGGCGATCTGGTAGAATCGCCTCCATCCGATCGGGAGAGGGCCGGTTCACCGGCCGCCGAAGGGGTAGCGCCCGCAAACTCTCAGGCAAAAGGACCGTTCGGACCCGGATGATTCCGGTCTCTGGAGAGCGACGGCGAAGGTAGCCGTCCACCGAAGGGGTCAATCTCTCAGGTGCCAAGGACAGAGGGGCGATGCAAGCGGCAAGGCTTGCATCGCCCCTTTTTTCATTTGCGCTTCGGAGATCGCGAACTTGCTCAAGACGACACCGCTTCACGAGCTGCACAAGGCCGCGGGCGCCCGCATGGTGGACTTCGGCGGCTGGGACATGCCGGTGAACTACGGCTCGCAGATCGAGGAGCACAACGCGGTTCGCGACGGTGCGGGCATCTTCGACGTCTCGCACATGCTCGCGGTCGAGATCGAGGGCGAGGGCGCCCGCGATTTCCTTCGGCGAGCGGTGGCCAACAACGCCGACAAGCTCAAGGCGCCGGGCAAGGCGCTCTACACCTGCATGCTCAACGAAGCGGGCGGCGTCGTCGATGACCTCATCGTCTACTTCCTCGGTGAATCGCATTTCCGCATCGTGGTGAACGCGGGCACTGCCGAGAAGGATCTCGCGTGGCTCGCGACCCTTCGCGATTCGTGGAACGCGAAGATCCACATCAAGCCGCGGCGCGACCTGTGCATCATCGCGGTCCAGGGTCCTCGCGCTCGCGAAATCTTCTGGTCCGTGCGCCCCTCGACGCGCGCCGCCACCGAGAACCTCGTTGCCTTCAGCGCCGCACAAGTTGATGGTCTCCTCGTGGCGCGAACGGGCTATACCGGCGAAGACGGCTTCGAGGTGATGGTGCCCGCGACCGACGCGCCCGCGATGTGGCAGAAGCTCGTAGCGGCCGGCGCGCGACCCTGCGGCCTCGGCGCGCGCGACACGCTGCGCCTCGAAGCGGGCATGAACCTCTATGGGCAAGACATGGACGAGAAGGTCTCGCCGCTCGATGCGGGACTCGCATGGACCGTGGACCTCAAGAGCGAGCGCGATTTCGTCGGCAGGAAAGCGCTGCAGCTGCACGGCATGCGCCGGCAGTTCCTCGGCCTCGTGCTCGTCGATACCGGCGGCGTCCTGCGCGCCCATCAGGTGATCCACACCGCGAAAGGCGAGGGCGAAATCACGAGCGGAACGTTCTCGCCCACGATGTCGAAGTCCATCGCGCTCGCTCGATTGCCCCTCGGCGTTGCGATCGGCGACACGGTCCACGTCCAGGTCCGCGACAAGCGCCTCGCCGCGCGCGTCGTGAAGCCACCCTTCGTCCGCAACGGCAAGATCCTCGTCAACTGACAACAACACAAGGAAGAGCCATGAAGCTCCCGCACGACCTTCGCTACACCGCCTCGCACGAATGGGTGCGCCGCGAATCCGACGGCACCGTCTCGGTCGGCATCACCGACCACGCGCAGGAGCAGCTCGGCGACATCGTCTTCGTCGAGGCGCCGCAGGTGGGGCGCAAGGTCTCTGCCGGCGAATCCGTGGGTGTCGTCGAGTCGGTGAAGGCCGCCTCCGACATCTATGCGCCGGTCGCGGGCGAAATCGTCGCCGCCAACACCGCGCTCGCCGATGCGCCCGAGAAGGTGAACGAGGACGCCTTCGCCGCATGGATGTATCGCATCAAGCCCGCCAATCCGGGCGACGTCGACAAGCTCCTCGATGCCGCCGCCTACGAGAAAGCCGCCGCGGCCTGAAGCCGCTTCGAGGAAGCCATGCCCGACACGCCCGTCCTGAATTCTTCCCGCCTCGCGCTCTCCGAGCTCGAGGACCGCGCTGCGTTCTCACGCCGCCACATCGGCCCCGATCCCGGCGAGCAGGCCGCGATGCTCTCGGCGCTCGGCTTCGCTTCGCGCGCCGCGTTGATCGACGCCGTCGTCCCGAAAACGATCCGCCGCAAGAGCGCGATGGGTCTTCCGGAGCCGCGAACCGAGGGAGACGCGCTGCAGGCGCTGCGCCGCATCGCCGAGAAGAACGAGCTCTTCAAGTCGTTCATCGGGCAGGGCTACTACGACACGCTCACGCCCGGCGTGATCCTCAGGAACATCTTCCAGAATCCCGCGTGGTATACGGCCTACACACCATACCAGCCCGAGATCTCCCAGGGGCGCCTGGAGGCGTTGCTCAACTACCAGACGATGGTGACGGATCTCACGGGGCTCGCCATCGCCAACGCCTCGATGCTGGACGAGGCCACGGCCGCGGCGGAAGCGATGACGCTCTGCCAGCGCTCGACGAAGAGCAAGTCGAGCGTCTTCGCGGTTGCCGACGACGTATTGCCGCAGACGATCGACGTGGTGAAGACGCGGGCCGAGCCGCTCGGAATCGAGATTCGCGTGATGCCGGCCGCGTCGCTCGCCGGTGAAGATGCGTTCGGAGTACTCGTCCAGTATCCCGGCGTGAATGGCGACATTCGCGACTACGCGGCGATCGCGCAGGCCGTGCACGCGCGCGGCGGCCTCGTGGTGGCCGCGGCCGACATCCTCGCGCTGGCGCTCCTCAAGCCGCCGGGCGAGTGGGGCGCGGACGTTGCGGTCGGCAGCTCCCAGCGCTTCGGCGTTCCCGTGGGATTCGGCGGCCCGCACGCGGCGTACATGGCCACGCGCGATGAGTTGAAGCGCAACATGCCGGGCCGCCTCGTGGGCGTCACCGTCGATGCGCAGGGGCATACGGCCTATCGCCTCGCGCTGCAGACGCGCGAGCAGCACATCCGCCGCGAGAAGGCGACCTCGAACATCTGCACGGCGCAGGTCCTGCTCGCCGTGATGGCGTCGATGTACGCGGTCTACTACGGCCCGCACGGCATCGAGCGCATCGCGCGGCGCGTGCACCGGCTCACGGCGATTCTCAAGGCGGGTCTCGCGAAGGCGGGCTTCAACGTGGAGACGCGCGATTTCTTCGACACGATCACAGTGGCCACGGGCGATCGCACGGCCGCGATCGTGGAGCGCGCCCGCGCCGCTCGCGTGAACTTCCGGCGCGTGGACGCGGGGCGGCTGGGGATCTCGCTCAACGCCACGACCATGCGCGAGGACATCGAGAACATCTGGCGCATGTTCGCGGGCGGCGCGGTCGCCTTCACGGTCGCCGATCTCGACGGTGATGCGCCGTCGGCGATTCCGTCCGCGCTCGCGCGCACGACTCCGTACCTCACGCACCCGGTCTTCAATCGCCATCACTCCGAGACGGAGATGCTTCGCTACCTGCGAAGCCTCGCCGACAAGGACCTCGCGCTCGATCGCTCCATGATCCCGCTGGGTTCGTGCACGATGAAACTGAACGCCACGAGCGAGATGATTCCAGTCTCCTGGCGCGAGTTCGCCCACATCCACCCGCTGGCGCCGGCCGACCAGTGGCGCGGCTATCGCGAGCTGATCGAGGGCCTCGAGAAGCGGCTTGCGCAGGCCACCGGCTACGCGGCAGTCTCGATCCAGCCCAACGCGGGATCGCAGGGCGAATACGCGGGGCTGCTGATCATCCGCAAGTGGCACGCGAGCCGCGGCGAGGCGCACCGCAACGTCTGCCTCATTCCCAGCTCGGCGCACGGCACCAACCCGGCCTCGGCGCACATGGCGGGGATGCAGGTGGTCGTGGTCGCCTGCGACGACGCGGGCAACGTGGACCTCGCGGATCTCGAGAAGAAGGCCGCGGAGCACGCCGCCCAGCTCGCCGCGATCATGGTCACGTATCCTTCGACGCACGGCGTGTTCGAGGCGGGCATCACGAAAGTCTGCGAGATCGTGCACCGCCATGGCGGCCAGGTGTACGTGGACGGCGCCAACATGAACGCGATGGTGGGGCTTTGCGCTCCGGGCGAATTCGGCGGCGACGTCTCGCACCTCAATCTGCACAAGACCTTCTGCATCCCGCACGGCGGCGGCGGGCCGGGCGTGGGCCCGGTCGCGGTCGGCGCGCACCTCGCGAAGTTCCTGCCGGGCCACCGGCACCTGGAGGCTCGCGAAGATGCGATCGGCGCGGTGACCGCGGCGCCCTACGGCAGCGCCTCGATCCTGCCGATCTCGTGGATGTACATCGAGATGATGGGCGATGCGGGCCTCACGGCGGCGAGCGAGGTGGCGATCCTCAACGCGAACTACATCGCCAAGCGCCTCGCTGCGCACTATCCGGTGCTCTATTCGGGGCCGGGCGGTCTCGTCGCCCACGAATGCATCCTGGACCTGAGGCCGCTCAAGGAGACCTCGGGCATCCAGGTGGAGGACGTGGCCAAGCGCCTCATCGACTACGGCTTCCACGCACCCACGATGTCGTTCCCGGTTGCAGGCACGCTCATGGTGGAACCCACCGAGAGCGAGTCGAAGGCCGAGCTCGACCGCTTCTGCGACGCGATGATCGCCATCCGCGAGGAGATCCGCGCCGTGGAGGAGGGCCGCATGGACCGCGAGGACAATCCGCTCAAGAACGCGCCGCATACGGCCGCGGTGGTCACCGCCGACGAATGGAAGCACGCCTATGGGCGCGAGCTCGCGGCCTATCCCGTGAAAACCCTTCGCCACGGCAAGTACTGGGTGCCGGTGGGCCGCGCCGACAACGTGTATGGAGACAGGAACCTCTTCTGCAGCTGCGTGCCGGTGGAGGAGTAGGCGAGCGGTATAATTCCGCTCGCATGCGCATCCTCCTCTCGAACGACGACGGCTACTTCGCGCCCGGACTCGCCGTCCTCGCCGAGTCGCTGGCCCCGCTGGGCGACATCACCGTGGTGGCGCCCGAACGCGACCGCAGCGGCGCCTCCAACTCGCTCACCCTCGACCGGCCCCTGCAGGTCTGGCACGCGCACAACGGTTTCTACTACGTGAACGGCACGCCGACCGATTGTGTCCACATGGCGGTGACGGGCCTCCTGGATTTCGAGCCCGACGTGATCGTTTCGGGGATCAACAGCGGCTCCAACATGGGCGACGACACGCTCTACTCCGGCACCGTCGCGGCCGCGACCGAGGGATATCTCCTCGGCATCCCGTCGATCGCGATGTCGCTCGTGGGCAAGGAATTCGCGAACTACCGCAGCGCCGGCCGCGTGGCGCACGATCTCGTGCAGCGCCTCGCGCGCTCGCCGCTCGGCACGCCCGTGCTCCTCAACGTGAACGTGCCCGACGTTCCCTACGAGGCGATCACGGCCATCGAGGTGACGCGCCTGGGGCGCCGCCACAAGGCGCAGGCCGTGGTGCAGGGCAAGAACCCGCGCGGCGAGACTGTCTACTGGGTCGGACCCGCGGGCGCCGCGCGCGAAGCGGGCCCGGGCACGGACTTCAACGCGCTGGAGCGCGGCGCCGTCTCCATCACGCCGCTGCAGGTGGACCTCACCCACGCGCAGCAGATCGGCGACATCGCCGGCTGGATCGCCCGATGAGCGCGCGCGACGGCATCGGCATGACCTCCGGGCGCACGCGCATGCGCATGATCGAGATGCTGCGCGGCGAGGGCATCACCAACGAGCGCGTGCTGGGCGCCATGGCGGAGATTCCGCGGCACCTTTTCGTGGAGGAGGGGATCGCCTCGCGCGCCTACGAGGATGTCCCGCTTCCGATCGGCAACGGGCAGACCATCTCGAGCCCGTTCATCGTCGCGATCATGACGCAGCTGCTGCTCGAGAAGCAGCCGATGAACAAGGTGCTGGAGATCGGCACCGGCTGCGGCTACCAGACCGCCGTGCTCGCGCGCCTCGTGAAGGAGGTCTACACCCTCGAGCGCATCGCCCCGCTCATGGACAAGGCGCGCCGCAACCTTCGCGATCTTCGCTTCTACAATGTTCGCTACAAGCACGTGGACGGCCACGGCGGGTATCCGGAAGGAGCGCCGTTCGACGGCATCCTCATGGCCGCCTCGGCGACGCACGTGCCCGAGGCGCTCAAACAACAGCTCGCCGTCGGCGGGCGCATGGTGCTGCCCGTGGGAATCGACGACCAATGGCTCTACGTGATCGACCGCAACGAGAACGGCTTCACCGAGAAGCGCTGCGCCGCGGTGCGCTTCGTGCCGCTCGTGCCTGGGCTCGCATGAACAGGCTCCTCTCGCTCTTCCTCGCCCTGGTGCTCGCCGCCTGCGCGACGCACCGCCCCGCGCCGGTGATCGAGCGCACCACGCCCCCGGCGCCGGTCGCCGTGGAGACCGCTCCGCCGCCCCCGGCAGCGCCGCCGAAGCGGCCGATCCCGACGCACACGGTGAAGAAGGGCGACACGCTCGTGAGCATCGCGCTGCAGTACGGGCTGGACTACCGCGACCTCATCGCGTGGAACAACATCGCCAATCCCAATCGCATCGAGATCGGGCAGGTGTTGCTGCTCGCCGCTCCCTCGGGCGTCGCGGCGCCCGCGCCGGCGCCCGGCGTCCCAATCATCACGCCGCTCGCGACGGCGGGTCCGCCCATCGAGGCGCGGCCGCTCGCCAACACGCAGTCCTCGAAGGTCGAGCCGCGCGCCACGAAAGTCCCGTTCTCGGATCGCGCCCTCGCCCAGATGAGCGCGCCCGATCCCGGCGGATCGCCCGTCGCGGCGGAGCCGCCGCCACCCGTGGCGCCGCCTGCCGCGACAGGCGCCACTCCCCCGGTGGCGCCCGCGCCGGTCGCGCCACCCGTTGCCGCGCCGGCTCCCGACGTGGACAAGAGCGCGGGCACGGACAACGAGGACGTCGACTGGATGTGGCCCGTGAAGGGCAAGGTGCTCGCGCCCTTCAACGAGACCAGCAAGGGCATGGACATCGCCGGCAAGAAGGGCGCCCCGGTGCTCGCCGCCGCTTCAGGCCGCGTCGTGTACGCCGGCGTGGGACTGCGCGGCTACGGCAAGCTCGTGATCATCAAGCACAACAACACGTGGCTTTCGGCCTACGCGCACAACGACAACATCCTGGTGAAGGAGCAGCAGGACGTGAAGAAGGGCCAGAAGATCGCCGAGATGGGATCGACGGACGCCGACCAGGTGATGCTGCATTTCGAGGTGCGCCGGCAGGGCAAGCCCGTCGATCCGGCGAAATACCTGCCGGCGATGTAGCGCCTAGCCGCGGGCGAGATCCGCGGCGAGCTTCGCGAGGGCGGCGCTCCAGTCGCCGTCCAGCCCCTGGCGATACAGCGGGACCTCGGGAAACCAGGGCGACCGCGCAGCGAGTCCCCAGCGCCATTCCGGCGGATTGGGAACGAGGATCCTCATGGCGCCCGAGACGCCCGCGCAGAGGTAGATGTTCGCGTTGCTCACGGCGATGTACGAGTCCACGAGCGAGAGCAGGGCCAGCATGTCTTCGAGATCCGCGTTGGCCGCGCTCATGTCCAGGACCGGGGCCCCGATCGACGCGGAGAGCTTCTCGCGCTCGCCCTCGCGCGGGAATCGCTGCACCGAGATCCACGTTGCGCGATTTCCACGAAGCGCCGCGCCCAGCATCGCGGGCTCGATCTCCTTCAGCTGCGTCTTCGTCGGGCCCGGGCTCTTCACGCCGGCTCGCCAGGTGAGTGCGACGCGTGGGCGCGCGCCCTGCGATTCGAGCAGCTCGCGCATGCGGGCGACGCGTTGCGGTTCGGGCGCGAGTCGAAGCGATGCGGGCGCCTTCGCGGCATCGTTCATTTCGAGCAGCCAGGGAAGGTCGCCTATGGCAATCGCCTCCAGGCCGGGGGCCGGAGCGTCGGGCGCTCCCATGCCCAGCGCGAAGAGGCCGGTGCGCGCGAGCATCGGGTGAAGCCTCGCGTCGCCGCGGAACGCGAGCCGCGCGCCACGCCGGACGAGCTCCGGGGCGAAGCGAAGGAAGAAGAGCACGTCTCCCAGGCCCTGTTCCGTCATGAGGACGAGATCGCGTCCCGCGAGCGAAAGCGGGAAACGAAGCGCTTCGCGATCGGGAGCGCGGGCCGATTCACCCTGCGCGACGAGGCGCCAGCGGTATTCGTCCCAACCTTGCGCGAGCTCGCCGCGCACGAGGTACGTGCGCGCGAGGTTCTGGCGCGCCACGGCGAAGGCGGGCACGCGCGCGATCGCTTCGCGATAGGCGGCGATGGCTTCGTCCCATCGCCCCAGGGCTTCCAGCGTGAGGCCCAGGTTGCTGTACGCCTCGGTCCATCCCGCGTCGATGCGAAGCGTGGCTCGGAACTCCTCGACTCCCTCGGCGCCGCGGCCCCTGTCGCGAAGGAGCAGGCCGAGGTTGTTGTGGAAGTCGGGGATGGACGAATTCAGCGCGAGGCTCGCGCGCATGCGCGATTCGGCCTCGTCCAGGTCGCCGCGTTGCCACGCGACGAGGCCGAGATAATGCGTGGCGACCGCGTTGCCCGCATCCGCGGCGAGCACTTCGCGGTAGGCGCGCTCGGCCTCGTCCACCCGCCCTTGCTGGTGCGCGGCGAGCGCGCGCTGAAGCAGCGCGTCGGAATTCGCCGGTTCGGCGGCCAGCTTGCCGTGGCAATCCTTGTAGCGCCGGCCGCTCCCGCAGGGGCACGGCTCGTTGCGGCGCACCGTGCTCATGCCGGACGGAACTCGCGAACGCGCCGCGCGAGCTCGCGCAGCTGCTCGCGGCTTGCGCCCGCGCCGTAGCGTGCTTCGATGTAGCGGCGCGTGATGTCCTCGGCGGCCGCCGCGGCATCCGGGCGCTCGCGGGTCACGCGCCGCAGGTAGTCGAGGGGCCCTTCGGACGGCGAGCGCGCGAGGCCCGAGGCCCCGAGCTTGGCGCAGAAGCGCTCCCACGCGGCGAGCGAGGCTTCGCGCCGCGGCGGAAGGTCACGGATGAAGAGCGCGAACGAGATCACGCTGCCGAGGCCGAACGTCGCGGCGATCAGCCACACGCCGAGCGTCTGCCAGTCCACCGACGGCGCTCCCCAGCGCATGAAGAACTGGCGCTGCTTCTCGCTGTTGTAGCCCACGACCCATTCGTCCCACTGGCTGTTCATCGCGCGCCAGGAATCGCGGATGCTCGCGAGCAGGCCCAGGGGATCGGCCGCCACGAGCGTGGGGATCACGCCGATGGGACCCAACGCCGCGTTCACGCCGCCTTCGACGCGCAGGGGAGAGACCGCGGCGGTCGGATCCACCCGCAGCCATCCCTGGCCCTCGAGCCAGATCTCGGTCCACGCGTGGGCGTCGGCTTGCCGCACGATGAGCTCGTTGTTCACGGGGTTCACCTCGCCGCCCTGGTAGCCCGT
Source organism: Usitatibacter sp. (assembly GCA_035501715.1). Classification (GTDB taxonomy): domain Bacteria; phylum Pseudomonadota; class Gammaproteobacteria; order Burkholderiales; family Usitatibacteraceae; genus Usitatibacter. The sequence continues at coordinate 32,932 of DATJVS010000200.1, forward strand.
GACCACCCGCGCGGGGATGCCGGCAGCCCGCATGATGAGCGCGAAGCTCCCCGCATAGTGCTCGCAGAATCCCTGCTTGGTCTCGAAGAGGAAATCGTCGTACGGGTTGCGCGGATCGAGGGGCGGCGGCTCCAGCGTGTACGTGAACTCGCGGTTGTAGAACTGGAAGACCTGCTGCAGCAGCCGGCGCTTGTCGGGATATTCGGCGGCCCACTTGCGCGCGAGCGCGATGGTGCGCGGGTTTCGCCTCTCGTCGAGCTTGAGCATGGACTTGAGCAGCACCGGGGAAGCGCTCTCGCCATAGCGATAGTCGAGGTAGGAGCTCATCTCGTAGCGGCGGCGCTCGGCCACGGGCCGTCGGTCGCGCACCTCGAGGTCTCCCAGCACGTAGGTTCCGGGCGGCGGCTCGGCCGGCACGTCGAGGGCGAAGACCCAGGTCTTGTTGTGGGGCTCGAGCGTGAGCTCGTAGTTCACGCGCCCTTCGCGGCGCGAATACGAGATCCCGCCGGGCGGGGCGATCGGCGGCACGCTCCACGTGGCGCCGCCGTCGAATTCCGTCATCACCGGCCCGCGCCAGTAGAGCCTCGAGTAGGCCGGCCGCGCCCCGTCGAAATGCACGCGGAAGGCGAGCGCGTCGGACTTGATGAGGTTGGAGATGTTGCCGGGCGTCATGGTGTCCGTGAGCCCCGTCATGCCGCTGCGCGAATCGATGGGCAGCGCCCAGAGCGGGCCCGTCGCCCGCGGGAAGATCACGAAGAACGCGAGCATGAGCGGGATGGACTGCAGCAGCAGCATGGCCGAGGGCTTCAGGCGCTCGCGCAGCGTAGGCGTGCTGCCCACGCGATTGAAGCCCACCATCGTGCCGATGAGGATCCATACGCACACCAGCATGTACAGGCCGAGCGGGATCGCCTGCGAGAAGAGGAAATTGGTGAGGACGAGGAAGAAGCCCAGGTAGATCGAAAGCGTCACTTCGCGCTGCGTGCGCATCTCGAGGAGCTTGAGCGCCGTCATCACGATGAGCAGCGTCACTCCCGCCTCGCGGCCCGAGAGCGTGCGGTACTGCTGCAGCGTGGCGATCGTGGCCCCGATGGTGAGCAGCGCCATCACCCAGCGCGACGGGTGGCGCAGCGCTTTCCACGCCATCCACGCGCGCCACGCGACGATGAGCGTGAAGAAGGCGTCCACCCAGTAGGGCAGCCGCGGCAGGTGCGGCGCCACGACGAAGGCCATGGCCGCGAGCAGCCACATCACGTTGCGAACGTCGAGGTGCGGCGAAGCGGCGGGCGTCTTCATTGGGCGAAGAGCGCGAGCGCCTCGAGGCACCGCGTGCGATGCGCTTCACCCCGCGCCGGCGGGATCGACACGCCGGGGATGCGCAACCCGTAGCTTTGCCCGAAGCGCTCGGCCTGGATCACCCACTGGGCGAGCACCGACAGCCGCGCTTCCACGTCGGGCGCGCGCGCCTCGTTCCAGTCGAGCCAGAGCTCGCTCGAGGCCATGGCGCTGAACTCCTTCGTGAGGAGGCCCTGCTCGCGAGCCAGCGCCTTCCACGCGATGAGCTTGGGCGTGTCGCCCGGCCGGTAGGCTCTGAGCAGGTTGAACTCCTCGTCGCCCGCGACGGGGATGCCTTCCTCCGCGTCGCTGCGCGAATGAAGGGGCGGCGCGCCCGCGGCGGGATCGGGCCGCGGGTAGACGATCGCGCGAAGGTCGAAATCGATATAGGACCAGGCGTGGAAAAGGCCCACGGGATAGCGCGTGAAGATCTCCAGGCGGCCGCAGCGAAGCAGGCCGCGGCGCTGGGCCACGACGGGCACGCTCACCGCCGTCATCCCGTGGGGCGCGACGTCGGCGTACACGGCTTCCTCATCGCGCCGGCGCACGGCGATCGAGAAGCGCGTGGTCGAGGGCGTCTCCACCGTGATCGCGAACTGCGCCGTCTCGCCGGCGAAGACCGGATCGCACCGGCCGGGCCGCAGTTTCAGGTGCGCGAGGTTGCGCCACGTGTGCAGCATCGCGACCCCGGCCATGCCCACCAGCGTGAAGGTGAGGGCGAATCCCAGCGCGAGCGCGTAGTTGATCGACGCCACGAGCAGCAGCAGCACCGTCGCGGCGAACGTGTAGCCCTCGCGGGTGGGCAGGATGAAGATGCGCCGCTGGACGAGCGTGACCGGCGGGGTCTCCGGCACCCTCGCACGGAAGATCCAGTCCGAGATGGATTGCCTGAGGTTCGCGATCAAGGCTCGTTACGGGATCGGGACGCTCGAGATCAGTTCCTTCGCCGCGTCGAAGCCGCCCTTCACTGCGTCGGCGCTCGCGTGCAGCCGGTGTCCCACGACCGCGGGAAGCACCGCCTGCACGTCCTCGGGCAGCACTTGCCGGCGTCCTTCCATCATGGCCCACGCCTGGGCCGCGCGAAGGATCGCCACGCCCGCGCGCGGCGAAAGCCCCTGCGTGAAGCGCGGCGAGTTGCGCGTGTGCGCGATGATTTGCTGCACGTAGTCGAGCAGCGCATCGGACACCTGCATCTGCGGCACGGCTCCCTGCAGCTGCATGAGCTGCTCGGCGTTCATGGCGGGTTCGAGATGCGCGATGAGGTCGCGGCGTTCCGCGCCCTTCAGGAGCTCGCGTTCGGCCTTCGCATCCGGATATCCCAGGCTGATGCGCATGAGGAATCGGTCGAGCTGCGACTCGGGCAGCGGGAAGGTGCCCACCTGGTGCAGCGGATTCTGGGTGGCGATCACGAAGAAGGGCTCGGGCAGCAGCCGCGTCTCGCCCTCGGCCGTGACCTGGTGCTCTTCCATCGCCTCGAGCAGGGCGCTTTGCGCCTTCGGGCTCGCGCGGTTGATCTCGTCGGCGAGGATGATCTGCGCGAAGATCGGGCCCGCGTGGAAGCGGAAGGTCGAGCTCTCCCGATCGAATATGGATACGCCGATCACGTCCGCGGGCAACAGGTCGGAGGTGAACTGGATGCGCTGGTAGTCCAGGCCCAGCAGGCGCGCGAG
>DATJVS010000201.1:0-6605 GCA_035501715.1 Usitatibacter sp.
ACGATTCGCGAGTACTGTTCCATCAACCGCGGCACGGTGCAGGACGGCGGCGTCACGCGCGTGGGCGACGACAACTGGATCATGGCCTACGTGCACATCGCGCACGACTGCCAGGTGGGCAACGGCACGGTCTTCGCGAACAACGCCACGCTCGCGGGCCACGTCGAGATCGGCGACTTCACGGTGCTGGGCGGCTTCGTGGGCGTGCACCAGTACGTGAAGGTCGGAGCGCACGTGATGGCGGGAATCTCCGCGGTGGTCACGCAGGACGTGCCGCCGTTCATCACGATCGCGGGCAACCCCACCGCGCCCTATGGCATCAACTCCGAAGGGCTCAAGCGCCGGGGCTTCACGCCCGAGGCGATCGCGGCGCTGAAGCGCGCCTACAAGACGCTCTACAAGTCGGGACTCACGCTCGCCGCGGCGCGGGAGGAGCTCGAGAAGCAGGCGGGCGAAGCGCCCGAGGTGCGCGCCTTCGCCGATTTCCTCGCTCAGTCCACGCGCGGCATCCTGCGCGGATGAAGGTCGCGATCGTCGCGGGGGAAGCTTCGGGCGACCTCCTGGGCGCCGCGATCATCCACGCGCTCAAGGCCCGCTGGCCCGGCATCGAGTTCTACGGCATCGCAGGCCCGCGGATGATCGCCGAGGGCGCGACGACGCTCTATCCCATGGAGAAGCTCGCGGTGCGCGGCTACGTGGAGGTGCTGAAGCACCTTCGCGAGATCTGGGGCATCCGCAACGGCCTCAGGCGCCGGCTGATCGCCGACAGGCCCGACCTCTTCATCGGCATCGACGCGCCGGACTTCAACCTGGGGCTGGAGACGAGCCTCAAGGCCGCGGGCATCCGCACCGTGCACTACGTGAGCCCGTCGATCTGGGCGTGGCGTCCGGAGCGCATCCACTCCATCGCGCGGGCCGTGGACCGCATCCTCGTGCTCTTTCCCTTCGAGGCGCCGATCTACGAGAAGGCGGGCGTGCCCGTGACCTTCGTGGGACATCCGCTTGCCGACGCGATGCCGCTCGAGCCCGACCGCGCCGAGGCGCGCGCGCAGCTGCGCTTGCCGCCATCCGCGATGCCCGTGGCGATCCTTCCCGGAAGCCGCGTGAGCGAGCTCGAGCTCCACGCCGACCTCTTCATCGCCACCGTGCGCGAGCTCGCGAAGAGCCGTCCCGAGCTTCGCTTCTTCGTGCCGCTCGCCACGCGCGAGACGCGAGATTACTTCGAGCAACGCCTCTATGCGCTCGATGCGCGGGAGCTGCCGATCACGATCCTCTTCGGCCACGCGCAGCTCGCGCTGAGCGCGGCCGAGGGCGCGCTGGTGGCGAGCGGCACCGCGACGCTGGAAGCCGCGCTCGCGCGCTGCCCGATGGTGATCACCTATCGCCTGAATCCCTTCACCTACTGGCTCGTGAAGAGGAAGGCGATCCTGCCCTACGCGGGCCTGCCCAACGTCCTCGCGGGCGAATTCATCGTGCCCGAGCTCCTCCAGGAGGACGCGACTCCGGCCAACCTCGCCCAGGCCCTCGGCAACTGGCTCGACAACAAGAGCGCGCGCGAGCGATTGCGCGAGCGCTTCGCGCGGCTTCACGCCGATCTCGCGAAGGGACATGATGAGCGCGTCGCCGACGCACTCGCGCCCTACCTCTCCGGCAATCCCGCGACCCATGCCCCGCCGCCGAGCGCCTACCCACCCGACCAGTACGCGGCTCTGCGGAGTCGATGAGGCCGGGCGCGGCCCGCTCGCGGGCAGCGTGTTCGCCGCCGCGGTGATCCTGGATCCGGCGCGGCGCATCCGCGGCCTCGCCGATTCCAAGGTGCTCAGCGAAGAGGCACGCGACGACCTCGCGGCCAGGATCCGCGAACGCGCGCTCGCCTGGGCCGTGTCGTCGGCCACGCCCGCGGAGATCGACGAGATGAACATCCTGCGGGCGAGCCTGCTCGCGATGCGGCGCGCCGTCGAATCCCTCGCCCTTGCGCCCGAGGAAGTCTGCGTGGACGGCCTCTACACCGTGGAGGTCTCGTGCCCCTGCCGCGCCATCGTGAAGGGCGACGCGAAGGTCGCCGCGATCTCGGCCGCATCCATCCTCGCCAAGACCGCGCGCGACGCGGACATGGTGGCGCTCGACGCGCGCTTCCCGGGCTACGGGTTCGCCGGCCACAAGGGCTACTCGACGCCCGAGCACCTCGCGGCGCTGAAGGCGCTCGGTCCGTGCGAGATCCATCGGCGCAGCTTCGAGCCGGTGCGGGCCGCGCTGCAGGAGGACCTGCCGTGGTGATGAAGAGCGTCACCTCGCGCGACAACGCCGCTTACAGGGAGATGGCGCGGCTCGTGACGAGCGCGAAGGAGCGCAAGCGCTCGGCGCGCTCGGTGCTCGACGGCCCGCACCTCGTGGCCGCGTACCTCGATTCGGGGCGAAAGCCTGAGGCGGTGATCGTGAACGCGGCGGGGCTTGCGGACCGCGAGGTCGCCGCGCTCGTGGAGCGAGCGTCGCCCGCGCACCTGACGCTGTTGTCCGACGCGCTCTTCAAGTCGCTGTCCACGGTGGATTCGCCCACGGGCATCCTCGCGACGGTCCACACGCCCGAGGGGAGGCCCGCGCCGCGCGACGCGAAGCTCGTGCTCCTCCTCGAGGACATCCAGGATCCGGGCAACGTAGGCACGCTCCTTCGCAGCGCCGCGGCCGCCGGCGCGGGGCACGTGATGCTCTCGGCGGGCTGCGCCTTCGCGTGGTCGCCCAAGGTGCTGCGCGCGGCGATGGGCGCGCACTTTTCCCTCGAGATCTCCGAAGGCGCGGACCTCGCCTCGTGGGTCGCCGGCTATCGCGGCACCTCCATCGCCCTTTCGGGGCGCTCGGGCAAGTCCTTGTACGATCTCGATCTCGCGAAGCCCTGCGCGATCCTGGTGGGCAACGAAGGCGCGGGACTTACGCCCGCCCTGCAGGAGGCCGCGACCGTGCGCGCGAGAATCCCGATGCCCGGCCGCATGGAATCGCTCAACGCCGGGACCGCCGGCTCGATCGCGTTGTTCGAGTGCGTGCGGCAGCGAAAGGCCACTGAATCCGCAGATGAACGCAGATGAACGCAGACAAGCCCGATAGAAGCTTCAAGTACTACGAGTTCGTGATGGCGGCGTTCGTCACGATCCTCATCTGCTCGAACCTGATCGGGCCGGCGAAGATCGCGCAGCTGGACCTGCCGGTGATCGGCACCATCACGTTCGGCGCGGGCGTGCTCTTCTTCCCCATCTCCTACGTCTTCGGCGACGTGCTCACGGAGGTCTACGGCTATGCGAGGAGCCGGCGCGTGATCTGGGCGGGCTTCGCGGGGCTCGCCTTCGCCTCGGTGATGTCCTACGTGGTGGTGGCGCTGCCGCCGGCGCCGTTCTGGAAGAACCAGGGCGCCTACGAGATCGCCTTCGGCCTCACGTGGCGCATCGCGCTCGCCTCCATGACCGCGTACTTCGCCGGCGAGTTCGTGAACTCCTTCGTGCTCGCGAAGATGAAGATCATGACGTCCGGCCGCTGGCTCTGGACCCGCACCATCGGCTCGACGATCTTCGGCGAGGGCGTGGACTCCATGATCTTCTATCCGCTCGCCTTCTACGGATCGGGCATCATCCCCGACGAAAAGCTTCCCACGGTGATGCTCGCGCAATTCGTCGCGAAGGTCACGGTGGAGGTCGTCTTCACCCCGGCCACGTACTGGATCGTGGGGTTCCTCAAGCGCGCCGAGCAGGAGGACTACTACGACCGCGACACGAAGTTCACGCCGTTCACGCTGAAGGTCTAGGCCGTGGGAATCGCCCGCCTGCAGTCCCACGTCGGACGGATCTTCCGCCAGCGGTGCTTCTATCTCTTCGTGTCGCTCATCCTGCTCATCGTGGCCGCGCCTTTCGCGGCGGAGTCGGCCAACGGGCGCCTGGCGATCCAGTGCGCGCAGGTGCTGGTGCTGGTGGCGGCGGTCGCGGCCGTCGGAAGGACGACGATGCCCTTCGTGATCGCGCTCCTGCTGGGGATCCCGCCGCTCGTGCTGCAGTTCCTCTCGTTCGCCGGCTACGACGAGGTGGGGAACGTGGCCATGGTCACGGCGGCGTTCTACCTCGCGTTCTTCATCGTGGCCATCGTCTACCTGCTGATCTACGTTTTCAGCGCGGAGGTGATGACCGACGACAAGCTCTTCGGCGCGGCCGGAGCCTACATGATGCTGGGGATCGTGTGGGGCTACGCGTACCTCCTGGTGCAGCACGTCGACCCCGCGGCCTTCGGCGCGGCGCCCGGAGGAAGGCCCCGCTACTTCTACGACCTGCTCTACATGAGCTTCGGCGTCCTCACGAGCAACGGCCCGGGCGACGTGGCCATCGTGGGCGCCAAGGTGAAGGCGCTCGTGATCCTGGAGCAGGTGACCGGGACGCTCTTCGTCGCGATCCTGATCGCACGCCTCGCGGGGATCTATCCCCCGCGTCCCTCCCGGCAGGGATAGCTCTCGCGCTGCAGATACGCTAGCAGCCTTCCAGGCCCGCGCCGCAGGACCAGCACAGGTCGAAGGATGGGGGATTTTCCTCCGAGCAGTTGGGGCAGCGGCGAGGCTCGCCGTTGCCGGGAGCGCGCAGGAACTCGTCGATCAGCGCGCGGGCGCGTTCGGCGTCGCGCGGGTGCTCGACCCACACCTGGGGCAGCGATGCTTCCAGGGGAAGCTCGCCCAGGATGCTCGAGGCGTTCGCGTTGAAGATGAGCGCGCGAACGCCCCGATCCGCAAGATGGCCCGCGAGGAGGTGGGCCTCCGGAAGGTTCGAAGCGGTGTAGACCCGCTTCAGAACTTGTACGACAGCATGCCGGTTACGCCGTCGTCCTTGATCCCCGAGCGCCCGTTCACGGCGTAGTAGGCGATGCTCAGGCCCACCTGCTGCGCCACCGTGCCGCGGATGCCGAGCGAGTAGCTCATGAAGCTGCTGTCCGGGTTGTACGCCGGGATGTCGTAGGCGTTGCCGGAGACGAGCGACAGGGGCGAGGCCGTCACGTAGCGCGGATCGTCCTTGCGCTCCTTGTCGGCGGTGATGCGCACCCACGGCGTCCAGCCGTTGAATGTCGCCTCCGCGTGCACGCCGAAGCTCCACACTTCCGAGCTCTTGTTCTGCTCCGAGATGTGCAGGTTCGACGATTGCGCGTTGGACTCGTCGAAGGCGTTCACAGTCACGTTCTGCGAGTTGACGGACACGATCGGCCCGATGCGGAACTGGTCGATGGCGAAGTCGTAGCCCAGGTCGAAGTAGGCGGCCGAGTTCGATCCCGACGGCGACGAGGTCGCGGTGCGCATCGTCGGGCCCAGGACGATGTTGCGGTTCACGTTGTCGTAGTTGATGTTGGCCACGGACACGATGCCGTTGCCGTAGAAGCCGCGGTAGTTGAACTGGCCGAAGAGCGCGATCGTGTTGTCGGTGGTGCTGAAGCTGCCGTTGTCGCCGCCGAAGGAGGCGTCGTTCTTGGCCTGCCCGAGGGCGATGCCGAGCGTGGCGGACTCCGAGATGCGCGCGGAGGCGCCCACGGTGATCGCCTTGTTGGTGCTGTTCAGGCCCGCGAGGCCCTGCGCCGCGTCGATGTCGAACTTGCCGCCGTCGTACGAGGCGAACGCGGTCCAGCGCCCGATCGCGTTGGTGGACGAGCTCTGCAGCCCTTCATAGACCGTGCGGTTGAACGCGGCGCGCGTGCGAAGCGGCGTTTCCGCGAGCAGCGAGTACTCGGCCGGAGCCGTGATGAACGACTCGACGAACTGCGCGATCAGCGCGTGCGCCGCGGTGGTCGGGTGGATGCCGTCGGCGAAGGAGTAGGTCTGCGAGCCGTTCGAGGGCGATTGCGCCGAGGGCGGGCAGAAGAGCGCGTCCGGTCCCGTGGAGAAGGGCGGGAACGGCTGGCACACCGGCGTGGTGATGTTGCTGAAGCCGTACTGCGACGGATTCGCGCGGATCTCGCCGAAGAACGAGAACATGTCGATCGGGATCACCTTCAGGTTCGCCTGCTTCAGTCCGGTGAAGAGCGCGGTGTTGTAGCCGGCGGAAGCCTGCGTGGCGCCCGCGGCGTTCACCGGCCCCAGCGCGGTGAAGGCGGGCGTGGCGCCGATGTCCGGCAGCCCCAGCACGATGATGTACTTGGCGCCCGCCTGGCGGAGCGCGCCCACCACGCCGATCTCGGCGGCGGCGGTGCTCTGCAGGATGCCGGTGACGGCCGACGGGGCGATCGCGCCCGCGCCCACGCCCTGCAGCGTCTGGATCACGTCGTTGGCGCCCGCCCAGATGGCGAAGAGCCCGTTGGGATCGGCCTTGCCGCTGTTCGCGGCGAGGTATTCGCCCATCTGCGTCGTGACGGGACGCTGCGCCGCGCCGGTGGGCGTCGAGGCCGAAGGCACGGCCACGCGCGCGCCGCCTTGCGCGAAGATGAGGCCGCCGGCGTTGCTCGCCGCGGGAGACTGCCCGTAGTAGTTCGAGACCAGCTCCGACCACACCGGGCCGGGGCTCGTGGTGAAGCGCCCGAGCGTCGCGACGAGCGAGGGCGGCAGCCCCAGCGCCGAGAGCACCGGGCGGAAGTATCCGTCGTCCGAGAGGCTGTCGCCG
>DATJVS010000202.1:0-16240 GCA_035501715.1 Usitatibacter sp.
TCTCGGGCGAAGCGCGCGCCCTGCTGGGCGATCCGCGCATCCGCGAAGCCTACCTGGGCGAGTAGGTCCCGCGAATTCACTACAATTGCAATCGCAAGAGTGACGCCGCCCATAGGCGACCGGGCGGCGGCCGGGGCAAAATGCACCCTGCCTGACATCCGGGCGGCGAGGACTCTCCACCAGGAATTCCGGCCATGAACCGAAACACGCGCGGCGCCCTCCAGGCGCTGGGTGCCGCTTTTCTGCTCGGCATGCTGGTCTTCCTCTTCGTGAAGACCGCCGGCATGGACGTGAAGCACGACTCGCACGCGTTGAGCCTGCTTCGCGAGCTGAGGGACCTCGACACGCGCTGGGACGACGACGTCACGCGCATCGCCAACGATTTTTCCGGCACCGTCCCGCGCGCCGACTTTCCGCTGCTGATGGGGCGCATCCTGTCCGAGCTCGAGCGCGGTTCGCCGGGCTCCGCCTTCGCCCGCGACCTGCAGCAGCTGCGCACGGGCCTGAACGAGAAGGACGCCGCCTCCAAGGCACTGCGCGAGATGCACCTGCGCACGCAGGAGGCCGCGCGGGCGATGGACGCTTCGCTCGAGCAGCTGCAACAGCTCGCCGAGGCGCGCGCGACGCAATCGCGCGGCCCCCACGGCGCGATCGTGGCCTCGCTCGTGGGACAGCTTCGCGCGGACGCCACGCAGGGCGCCGACCTGTTCACGGGACACAAGCCCGCGATCGAGAATCGCATCGCCACCCTGCGCCCCGAGTCGCTTGCCATCGATCCGTCGCTGGGCGAGCCGGCCGGCCGCGCCGAGGCCTCGGCCCGCGCGCTCGTGCAGGCCCGCGACGCCGAAGTGGCGGCGTGGAACAAGTTTTCGTTCCTCACGCTGGGCGGGCGCGTCGACCTGGTGATGCGCGCGCTCGCCACCTCCATCGAGAACACGCTCGACGACAAGGACCGCTGGCGCGCCTATCTCTTCGCCTATGCGCTCGCGCTGCTCATCGCCACGGGCTACCTGGGCATGCGGGTGGCCACGACGCAGGCGGAGCTGCGCCAGGCCAACGAAGACCTGGAAAAGCGCGTCGCCGAGCGCACGCGCGATCTTTCCAGCACGCTCAAGCGCCTGCAGGAATCCGAGGCCCAGCTGGTGCAGTCGGAGAAGATGTCGTCGCTGGGCCAGATGGTGGCCGGCGTGGCCCACGAGATGAATTCGCCGCTCGCCTACGTGAAGAACAGCGTGTCCACGGCGCGCGACCGCATGCCGGACCTGCGCGACACGATCCAGCAGGCCGGGCGCCTGCTCGAGATCCTGCGCAGCGACGCGCCCGACGCCGAGGACCTGCAGGGCTCCTTCAACGCGCTCGAATCGCGGCTCGCGAAGCTGAACGCCGAGCACGTGCTGGAGGACCTCGAGGCGCTCACCAAGGACGGACTGCACGGCATCGAGCAGATCGTCGAGCTCGTGACCAACCTGCGCAACTTCTCGCGCCTGGACCGCAGCAAGGTGGCGAGCTTCAACGTGAACGAGGGCGTGAAGGCGACGCTGCTCATCGCCAAGCCCACGCTTCGCAAGGTGGACGTCGAGAAGCAGCTGGGCGACATCCCGTCGATCACGTGCTCGCCCTCGCAGGTGAACCAGGTGCTGCTGAACCTCCTCACCAACGCCGCGCAGGCGATGGACAAGCCGCGCGGGCGCATCACCGTGGTCACGCGCGAGGGCAGCCCCGGCACCGTCGCGATCGAGGTGCAGGACAACGGCAAGGGCATCCCGGAGGAGTCGCTGCCGAAGATCTTCGACCCGTTCTTCACGACGAAGGAAGTCGGCAAGGGCACGGGCCTGGGCCTTTCCATCGCCTACAAGATCGTGAAGCAACACGGCGGCCACATCGACGTGCGCTCGACGTTGGGCGTGGGCACCACCGTGATCGTCACCCTGCCGGTGCAGCCGCCCGCGGAGCTCGCGGCCGCCGGGAACGAGGCGGAGGCGGTCGACGCATGACCGAGCCCACCCGCAAGATCGGCAAGTACACGATCGAGAGCCCGCTCGGAAAGGGCAGCTGGGCCTCGACCTATCGCGCCACCGACGGCGCGAAGGCCGTGGCGCTCAAGATCCTGCCGCGCGCGCCGATCTCGCCCGAAGCGCTCGACAAGGTGCGCCAGAACGCGTCTGCGCTCGTGCGCGTGCGCCATCCCGCGCTCGCGAGTTTCGTCGAGCTCGTGGTGACCGAGAAGGCGGTCGGCGTGGCCTACGAGCTGGTCGAAGGCGAGCCGCTCGCCTCGCGCCTGAAGAACGACCGGCGCCCGGACCTGCGCCAGACGTGGGAAATCGTGCGCCAGGTCCTCGAGGGGCTCGACGCCGCGCACTCCAAGGGCGTCTACCACGGCGACATCAAGCCCTCGAACATCTTCCTCGACCCGCACAACCGCGTGAAGATCACCGACCTGGGCCTTCGAGCGCTCGCGCCCGAGGGCGCGGGCGATCCCGCCTACATGGCGCCCGAGCAATTCGGCGACATTCCGGGCGAAGCGCGCACCGACCTCTACCAGGTAGGCGCGCTCGTCTATCACCTCGTCACCGGCAAGCTCCCCTTCACCGGGACTCGCGAGGAGGTGATCCACCGCGTGCAGCAGGAGCGTCCGAGCGATCCGTCCACTTTCGCGCCGAAGCTCGCATGGCAGCTCGACTGGGTGATCCAGCGCGCGCTCTCGAAGGATCCGATGGACCGCTTCGGCACCGCACGCGAGCTGCTGGACGGATTGCGATTGGGCTTGCAGGATTCGATCGGCTCGCCGCTCGCGGCCCCGCCGCCGCCCGCTGCGCCCGCCCCGGCGCCGATACCCGCCCCGGCACCCAAGGCAGCGCCGCCCGCCAAGCCGGCTCCCGCTCCCGCTGCTGCCGCGGCGAAGCCTGCCCCGGCACCTGCCGCGAAACCCGCGCCGGCGCCGGCAGCGCCCGCGCCGAAAGTCGAGCTCTCGCTCGAACCGCGTCCCGACAAGCCCGCGCAGGAGCCCGCCGCCGCGCCGAAGCCCGCGCCCGAAGCGAAGCCTGCGCCAGAAGCGAAACCCACGCCCGAAGCGAAGCCTTCGCTCGCCGAGAAGGCCAAGCTCATCGCGCAACCTCCGGCGCCCGCGCCCAGCAAGCTCGCGTCCACCAAGATGCGCGTGCTCTTCGTGGACGACGACGAGCGCATCCTCAACGGGCTGCGCACGCTCTTCCGCAACGACTACGACGTGGCGGTCGCGGGCAACGGCGAGGAGGCGCTCGCGTTGCTGCGCAAGGAACCGGCCCCCATCGTCGTGAGCGACCAGCGCATGCCGGGCATGACGGGCGTGGAAGTCCTGCGCGAAGTGCGCAAGCACTGGCCGCACTCGGTGCGCCTCCTGCTCACCGGCTACTCCGACCTCGCCGCCATGGTGGGCTCGATCAACGAAGGCGAGGTCTTTCGCTTCGTGAAGAAGCCCTGGGACAACGACGAGATCAAGGCCACGCTCGCCGACGCGGCCGCGCTCGCGAGCCGTCTCGCGGCGCGCACTCCAACCCCCGACGTCTCGCCGCGCTCGGGCTCGATCCTGGTGATCGATCCTTCCGACGCCCTCGCGCGCGGGCTCGAGCGCCTCGTCGCGGGAGAAGCGTCCGTGAAGCTCGTGGCCAACGTGCCCGAGGCGGCGAAACTGCTGCAGTCCAACGAGTACGCCGCGATCGTGGCCGACATGAAGGCGGGCAAGGAAGACCTCGTGAAGCTCTTCCGCCTGGTGAAGGCCAAGCGCCCCGAGACGCTCTCGATCCTGGTGGCCGACGAGCCCGACTCCGAGATCGTGGTCGAGCTCATCAACCAGGCGCAGATCTACCGCTTCCTCGCCAAGCCCATCAACGCGAAGGACCTGCGCGCGCACGTCTCGGAAGCGCTGCGCCATCACGCGGCGTACAAGCAGCAGCGCGGCGGCTCAAACCTCGCCCAGGATGTCGGCGCGCTGCCCGGGCGGCTTGTCTCGAGCTCCGCTTAGCCAGCGCTCGAGCGCCGCGGCGGGCATCGGCCGCGCGAACAGGTATCCCTGCGCCGCGTCGCATCCGTAGCGGCGAAGCTCCGCGAGCTCGTGGTCGGTCTCGACGCCCTCGGCCACGACGGTGAGACCGAGGTTGTGGCCGAGCTCGATGGTCGAGCGCACGATGGCGGCGTTGCGCTGGTCGGCCTCCATGCCCGCGACGAACGCGCGATCGATCTTCAACTCGTTCACGGCGAGCTGCTTGATGTAGGCGAGCGACGAGTAGCCCGTGCCGTAGTCGTCGATGGAGGTGGCCACGCCCAGCTCGCGCAGCTTGCGCAGCGTCGCCTGCGCGCCGCGCGGATCTTCCATGAGCGCGCTCTCGGTGATCTCGAGGCAGAGCATTCCCGCGGGAAGCTCGGCCGCCTGCAGGCTCGAGGAGATCACGTGCACGAGCTCGTCCTCGAGGCGCAGGTCGCGCGCCGAGACGTTCACGCACATGCGGATGCGAAGCCCCGTGCGCTCCCACACGCCGCACTGCTCGATGGCGCGCGCGAGCACCCAGCGCGTGATCGCGCTGATATAGCCGGTCTGCTCCGCGAAGGGAATGAAGTCCGACGGCGGCACGACGCCGCGCTTCGGGTGGCGCCAGCGCACCAGCGCTTCCACTGAAGTCACGCGGTCCTCCACGAGGCTCATCTTCGGCTGGTAGTGCAGGACCAGCTCGCCCGCGTCCACGGCGCGGCGCAGCTCCCCCAGCAGCGTGAGGAACTCCTGGCGGCGCTCGTCGTGGCTCGGGTCGTAGATCGCGTAGCGCGACTTGGTGCGCTTGGCCTCGTACATCGCGACGTCGGCGGCGCGAAGCAGCGCGTCGGCCTCCTCCCCGTGCTCGCCGAAGCGCGCGATGCCGATGGAGGCCGTCATGTCCATGGGCTGGCCGTCGATCACGAGCGGCTCCTCGAGCGCCTTGTGGATCTTTTCGGCGACCACCTTGGGCGCGTCGGCGCCGCCCGTGGCGAGGAGCACCGCGAACTCGTCGCCACCGAGGCGCGCAACGACGTCGGACTCGCGCAACGCCTTGCGCACGCGATCGCCCACCTCGCGCAGCGCCTGGTCGCCCACGGTGTGGCCGAGCGTGTCGTTGATCGCCTTGAAGCGGTCCATGTCGAGCAGCATCACCGCCACCGCGTGGCTGCCGCGCTTGGCGAGGCGCGTGGCCTGCTCGAGCTGCTCGTAGAACATGGCGCGGTTGGGAAGGCCCGTGAGGCCGTCCTCGTAGGCGAGGCGCAGGATCTCCTTCTCGCGGCTCACGATCCCGTCGAGCATGTGGTTGAAGCTCACCGCGAGCTCGCCGATCTCGTCGCGGTTCTCGACCTGCACGTGGCGCGTGTAGTCGCCCTGCTGGACGCGCCGCGCGGCATCGGCGAGGCGGTGCACGGGGCGCGTGATGCCGCCGGCGATGACGAGGCTGCCGCCCACGAGCAGGATGAGGCCGCCCAGCGTGAGCCAGAAGAACGACGCGCTGATGCGATGGAAGGGAGCGAGCCCCACCTGGAGCGACTTCTGCAGGATCGCGACGACGCGCTTGTCGGGGCGCGACTCCAGGGGCACCACGCGCGTCTCGTATTGCTCGCCGCCCACGTCGAGCAGGTTCGCGCCGATGCCGTCGTCGCCGGAGAGCGCTCCTTCCAGGCTCACGCGCAGCTCGGGGGCGAGCGTCGACGCGTGCAGGTGCCAGGGCCCTTCGGTGCGGCTCGCGAACGTGACCTCGAGGCCGGTCAGCTGGTGCAGGTCCTTGGCGAGGTTGTCGTCCACCTCGAAGGCGAGGCCCACCCAGGCGATGGGCTCGGGCGCGAGCACGGGCACGACCACGAGCTGGTAGAGCCTGCCTTCGCGGATCACGATGGACGAGGCGCGGCCCTCGACGCTCGCGAGGCGGATCAGGTCGGGAAACGCGAATGGCTTGCCGATGCGCACGGGATCGAGCGTGTCGGCCCGCACGATGTTCTCCAGGGAAGCGAGCGTCATCACGCTCGCGCCCACGCGAGCGCCGTGGTTGCGCAGCACCGAGAGGATCGTGCCCGTGTCGTTGGTGGCGATGGCCTGCCGGAACGCGAAGTCCGCCGAGAGGATGCCCGCGCCCTGCTCGAGGCGCGCCTGGTTCTGCGCGAGCAGCTGCTTGAACACGCGCTCGCCCTGCTCGAGCTCCTGGTCCATCGCCTGGCGCGCGATCTGCGCGTTGGCCTGGATCACGAGGAACGCGCCCAGCCCCTGGACGAGCACGAGCAGCGCCACGAAGAACAGCACGATGCGCGTGCCGAGGCTGTTCAGCTTCACGAGGGCTCCACCTTCCCCGGGGCCCGCCATCAGTACTTCAACCGGTCGAGGGGCGGCTTGTACTTCACCTTGCGCGGCGCGACGTCCATCCTGAACGCCACGGAGCGCGTCGCGCCGGCCTCGAGCGCGAGCGACTGGGCCGGGGCCGCCTCGCGCTGGCGCGGATGCCACGCCTGCACCTCGTAGCTTCCCGTGGGAAGGTCGCGCAGGCGCGCCGTGCCGCTCGCGTCGGTCCGGGCGAAATGGGGTGTCGATACGATGAGCACGTAGCCGATCATCCAGTCGTGGATGTTGCAGCCTAGCGTCACCACGCCCGGCTTGTCGAACGTGACCTCGCTGGGGCTGCGGCCCGAGTAGAGCTTGATCTCGAAGGACTTGGCCGGCGAGAACGAGTACACGTGGTGCAGGATCGGGTCGCGGTTGGGGAATGTCGCGGTGGTGCCCGTCTGGATCACGGTGAGGTACGGGACGAACTCGCGGTCGATCTGCTGGATCTCCACCACCTTGCCGCGGGCCTCCGTGGGGCCCGTCGCGGGCATCGCATAGACGGCCGCGTCAGGGACGGGGGCGCCCGCGCTGTCGCGCACCTCGACCTCGAGCGTAGCGGCGTGGCCCGCGCCGCAAAGCGCCATGCACGACACGGCGAATGCGGCCGCGAGTCTGGACATCGTCTGCAAGCTGGCGGAGACTTCGGCGAGTCCGTTGTGGGAGACGCCTATTCTAGTCGTGCCGAAGACGATACGGTGGGCCATTGTCCTCGCGGCAACGGGATTCGGCGCCGCAGCACCTGGTTACTCCCAGGACAGTGGAGGAAGCCTCGGCATTCCGGATGCGATCGCGAGCGGCCGGCCGGTGATCGAGCTGCGCCCGCGCTACAACCGGCTCGACGAGGGCGACTATTCCGAGACCGGCGAGGGCGGCACGATGCGAACGGTCCTGGGCTGGGTCACCGCGCCCTACTACGGCTTTCGCGTGCGCCTCGAGGCGATCAACACATCGCACATCGGCGCCAAGCAGTTCAACGACGATCCCGCGCAGATCGCGAGCTCGCCTTATCCGCTGCTGCCCGATCCCGTCTACACCGGCGTGAACCAGGCCTACGCCGAATACTCGGACGACGACGCGGGCGTGCACGTGAAGCTCGGGCGCCAGGTCGTGCGCCTCGACAACCAGCGCTGGGTGAGCGACAACGACTTCCGCCAGATCCCGCAGCTCTTCGAAGGCGCGTGGGCCTCCTGGGACGGGCTCGAGAAGACCGAATTCGAGGCGGGCTACTACACGAAGGTGCGCAACACCTCCGGCGTGACCAACGACCTGCGCCTCACGACGCTTCGCGCGGCGTGGAATCCGTGGGAAGGTCACTCGATCGCCGCGTACGCGGTGCTCCATGACCAGGCGGCCAA
The DNA here is from genome assembly GCA_035501715.1 of Usitatibacter sp. Lineage (GTDB taxonomy): Bacteria > Pseudomonadota > Gammaproteobacteria > Burkholderiales > Usitatibacteraceae > Usitatibacter. The sequence continues at coordinate 7,720 of DATJVS010000202.1, forward strand.
CGGCGCGTTCACCGGCTTCGCCGACAACTCCAATCGCGTGATCGGCGCGAAGGCCGTGGGTGCGGCGCACCTCGAGGGAATCGACATTCCCTACCTCGCCGAGTATGCCGAGCAGCGTCCCTACGCGAACGGCGACTCGCGCGTCGATGCGAACTACTGGCGCCTCGGGGCCGGCGCCGCGGCCGAGCGCTGGACCGTTCGCTACGACTACGAGGTGAAGGGCAGCAACAACGGCCAGTACGGCGTGCAGATGCCGCTCACGGATTTCTACCGGTACAACGGATGGACGTTGAGCTTCTTCACCACCCCTCGACAGGGCCTTCGCGACCAGTGGCTCACGGTGCGCTGGCAGTTTCTCGACCCGCTCACGTTCTACGGCGAGGCGCACAAGTTCCGCTCGGACTTCGGGGGCCTCGACTTCGGGCGCGAGAACGACGTGGGGCTCACGTGGTCCATCATGGGCGGGCTCGAGGCGCGGCTGCAGTACGCGCGCTACGATCCGGGCCCGGGCACCACGAACGACGCCATCCGCAAGACCTGGCTCACGCTCACCTACACCTACTAGGCCCCGATGCCGCTGTCGAAGACCGAGCTCGAAGACCTCGGGCGCGCCAAGCGATTGCTGGAAACGCCCGGCATCGCGATGCGGCTATCGTCGCTCGCGGGCGCGCCGGTGGAAAAGGGGCTCAAGCTGCTGCCCTCGCCCGCGCAGAAGGCGATCCACGCCATCTCGGAAGCGGCGCTGAGGACCGCGCTCGCCCTCGCCGTGCGCTCGCTGGGCGAAGCGCCCGGCAAGAAGTCTTCCGAGAGGTCGCACAAGGTCGCGGCCGCGATGTCCGGCGCGATCGGCGGCGCGCTCGGCCTGGGCGGGCTCGCGCTGGAGCTTCCCGTTTCGACGGGACTCATCCTGCGCTCGATCGCCGACATCGCGGCGAGCGAAGGCTCGAACCCGCGCCATATCGACACGAGGGTCGAATGCCTCGCGGTGTTCGCGCTCGGCAGCCCCATGGATCGCCGCGACGACGAAGCCGAGTCCGCCTATTTCGCCGCGCGGGCGGCGCTCGCCGGAGCGGTCAGCGAGGCCACCAGGTACATCGCGCAGAAAGGGGTCGCGAAAGGCGGCGGCCCCGCCATCGTGCGCCTCGTGAGCCTCATCGCCGCGCGCTTCGGCATCGTCGTGTCCGAGAAGGCCGCCGCGCAGCTCGTGCCCGTGATCGGCGCCGCCGGCGGCGCGCTCATCAACACAATCTTCATCGGCCACTACCAGGACATGGCGCGCGGCCACTTCATCGTCCGTCGCCTCGAGAAGACCCATGGCGCCGGGCCGGTGCGCGAGGCTTACGATAAGATCTGACGAAGAGGAGGAAGCGAGATGCGCGGCTACATCCTGGCGGAAGTGGAAGTCACCAATCCCGAGGGCTACAAGAACTACGCGGCGATGGTCCCCGCGACAATCGAGAAGTTCGGCGGCAAGTTCCTCTCGCGCGGCGGCGCCAACACCCCGCTCGAGGGCGACTGGCCCCAGCGCCGGCGCGTGATCATCGAGTTCCCGACGGTGGAAGCGGCGCGCCAGTGGTACGACTCGCCGGAATACGAAAAGCCCAAGGCGCTTCGCATCGCCAACAGCAACTCGCGCCTGATCCTGCTCGAGGGCGTGGCGCCCTAGCCTTCCCGGCTTTCCTCGATGTGGAAGCGGTGCATCACCCGGTGGATCACGGGCGCGAAGACGATCGCCGCGATCACCAGCACCGCGAAGCCCGAATAGAGCGCGTACAAGCCCGCGAATATCTTGCCGGCGGTGCTCGTCGGGTTGTGCAGCGGGCCCATGCCCGAGAGGATCATGGCCGCGTTCTCGAAGGCGTCGATGAACGCGAGGCCCTCGAAGTACATGTATCCGGCCATGCCCACCGCGAGCGAGATGACGACCATGTACAGGCCGAACATCGCCGAGCGCACGAGCCGCTTGCGATACAGCCCGGGGCTCGCGAGCTTCTGGTGGCGGCGCTCGAAATCGAACATCACGCGTTGGCCCAATCGCGCGGCGCGAGGATCTCGTAGAGCTTCGCTTCCGGCGAGCCGCGCTCCGGTTTCCAGTCGTAGCGCCACTTCACCGTCGGCGGCAGCGACATGAGGATCGACTCCGCGCGCCCGCCCGACTGCAGGCCGAAGAGCGTGCCGCGATCCCATACGAGGTTGAACTCGACGTAGCGCCCGCGGCGATAGGCCTGGAAGTCGCGCTCGCGCCCGGCATACTTCGCGCCGCGGCGACGCTCGACGATCGGCACGTACGCGGGCAGGAACGCATCGCCCACGGCGCGCATCACGGCGAACGCGGTCTCGAATCCGCCCTCGTCGAAATCGTCGAAGAACGTCCCGCCGATGCCGCGCGGCTCGTTGCGATGCTTCAGGAAGAAATACGCGTCGCAGGCCTTCTTGAAGCGCGCGTGCAGGCCGGGAAACGGTGCGAGCGCGTCGCGATTGACGCGGTGGAAGTGCACGCAGTCTTCCTCGAAAGGATAGTAGGGCGTGAGGTCCATGCCGCCGCCGAACCACCACACGTCCCCCTTCTTCGCCTTCGCGCGGAAGAATCGCACGTTCATGTGCACCGTCGGCACGAAGGGATTGCGCGGATGCAGGACGAGCGAGACGCCCATCGCGCCCCATGGAGCGCCCGCGATGCCCGGGCGATGCGCGCTCGCCGAGGGCGGAAGCTTCCTGCCGGCCACGTGCGAGAAACCCACGCCGGCGCGCTCGAAGAGATCGCCGTCCTCGAGGATGCGCGACACTCCGCCGCCGCCTCCGGGGCGCTTCCACTCGTCGCGGCCGAAGCGCTTGCCGTCGAGCGACTCCAGGCGCGCGACGATCGAGTCCTGCAGGCCCGTGAGATAGTCGCGGACCGCGGTGAGCCGAACGGGAGATTTCTTCGTCATCGCCGTCCGAATGCGCGGTGCCCGATGTCCTTGCGGTACTGCATGCCGTCGAAGCGGATGCCGCTGGCGACTTCGTAGGCGCGCTCCGCGGCGATCTTCACCTTGTCGCCGAGCGCCGTCACGCACAGCACCCGCCCGCCGCTGGTGACGACCTTGCCGTCCTTCAACGCCGTTCCCGCGTGGAAGATGTGGAAGTCGTCCTCGTCCTTCGGAAGGCCCGTGATCTCGTCGCCCTTGCGCGGCGAATCCGGATAGCCGGCCGCCGCGAGCACCACGCCCAGCGCGGCACGGCGGTCCCATTGCGCCTCGATGCGGTCGAGCGCTCCCTCGATGGCGTGGTCCACGAGCTCGAGGAAGTCGCTCTTCATCCGCATGAAGATGGGCTGCGTCTCCGGGTCTCCCATGCGGCAGTTGAATTCCACGACGCGCGGCGCGCCCGACTCGTCGATCATGAGGCCGGCGTAGAGGAAACCGGTGAAAGGGATCCCGTCGGAATCCATGCCCTTCACGGTGGGATCGACGATCTCGCGCATCACGCGCGCGTGCACCTCGGGCGTCACGACCGGCGCGGGCGAATACGCGCCCATGCCGCCCGTGTTCGGGCCCAGGTCGCCGTCGAAGATGCGCTTGTGGTCCTGGCTCGAGGCGAGCGGCAGCACGTTCTTTCCGTCCACCATGACGATGAAGCTCGCCTCCTCGCCCGCCATGAACTCCTCGATCACGACGCGATGGCCGGCGTCGCCCAGCTTGTTGCCGGCGAGCATCATGTCGATGGCCTCGTGCGCTTCCTTCGCCGTGGCCGCGACCACCACGCCCTTGCCCGCCGCGAGGCCGTCGGCCTTGATCACGATCGGCGCGCCGTGCCGGTCGAGGTACGCGTGCGCAGCTTTTGCATCGGTGAACGTCTCATGGCGCGCCGTGGGAATGCCATGGCGCTTCATGAAGCGCTTGGCGAAATCCTTGGACGATTCGAGCTGCGCCGCGGCCTTCGTCGGCCCGAAGACGCGCAGCCCCGCGTCGCGGAACGCATCGACGATGCCGGCGGCGAGTGGACCCTCGGGGCCGACCACCGTCGCGTGGATGCCCTCGTCCTTCGCGAACCTGATGAGGTCGGGGAACGCCGAGAGCTCGACGTTGAAGAGGCCATCCTCGCGCGCGGTGCCGGCGTTGCCGGGCGCGACATAGACACGCGAGACCTTCGGAGATCCGGCGAGCTTCCAGGCGATGGCGTGCTCGCGGCCTCCGGATCCGATGACGAGAAGTTTCATTCGCCGCTAGTGGCGGAAGTGGCGCATCCCGGTGAACACCATCGCGATCCCGTGCTCGTCGGCGGCGGCGATCACTTCCTTGTCGCGCACGCTGCCGCCGGGCTGGATCACGGCCTTCGCTCCCGCCCGCGCGACGACGTCCAGGCCGTCGCGGAACGGGAAGAACGCATCGGACGCCACCGCCGAGCCGCGCAGCGAAAGCCCCGCGTTCTTCGCCTTGATGGAAGCGATGCGGGTGGAATCGACGCGGCTCATCTGGCCCGCGCCCACGCCCAGCGTCATGCCGCCCTTGCAGAAGACGATGGCGTTGGACTTCACGAACTTGGCCACGCGGAAGGCGAACACCAGGTCGTTCATCTCGTCCTTGGCCGGATCGCGCTTCGTGACGATGCGAAGCTCGGAGACGTCGAAGTCGTCGGGGGTCTGCACGAGCAGCCCGCCGCCCACGCGCTTCATGTCGAGGCGGTTCATGTCCTTCGCCACCTCGATGGCGAGCAGGCGCACGTTCTGCTTCGCCTTGAAGAGCTCGAGCGCGCCCGCCTCGTACGATGGCGCGATCAGCACCTCGACGAACTGCCTGTTCACTTCGGTGATCTCGCGCGCCGTCGCTTCATCGACCGCGCGGTTGAACGCGAGGATGCCGCCGAAGGCCGAAGTCGGATCCGTCATGAACGCCTTGCGATAGGCCTCGAGCACGGTGCCCGCGATCGCCACGCCGCAGGGATTCGCGTGCTTGACGATCACGCAGGCCGGCACGTCGAACGTGCGGCAGCATTCCCATGCCGCGTCCGCATCCGCGATGTTGTTGTACGAGAGCTCCTTGCCCTGCAGCTGCCTGAACGACGCCAGCGTTCCCCGCGGCGGGTCGCGCTCGACGTAGAACGCGGCCGATTGGTGCGGGTTCTCGCCGTAGCGCAGCGTCTGCGCCAGGCGAAGCTGCATGTTGAACCGCTCCGGGAACTCGCGCGCCTTGCCGTTGGCGTCGCGCGCCGTGAGCCACGAGGAGATCATGCCGTCGTATTCGGCGGTGTGGCTGAAGGCCTTGGCGGCGAGGCGGAAGCGCTCGTCGAAATCGAGCTTGCCCTTCGACGCCTTCATCTTCGCGAGGATCGGCGCGTAGTCGGCGGGATCCGTCACCACCGCCACGAACTCGTGGTTCTTGGCCGCCGCGCGCACCATCGCCGGCCCGCCGATGTCGATGTTCTCGATGGCGTCCTCCATCGTGCAGCCAGGCTTGGCCACGGCCTGCGCGAAGGGATAGAGGTTCACCACCACCATGTCGATGGGCAGGATGCCGTGATCCTCCATCGACTTCACGTGGTCGGCCTTGTCGCGCCGCGCGAGGATGCCGCCGTGCACCTTGGGATGCAGCGTCTTCACGCGCCCTTCCATCATCTCGGGAAAGCCCGTGAACTCGGAGATTTCCTTCACCACGACGCCGTTCAGCTTGAGCAGCTGCGCGGTGCCGCCCGTGGAGATGATCTCGACGCCGTGGGTGAGGAGCGCCCTGGCGAATTCGATGACGCCCGTCTTGTCGCTGACGCTGATGAGGGCGCGCTGGACCTTCAATCGAGTCCGTGCTGCTGGAGCTTCTTCCTGAGCGTGTTGCGGTTCAGGCCCAGCAGCTGCGCCGCGCGCGTCTGGTTGCCCTGGGCCTGGAACATGACCACTTCCAGCATGGGCTTCTCGACCGCGAGCACCACCATGTCGTAGATGCCCGAGGCCTTTTCGCCGTCCAGGTCCTTGAAGTACTGGCGCATGACCTTGCGCACCGTGGAGGTGAGCTCGTTGTCGCGCACTTCCGTCCTCCCTTCGTATCTTTTTCTAGGCTGCAAGGGCCACCTCTTCGTCGTATTCGAGGCGCGCCGAGTGCGCGAGCAGCCCGCCGAAGAAATCCTTCACGGCAGCGAGCTGCATCTCGGCGTTCTCGAGGGTGTTCATCCGGGCACGGAACACGGCGGAGTTCTTGAGACCCTTCGTGTACCAGCTGATGTGCTTGCGGGCCACCCGCGTGCCGCGCTCCTTGCCGTAGAAGGCATAGAGGTCGTGCAGGTGACCCTCCAGGACGCCGTGGATTTCCGCGACGTCCGGCGGGGGCAAATGGTTTCCGGTCTCGAGGTAATGGGCGATCTCGCGGAAGATCCAGGGACGCCCCTGGGCCGCCCGGCCGATCATGACGGCGTCCGCCCCGGTGTACTCGAGCACGAATTTCGCCTTCTCGGGCGAGGAAATGTCGCCATTGGCGACGACCGGAATGGAGACCGACTGCTTCACGGCGCGGATGGTGTCGTACTCCGCGTCTCCCGTGTACATGCAGGCGCGCGTGCGCCCATGCATCGCGAGCGACCGGATGCCGTGATCTTCGGCGATCTTCGCGACGCGCAACGCATTGCGGTTTTCCTTGTTCCAGCCGGTGCGGATCTTGAGCGTTACCGGGACATCGACCGCTTTCACCACGGCATCGACGATCCTCGCCACGAGCGGCTCGTTCTGCAGCAGCGCCGAGCCCGCGTACACGTTGCAGATCTTCTTGGCGGGGCAGCCCATGTTGATGTCGATGATGTCCGCGCCCTTGTCCACGTTGTATTTCGCGGCCTCGGCCATCATTTCCGGGTCCGCGCCGGCGATCTGGATCACCTTGGGCTCCACTTCGCCCTCGTGGTTGCCGCGGCGGATTGTCTTTTCCGAGCCCCAGAGCAGCGAATTCGACGCCACCATCTCCGAAACCGCCATTCCCGCGCCCATTTTCTTGCAAAGCGAGCGGAAAGGGCGATCCGTCACGCCCGCCATGGGCGCGACGATGAGATTGTTCCTGAGTGTGATGGGGCCGATCTTCAACGCTGTTTGCGTTCGCGGCGGAAAAGGTTCCTATTTTACGCGTGCGGAAATTCGCGAGGAAGCGAAATTTCGCACACAGCCCACGGCGTGTATCACTTCCGCGACAAAAGTCAATCGGACGCTTTTCCGAAGCCTCCGCCGCCCGGAGATTCGATGACGAACACGTCGCCGCGCGCCACCTGCGTCTCGTCGGCGTACTCAAGCTCGGTGCGCGAGCCGTCGGCGCGCTCTACCCAGTTGCGGCCGACGTCCCCGGGCTCGCCTCCGGCCATCCCATAGGGCGGGACGATCCTGTGGCCGGCAAGTATCGCGGCCGTCATGGGCTCGAGGAAGCGCACGCGGCGCGTGGCGCCGTTGCCGCCGTGCCATTCGCCCTTTCCGCCGCTGCCGGCGCGGATCTCATGGCTGTCGATGCGCACCGGAAAGCGCCATTCGAGCACCTCCGGGTCCGTGAGGCGCGAGTTGGTCATGTGCGCCTGCACCGCGTCGGTGCCGTCGAAGCCCGGCCCCGCGCCGGTGCCGCCGGAAATCGTCTCGTAGTACTGGTAGCGCTCGTTGCCGAATGTGAAGTTGTTCATCGTGCCGTATGAAGCGGCCATCACGCCCAGGGCGCCGTAGATCGCGTCCGTGAGGCACTGGGAGGTCTCCACGTTGCCCGCGACCGTGGCAGCGGGCGGGCGGGGATTGAGCATCGAGCCCTCGGGCACGATCACCTCCAGCGGCTTCAGGCACCCGGCATTGAGAGGGATGTCGTCGTCCACGAGCGTGCGGAATACGTAGAGCACCGCGGCATAGACCACCGCCGAGGGCGCGTTGTAGTTGCTCGCGAGCTGCGCGCTCGTGCCGGTGAAGTCCACCGTGGCGCTTCGCCGGTCCGCGCCGATGGACACCTTCACCTTGATGACGGCGCCGTTGTCCATGGGATAGGCGAACTCGCCGTCCTTCAGCACGCCGATCACGCGGCGCACGCACTCCTCGGCGTTGTCCTGCACGTGGCGCATGTATGCCTGCACGACCTCCAGGCCGAAGTGGGCGACCATGCGCTTCAACTCGTGCGCGCCCTTCTCGTTGGCGGCGATCTGCGCCCGCACGTCGGCCACGTTCTGGTCGGGATTGCGCGCCGGGTATTTCGCCGAGGCGAGGAGCGCGCGGAACTCGGCCTCGAGCATGCGGCCGTTCTCGACGAGCTTCACGTTGTCCAGCAGCACGCCCTCCTCTTCCACCGTCCTGGAGAACGGCGGCATGGAGCCGGGCGTGATGCCTCCGATGTCGGCGTGGTGGCCACGGGACCCGACATAGAACAGGATCTCCTTTCCATCGTCGTCGAACACCGGCGTCACCACCGTCACGTCCGGCAGGTGCGTGCCGCCGTTGTACGGATCGTTCAGCACGTACACGTCGCCGGGCTTCATCTTCCCGAGGTTCTTGCGCACGACAGTCTTCACGCTCTCGCCCATGGAGCCCAGGTGCACGGGCATGTGCGGC